>NZ_JBEOVW010000053.1:0-25121 GCF_040295705.1 Micromonospora sp. NPDC002717 | reverse complement strand
GCCGGGTCCACGTCACCGCGCTCGCGGACGTACCCCGCCAGCCGCGCCGCCTGACCCGCCAGAGCCGCCTTCGACCGCGCCGACACCGGCCACACGACGACATCGGAGTCCACCAGGCCCGGACGCGGGTCCACGGGCGCGGCTGCGACCGGCTCGTCGGCCTGCTCGATGATGACGTGCGCGTTGGTGCCCGAGATGCCGAACGACGACACCGCCGCCCGGCGCGGACGGTCCACCGCCGGCCACGGCCGGGACTCCGTCGCCAACTCCACCGCGCCGGCCGTCCAGTCGATGTGCGGAGACGGCTCGTCCACGTGCAGCGTCGCCGGCACGACCCCGTGCTGCATGGCCTGCACCATCTTGATCACACCGGCCACACCGGCCGCCGCCTGGGCGTGGCCGATGTTCGATTTGATCGAGCCGAGCAGCAGCGGCCGATCGGCCGGCCGGTCCCGCCCGTACGTGGCCAGGAGCGCCTGCGCCTCGATCGGGTCACCGAGGGTGGTGCCGGTGCCGTGCGCCTCGACCACGTCGACGTCGGCCGTGGACAGCCGCGCCGAGGCGAGGGCCTGCCGGATCACCCGCTGCTGCGACGGACCGTTCGGGGCGGTGAGCCCGTTCGACGCGCCGTCCTGGTTGATCGCCGAGCCGCGTACCACCGCGTAGACCTTGCGGCCCTGCCGGCGGGCGTCGCTCAGCCGCTGCACGAGCAGCATGCCGACGCCCTCGGACCAGCCGGTGCCGTCGGCGGAGGCGGCGAACGACTTGCACCGGCCGTCGGCGGCGAGGCCGCGCTGGCGGGAGAACTCGACGAAGGCGGTCGGGGTGGCCATCACCATGACGCCACCGGCGAGGGCCATGTCGCACTCGCCGCGCCGCAGCGCCTGGCCGGCCCAGTGCAGCGCGACCAGGGACGACGAGCAGGCGGTGTCCAGTGAGACGGCCGGGCCTTCGAGGCCGAACGTGTACGACACCCGCCCGGAGATGACGCTGCTGGTCATCCCGGTCAGCATGTAGCCCTCGGCGGCCTCCGGCGAGTACGCGAGCAGCGAGCCGTAGTCCTGGCCGCTGGTGCCGACGAACACGCCGGTGCTGCTGCCCCGGACGGCGGTCGGGTCGATGCCGGCGGACTCGAAGGTTTCCCAGGTGGTCTCCAGCAGCAGTCGCTGCTGCGGGTCCATGGCCAGGGCCTCGCGGGGCGAGATGCCGAAGAACCCGGGGTCGAACCGGTCGACGCCGCTGAGGAAGCCGCCGCCCCGGGTGTAGAAGGTGCCGCTGGCGTCCGGGTCCGGGCTGTAGAGGGAGTCGAGGTCCCAGCCCCGGTCGGTGGGCAGGTCGGTGATCGCGTCGACGCCGTCGGCCACGAGCCGCCACAGGTCGTCGGGGGACCAGACCCCGCCGGGCAGCCGGCACGCCATGCCGATGATGGCGAGGGGCTCGTCGTCGTCGACCGACACGGTGGCGGTCGTGGGCCGTACGGGGACCGGGGTGCCGGCGATCTCCGTACCCAGGAAGGCCGCCAGGTCGTGCGGGGTCGGATAGTCGAAGACGAGGGTGGCCGGCAGCCGCATCCCGAACGCGTTGTTGAGCCGGTTGCGCATCTCCACGGCGGTGAGCGAGTCGAAGCCGAACTCGCTGAACGCCTTGCGCGGCTCGATGGCGCCCGGGTCGGGGTAGCCGAGCACGGCGGCGGCCTGGCCGCGGACGATCTCGACCAGCGCGGCGACCCGGTCGGTGTCGCCGAGCGCGGCGAGCTGCTGGACCAGGGACGCGCCGGTGGTGGCCGCGGCGGCGGAGCGGGCGGGCATGCGGATCAGCGCCCGGTACAGCGGCGGGATGCTGCCGCCGGCGAACTGCACCTTCATGGCGGCGAGGTCGAGCCGGGCCGGGACGAGCGCGGCGTCGGTGGTGCGGCAGGCCGCGTCGAAGAGGGCGAGCCCCTCCTCGGCCTCCATGGCGGCGACGCCGGAGCGGGAGATCCGGTTGAGGTGGACGTCGTCCAGCTCGGTGGTCATGCCGCTGCGGTCGGCCCAGAGGCCCCAGGCGAGGGTGAGCGCGGCGAGGCCGCGCGCCTTGCGGTGCTGGGCCAGCCCGTCGAGGAACGCGTTGGCGGCCGCGTAGTTGCCCTGGCCGGGACCGCCGGCGGTGGCGGCGAGCGACGAGTACGAGACGAACGCCTTCAGGTCGAGGTCGGCGGTCAGCTCGTGCAGGTTCCAGGCGGCGTCGACCTTGGGCCGCAGCACGCCGTCCATCCGCTCGGGGGTGAGCGACGAGATGACGCCGTCGTCGCGGACGCCGGCGGCGTGGATGACGGCGGCGAGCGGGTGCTCCGCCGGGATGGCGGCCAGCAGCTCCGCCACGGCGGCCCGGTCGGCGACGTCGCAGGCGGCGACGGTGACGGTCGCGCCGAGCGCCTCCAGGTCGGCGCAGAGCTCGGCGACGCCCCCGGCCGCCCGGCCGCGCCGGCTGGTGAGGATGAGGTGCCGGACGCCGTACGTGGTCACCAGGTGCCGGCTCATGAGCTGGCCGAGGGTGCCGGTGGCACCGGTGATCAGGACGGTCCCCTCCCCGTCGAACGGGGCGGCCGGCGGCTCAGCCACGGCGGGGACCCGGGTGAGCCGGGCGCCGGCGGCGACGCCCGCGCGGATCACCACCTGCGGCTCGTCGGTGGCGACGGCCGGGACGAGCGCGGCGGCGGAGCCGGCCACGTCGTCGACGTCGACCAGCACGAACCGGTCGGGGTTCTCCGACTGGGCGGAGCGGAGCAGGCCGATCACCGCCGCGCCGGCCAGGTCGGTCAGGTCGGCGTCCCGGTCGGTGGCGACCGCGCCCCGGGTCAGCACGACCAGCCGGGAGGCCGCGTACCGGTCGTCGGCGAGGAACTGCTGGAGCACGACGAGCGCCCGGTGGGTCACCTCGGCGACGGCACGCGGCACGTCCGCCGATGCGGGCGGGTCGAGGAAGGGCACGACCAGCACGCCAGGCGCGTCCGCCCCCTCGTCCATCGCGCCGGCCAGGGCGGTCATGTCGGGGTACGCCGCCACAGCCGTCCCGGTGGCGGCGACCGCGTCGGTGAGGGCCGCCTCGTCGCCGACCACGGCCCAGCCGACGGTCGACGGGCCGGCGGCCAGGGCGAGCGGGGCCCACTCGACCCGGAACAGCGACTCGGTCCCGCCGCCCCCGGCGGTGCGGAGCTGGTCGGCCGAGACCGGCCGCAGGACGAGGGAGCCGACGGAGATGATCGGCGCGCCGGTGACGTCGGCGAGCAGCAGCGAGATGCTGTCGGTGCCGGTGTGCGAGACCCGGACCCGGGCCGCCGCCGCGCCTGCGGCGTGCAGGGCGACGTCGTTCCAGGAGAACGGCAGCCGGCCGTACCCCGGGGGCATGCCCGCCCCGGACGGCGCGCCGGCGGCGGTGGTCAGCCCGAGGGTGTGCAGCGCCGCGTCGAGCAGGGCCGGGTGCAGGCCGTACCCGTCGGCCTCGGCGGCGGGGGTCTCCGGCAGGGCCAGCTCGGCGAAGAGGTCCTCACCGCGCCGCCAGGCGGAGCGCAGTGCGATGAAGGACGGGCCGTAGTCGTAGCCCTGGGCGGCGAGGTTCAGGTACAGGTCGTCGGTGGCGACCTCGGTCGCGCCCGGGGGCGGCCAGGCGGTCAGGTCGGACCAGCCGGAGGGCGCGCCCGGTCCGGCGGGGCCGCTGGCCAGCACGCCGCTGGCGTTGCGGGTCCAGGCCCGCTCCCCCGCACCGTCGGCCGGGTCGCCGTCCACCGCGGAGTGCAGCGACACGGACCGGCAGCCGGTCTCGTCGGCCGGGCCGATCCAGAGCTGGATGTCCACGCCGCCGGTCTCGGGCAGGATCAGCGGCGACTCCAGGGTGAGTTCGCGGACGTGGTCCGCGCCGACGTGCGCGCCGGCCTGGAGGGCGAGTTCCACGAAGCCGGTGCCGGGCAGCAGCACCGTGTCGAAGACGACGTGGTCGGAGATCCACGGGTGGGTACGCCGGGCCAGTCGCCCGGTGAACAGGAAGCCCTCGGCGTGCGCGACGCCGACGGCGGCGCCGAGCAGGGGGTGCCGCGCGGGCCGCAGGCCGACGGCGGTGACGTCCCCGGTCCACCCGGCGCCCGCCTCGGGCCAGTACCGCTGGTGCTGGAAGGCGTACGTGGGCAGGTCGGCCCGGCGTGCGCCGGTGTCGGTGAACCACGGCTGCCAGGTCACCGGCACACCGTGGACGTGCAACTCGGCCAGGGCGTGCAGCAGCGCGTGCGTCTCCGGCCGGTCCTTGCGCTGGGCGGCGACGGCCAGCACAGTCTCGTCGTCGGGCAGGATGTCCGCCGCCATCGCCGTCAGCACACTCTGCGGCCCCACCTCCAGGAACGTGTCCACACCGGCGACCTGCAACGCCGTGACCCCGTCGGCGTACCGCACCGCCTCACGGACATGCCGCACCCAGTAGTCAGCGCTGCGGATCTCGTCCGGGCCGGCCAACCCGCCGGTCACGTTCGACACGACCGGCAGCAACGGCGCGGCGAACGTCAACCCGTCCAGGACCGCACGGAACTCCGCCAGCATCGGCTCCATCAGCGGGCTGTGGAACGCGTGGCTGACGGTGAGCCGACGGGTCCGGGCACCCCGGTCCCGCCAGGCCCGCTCAATGTCGTCGAGGGTGTCGACGGCCCCGGACAGCACGACCGACGTCGGCCCGTTCACCGCCGCGATCCCGACCCGATCCGTGAGCCCGGCGATCGACTCGACCACCGCCTCTTCTGAAGCGGCGACGGCAAGCATCCCGCCGCCAGCGGGAAGCGCCTGCATCAACCGGCCCCGCGCGGCGACCAGCGCGGCGGCGTCCGCCAGGGACAACACCCCGGCCACGTACGCGGCCGTGATCTCACCGATCGAGTGACCGCCCACGAAGTCCGGCACCACACCGAACGACTCCACCAGCCGGAACAACGCCACCTCGACCGCGAACAACCCGGCCTGCGTGAACACCGTCTGATCCAACAACGCCGCCTCGGCCGTACCCGCCTCGGCGAACAACACCTCCCGCAACGGACGCGGCAGCAACGGATCCAGCCGCGCACACACCTCATCCAGCGCGGTCGCGAAGACGGGGAACGCCTCGGACAGCTCCCGGCCCATGCCGGCACGCTGCGCGCCCTGACCGGAGAACAGCACCGCCAGCGAGCCCCGGCCGCCGGCCTGGCCCGCGACCACCCCGCCCGACGGCTCGCCGGACGCGAGCGCCCGGAGCCCGGCGAGCAGGTCGTCGCGGCCGGTGGCCGGCACCACGGCCCGGTGGTCCAGGGTGGACCGGGAGGTGACCGACGAGAAGGCGACGTCGATGGGGCGCAGGGTCTCGTCGGCGGCCAGCCGGGTGGCCCAGCGCTGCGCCTGCCCGGCGAGGCCGGCGGCGTCCCGGGCCGACACCAGCACCGGGACGACCGGCCGCTCGACGGCCGGCGCGGCGGCGGCCGGCGCGGGCTGCGGCGCCGGGGCCTGCTCCAGGATGGTGTGCGCGTTGGTGCCGGACACCCCGAACGAGGAGACGGCCGAGCGGCGGGGCCGGTCCATCGCCGGCCACGGCGTCGCCTCGGTCACCAGCGAGACGGCGCCGGCCGACCAGTCGACCTCGGGGGTCGGCTCGTCCACGTGCAGGGTCGGCGGCACGACGCCGTGCCGCATCGCCATGACCATTTTGATCACACCGGCGACGCCGGCGGCGGCCTGGGCGTGGCCGATGTTCGACTTGATCGACCCGAGCAGCAGCGGCGCCGCGTCGCCCCGGTCCTGCCCGTACGTGGCCAGCAGCGCCTGCGCCTCGATCGGGTCGCCGAGCCGGGTGCCGGTGCCGTGCGCCTCCACCACGTCCACGCCGCCGGCGGCGAGGCCGGCGTTGGCGAGGGCCTGCTGGATGACCCGCTGCTGGGACGGCCCGTTCGGGGCGCTCAGGCCGTTGGACGCGCCATCCTGGTTGACGGCGCTGCCCCGCACCACGGCGAGGATCGGGTGGCCGTTGCGCTGCGCGTCCGACAGCCGCTCCAGCAGCAGGACGCCGACGCCCTCGGACCAGCCGGTGCCGTCGGCGGCGGCGGCGAACGCCTTGCACCGGCCGTCGGCGGCGAGGCCGCGCTGCCGGGAGAACTCGACGAAGGCGGCCGGGGTGCACATGGCGGTGACCCCGGCGACGATGGCCAGGGTGCACTCCTGCTGCCGCAGCGCCTGCCCGGCGAGGTGCAGCGCGACCAGGGAGGACGAGCAGGCGGTGTCGATGGTGACCGCCGGCCCCTCCAGGCCGAAGGTGTAGGCGATCCGGCCGGAGACGACGCTACCGGCGTTGCCGGTCATCAGGTGCCCTTCCAGGCCCTGCGCGGCACCCATCAGCACGGTGCCGTAGTCCTGCCCGGTGCTGCCGGCGAAGACGCCGGTGCGGCTGCCGCGCAGCGAGTGCGGGTCGATGCCGGCCCGTTCGAAGACCTCCCAGGAGGTCTCCAGCAGCCAGCGCTGCTGCGGGTCCATCGCCAGGGCCTCGCGGGGGGAGATCGCGAAAAAGCCGGGGTCGAAGTCGGGCATGTCGTGGACGAAGCCACCCTGGCGGGTGTACGACGTGCCGGGGCCGCCCTGCTCCTGGTCGGCGTCGTACAACGACCCGAGGTCCCAGCCCCGGTCCTCCGGGAATTCGGTGACCACGTCCCGGCCGGACGCGACCACCTCCCACAGGTCCTCCGGCGACCGCACGCCGCCGGGGAACCGGCAGCTCATGGAGACGATGGCGACCGGTTCCTGTTCACCGGCCTCCACCTCGCGCAGGCGCTGCCGCACCTGATGCAGGTCAGCGGTGACCCGCTTGAGGTAGTCGAGAAGCTTCGCCTCGTCAGCCATGGACCGCGCACTCCTTGTGTTGACCCGTCGTCGCAGCAGCGATCACGTCAGGACATCCCCAGCTCGCGGTCGATGAAGTCGAAGACCTCATCCGGCGTCGCGTCCTGGAGCTTCTCGGCGACGGTGTCGCCGTCCGCCGGCGCGTCGGCCTCGTTGAGGGAGGCCAGCAGCGCCCGCAGCCGCTCGGTGATCCGAATCCGGGCGCTGCGGTCCGGCGCCGAGCCGGAGAGCGCCGCTTCCAACCTGTCCAGTTCGCCGAAGACCGGCGCGACCCCGGCCACTCCGCCGTCGACGATCGCGGCCCGCACGTAGTCGGCCAGGCCGGCGGCGGTCGGATAGTCGAAGACCACCGTGGCGGGCAGCCGGACGCCGGTCGCCGCGGTGAGCCGGTTGCGCAGCTCCACGGCGGTCAGCGAGTCGAAGCCGAGTTCCCGGAAGGCTCGGTCCGGCTCCACGGCGTCCATGGAGGCGTGCCCGAGCACCGCGGCGGCCTGGCCGCGTACCAGCTCCAGGAGCGTCTTGCGCCGCTCGGCGTCGGTCTGGCCGGCGAGCAGCGCGGCCAGGGACTCCGCGGACACGCCGCCGTCGTCGGCGGCCCGCTCGGCGGCGGCCCGCCGCGCCTCGGCCACGCCCTCGATGAGCGCGCTGGGCCGGACGGCGACGAACCCGGGCACGTACCGGGCCCAGTCGATGGCGGCCACCAGCGTCGCCGGCTCACCTCCCGCGACGCACCGCGCGAGCGCGGTGAGGGCGGGCTCGGTGTCGAGGCGGGCGACCCCGGTGCGCCGGCGGCGATCCTCCACGGCCTGGTCGCTTGCCGCCATCCCGCCGGCCGCCCACGGACCCCACGCGACCGAGGTGGCCGGCAGGCCCTGACGGTGCCGCTGCTCGGCGAGGGCGTCGAGGTAGGCGTTGGCGGCGGCGTAGCTGCCCTGGCCGGCGGCGCCGAGCTGGCCGGCCATCGCGGAGAACAGCACGAACGCGCGCAGCTCCCGACCGACGGTCAGCTCGTGCAGGTGCAGCGCGCCGAGCACCTTGGGCCCCAGGACGGTGGCGAGCCGGTCGGCGGTGAGGCCGTCGAGCACACCGTCGTCCAGTACGCCGGCCGCGTGCACCACGCTGGTCAGCGGCGCGTCGGCGGGCACCTCGTCGAGCAGCTTGGCCAGCGCGGCCCGGTCGGCCACGTCGCAGGCCGCCACGGTCACCCGGGTGCCCGCATCGGTCAGCTCGCGGACCAGCTCGGCGGTGCCCGGGGCGTCCGCTCCCCGGCGACTCACCAGCAGCAGGTGCTCGGCGCCGCGGGCGGCCAGCCAGCGGGCCACCTCCGCGCCGAGCGCGCCGGTGCCGCCGGTGACCAGCGTGGTACCCGGGTAGCCGGCCTCGTCCGTGGCGGGTTCACCGCCGGGCGCCCGCACCAGCCGGCGTACCAGGATGGTGGCGCCGTCGACGGCGAGCTGGTCCTCGCCGTCGAGGCCGGCGAGCGCGGCGCAGAGCAGGTCCCAGCCGTGGTCGTCGAGGGTGGCCGGGACGTCGACCAGCCCGCCCCACCGCTGCGGGTGTTCCAGGGCCACGACCCGGCCGAGGCCCCAGAGCAGCGACTGCTCCGGGCGACCGGGGGTCCCGCCCCGGGTGGTGCCGGCGGCGCCCCGGGTGACGCACCACAGCGGCGCGGCGACGTCGAGGTCGCCGAGGGCCTGGACCAGCGCCAGGGACCGGGCGAGGAACGGCGGCACCGGCTGGGTGTCGTCGACCGCGCCGTCGGCGAGGGCGAGCAGCGACAGCACGCCGTCCACCGGGGCGGGTTCGCCGTCGGCGGTGCGCGTCGCGGTGGTCAGGTGCGCGGCGAGGGCGACCCGGTCGGTCAGGTCGTCCGGCAGCAGCACCAGCCGGGCGTCGGCGCCCCGGCGGGCCAGTTCGACGACCGCGGCCTCGCCCTCCTCCGGGTGCCGCTCGTCCGCCACCACCCACCAGGCGCCGGGGAGGAAGCTGACCGGCGTCCCGGTGTACGGCTGCCAGACGCTGCGGTACCGCCAGTCGTCCAGAGTGGACCGCTCCCGCTGCTGCCGCCGCCAGGAGGCGAGCACCGGCAGGGCCGCGCCCAGCCGTTCCAGGGACTCCGTCGCGCTCTGCGCGGTGAGTTCCGCGAGCGCGGCCAGGTCCTCGCTCTCGACGGCCGCCCAGAAGGCGGAGTCGACGCCGCTCGGGGTCTCGTCGGCGCCGCCCTGCGCCGTCGTCGCGGTCGGCCAGAACCGGTCCCGGTCGAAGGCGTACGTGGGCAGTGCGACGGTGTCGGTCGCGGCGAGGACGGTCGTGAGGTCGACGGGCAGGCCGATGGCGTGCGCGGTGGCGAGGTTGGTCAGCAGCCGCGTCGCGTCATCGTCGCCCCGGCGCAGGCTGCCGAGGGTGTGGCCGGTGACGCCGGCGTCGTCGAGGATCGCGGTGACCGGCATGGCCAGCACCGGATGCGGGGAGATCTCCACGAACACGGTGTGACCCGCCTCGACCGCGACCCGCACGGCCAAATCGAACCGCACGGTCTGCCGCAGGTTGTCGTACCAGTAGTCCGCCGTCATCGACACCGGATCCACCCAGTCACCCGTCAACGTCGACACCAGACGGGTGTGGCCCTGCTGCGGGGCGATGTCGGCCAGGTCGGCGCGGAGTTGTTCCGCGACGTCCTGCACCGCCGCCGAGTGGGAGGCATAGTCGACGGGGATCAGCCGGGCCCGGATGCCGTCGGCCTGGCAGGCCTCGACGAGGTCCGCGACGGGCTGCGGCGGACCCGACACCACCACGGTGGAGGGCCCGTTGACAGCGGCCACGCCCACACCCGGGAACGCGGCCAACCTCTCCGTCACCGCGTCGGCGGACAGGTCCACCGACGCCATCGTGCCGGTGCCCCGCAGCACGGTCAGCGCCCGCGACCGCAGCGCGACCGCCTTCGCGGCGTCCTCAAGGGACAGGATCCCCGCCACACACGCGGCACCGATCTCACCCTGCGAGTGACCGATCACCACCGCCGGAGAAACCCCGACGTGCCGCCACACAGCGGCCAGGGCGATGCCCACAGCCCACAGGACCGGCTGCACCACCTCCACCCGCTCCAACCACGACTCATCCTCGCCCGTCAACACAGACACGAGGTCGACGTCGAGGTAGGGGGCGAGGGCCTGCTGGCACTCGGCGAGCTTCTCGTCGAACACGGGGCTGTGACCGACCAGACCGGCGGCCATCCGCGCCGACTGCGCACCCTGACCCGGGAACACGAACACCGGACCCGCGCCGTGGGACGAGGCCGTACCGGCGACGACGTTGCCGGCCGGCGAACCGGCCGCCAGGGCATCCAGCCCGGCCAGCAGATCCGACACACCCGCACCGACCACGGCGGCCCGCTGGTCGAACAGCGACCGCGTCGTGGCCAGGGACCAGGCCACGACGGCCGGGTCCACGTCACCGTGCTGGCGGACGTGGCGGGCCAGCCGGGCGGCCTGCCCGGCGAGGGCCCCCTTGGACCGCGCGGACATCGGCCAGACGACGGCGTCCGAGGCCACGAGCCCGGGGCTCCGGTCCACGCCGGTGTCGGCCACCGCGCCCTCGACGGAGAGGTCGTCGGCCGTCTCGATGATGACGTGCGCATTGGTGCCGCTGATGCCGAACGACGACACCGCCGCCCGACGGGGCCGGTCCACCGCCGGCCACGGCCGGGACTCCGTCGCCAACTCCACCGCGCCGGCCGTCCAGTCGATGTGCGGGGACGGCTCGTCCACGTGCAGCGTCGCCGGGACCACGCCCTCCTGCATCGCCAGCACCATCTTGATCACGCCGGCCACGCCCGAGGCGGCCTGCGTGTGCCCGATGTTCGACTTCACCGAGCCGAGCAGCAGCGGCTCGTGCCCGTCCCGGCCCTGCCCGTAGGTGGCCAGGAGCGCCTGCGCCTCGATCGGGTCACCGAGGGTGGTGCCGGTGCCGTGCGCCTCCACCACGTCCACGTCGGCCGTGGACAACCGCGCCGACGCGAGAGCCTGCCGGATCACCCGCTGCTGCGACGGACCGTTCGGCGCCGTCAACCCGTTCGACGCGCCGTCCTGGTTCACCGCCGACCCACGCACCACCGCCAGAACCTTGTGACCGTTGCGCCGCGCGTCCGACAGCCGCTCCACCAGCAGCACACCGACGCCCTCACCCCACCCGGTGCCGTCCGCACCCGCCGCGAACGCCTTGCACCGGCCGTCCGCCGCCAGACCGCGCTGCCGGGAGAACTCCACGAACAGGCCCGGCGTCGCCATCACGGTCACGCCGCCCGCCAACGCCAGGTCGCACTCGCCCCGGCGCAGCGCCTGCACCGCCAGGTGCAACGCCACCAACGACGACGAACACGCCGTGTCCACCGACACCGCCGGCCCCTCCAACCCCAACGCGTACGCCACCCGACCCGACACCACACTCGCGGCGTTGCCCGTGCCCGCGAACCCCTCCACCTCGTCCGCACTGGCCACCATCAACAGGGCCCCATAGTCCTGACCATTCGTGCCCACGAACACCCCTGTTCGCGAACCCCGCAACACCCCCGGGTCAACCCCTGCCCGCTCCACCGCCTCCCACGACGCCTCCAACAGCAACCGCTGCTGCGGATCCATCGCCAGCGCCTCACGCGGCGAGATCCCGAAGAAACCCGCGTCGAACTCCGCCGCCTCGTACAGGAAGGCGCCGCTGCGGACGTAGGAGGTGCCTGTGGAATAGGGGTCGGGGTCGTACAGCCGGTCGATGTCCCAGCCCCGATCGCCGGGCAGGTCGGACACGGCGTCCCGGCCGGCGTGCAGCATCTCCCAGAACCGCTCGGGGTCGTTCGCCCCGCCGGGGAAGCGGCAGGACATGGCGACGATGGCCACCGGCTCGTCGTCGCCGAGCGCCACGGGGGCGGTCTCCACCGTCGCGGCGGCCCCACCGCCCAGCTCCTCGTGCAGGTGCCGGGCGAGCGCGGTCGAGGACGGGTAGTCGAAGACCAGGGTCACCGGCAGCCGCAGCCCGGTGGCGGTGGCGAGCCGGTTGCGCAGCTCCACCGCGGTCACCGAGTCGAAGCCGAGGTCGCGGAACGCGTGGTGCGGGTCGACGGCCTCGCCGTCGGCGTACTTGAGGACCATGGCCGCCTGATCGCGGACCAGGTCGAGCAGCGCCTGCTGGCGCTCGGCGGCGGTCATCCGGGCGAACCCGGCGGCGGGGCCGGCCTCGTCGGCCTGCTTCGCCTCGGTGAGGCCCTTGGTCTTCGCGAGCGCCTGCGCCTCGGGGATCTCGGCGATCAGCGGGCCCGGTCGGGTCGCGGTGAACGCCACGTAGAACCGGTCCCAGGCGATGTTCGAGACGGTCAGGAACGTCTCGTCGTGCTCGACGGCCTGGTGCAGGGCCGCGACGGCGAGCCGCGGGGACATCTCGGGTGCGCCGTGGCGGTGCAGCATCTGGCCGAACTCGCCCTCGGCCATGCCGCCGCCGCCCCACGCGCCCCAGCCGATGGAGGTGGCGGGCAGGCCGAGGCCGCGACGGTGCTCGGCGAGGGCGTTGAGGAACGCGTTGCCGGGGGCGTAGTTGCCGACGCCGGAGCTGCCGACCGTGCCGGCCATCGAGGAGAACAGGATGAACGCGTCCAGGTTCCGGTCGCGGGTCAGCTCGTGCAGGTTCAGCGCGGCGGTGACCTTCGCGCGCAGCGCGTAGTCGACCTGGTCCAGGCTCAGCGAGTTGATCACCGAGTCGTCGAGCACGGCGGCGGTGTGCACGACCGTGGTCAGCGGGTGCTCGGCCGGCACGTCCGCGAGGACGGCGGCGAGCGCCGACCGGTCGGCGGCGTCGCAGGCGGCGACGGTGACCCGGGCGCCGAGGCCGACCAGTTCGGCCTCCAGCTCCGCGATGCCCTCGGCCTGCCGGCCGCGCCGGCTGAGCAGCACCAGGTGCGCGGCGCCGTTGGCGGCGAGCCAGCGGGCCATGTGCCCGCCGAGCGCGCCGGTGCCGCCGGTGACCAGGGCGGTGCCGGAGGGCCGCCACTCGCGGGTGGCGGGCGTGTCGCCGATCGGGGCGTGCAGGAGCCGCCGGCCGAACGCACCGGCCCGCCGTAGCGCGACCTGGTCCTCCCCGTCGGTGCCGGTGACGACGCGGACCAGCCGGCGGCCGGCGGCGTCGTCCAGCTCGTCGGGGAGGTCGACCAGGCCGCCCCAGCGGTCCGGGTGTTCCAGCGCGGCGACCCGGCCGAAGCCCCAGGCGAGCTGCTGGAGCGGGTGCGGCAGCGGATCGCCGGGGTCGGTGGAGACGGCGCCCCGGGTGAGGCACCACAGCGGTGCGCGCAGGCCGGCGTCGCCGAGCGCCTGCGTCAGGGTCACGGTGCCGGCGAAGCCGACCGGCACCGAGGGGTGCGCCGGGGCCGGCGTCTCGTCGAGCGCCAGCAGCGACAGGATCCCGGCGACGGGCGCGCCGCCGTCGGCGAGCTCCCGCAGCCGGGCGGCCAGTGCCGCGCGGTCCGTGCGGTCGGCGTCCAGCACCAGCGGTACGACGCTGCCGCCGTGCCGCTCCAGCGCGTCCCGGCAGAACGCGGCCTGGGCCGCGCCGATCTCGTCGGGGCCGGTGACCAGCCACCAGGTGCCGGTGGCGGCGGGCTCGCCCGGACCGTCGGCGGCGACGGGCAGCCAGCTGTCCCGGTACCGCCAGGAGTCCACGGTGGCCTGGTCGCGGTGCCGGCGGCGCCAGGCGGCGAGGACCGGCAGCACGTCGGCGAAAGCGGCGTCCGGCACGCTCTCGGCCTCGGTCGCGTCGGCGAGTTCGGCGGTGAGAGCGGCCAGGTCCTCCGCCTCGACGGCGGCCCAGAACCGGGCGTCGACCTCGTCGTCGGCGGCCGGGCCGGCGGCGGCGGTGGGGGCGGTGGCCTCGGCGGGCCGCGGCCAGTAGAGCTGCCGCTGGAACGGGTACGTGGGCAGGTCCCGGCGGTGGCCGGCGAGGCCGGCGAACGCGGGCCGCCAGTCGACCGGCGCTCCCCCGGCGTACACCTCGGCCAGGGCACGGAGGAAGCGGCCGAGGCCGCCCTCGTTGCGGCGGAGGGTGCCGGTGACGGTGGCCGCGCCGGGGTCGGCGGCGGCCAGCTCGACGCTCTCCTGCACGGCCATGGTGAGCACCGGGTGGGCGCTGACCTCGACGAAGGTCTGGTAGCCGGCGGCGACGAGGCTGCGCACCGCCTCGTCGAAGCGGACGGTCTGCCGCAGGTTGCGGTACCAGTAGTCGGCGTCGAGGGCGGCGGTGTCGAGCCAGTCGTCGTCCACGGTGGACCTGAACCGGACCTCGGAGGTACGGGGGCGCAGCCCGGCGAGCAGTTCCAGGAGCTGCTCGCGCAGCGGCTCGACGTGGACGGAGTGGGAGGCGTAGTCCACCGGGATGCGGCGCACCCGCACCTCGCGGGACTCGTAGTGGGCGACCAGCTCGTCCAGGGCGGCGCTGTCGCCGGAGACCACGACCGAGGTGGGGCCGTTGACGGCGGCCAGGGCGACCCGGCCGGCCCAGCGGCTGATCGTCTCGGTGGCCTCGTCGGCGGTGGTGGCGACCGAGACCATGCCGCCGTCCCCGGCGATGCCGGCGATGATCCGGCTGCGCAGGGCCACCACGGCCGCCGCGTCGTCCAGGGCGAGCGCCCCGGCGACGTGCGCGGCGGCGATCTCGCCCTGGGAGTGGCCCACGACGGCGGACGGGCGCACCCCGTACGACTCCCACAGCGCGGCGAGCGAGACGCTGACCGCGAACAGGGTGGGCTGGACGACGTCGACCCGCTCCAGCGACGGGGCGTCGGGCGCGCCGCGCACCACGTCGGTGGGCGACCAGTCGACGTACGGGCGCAGCGCCTCCGCGCAGGCGGCGAACTTCTCGGCGAATACGGGTGCGGTGTCGAGGAGTTCGGCGGCCATGCCGACCCACTGGGACCCCTGGCCGGGGAAGACGAAGGCGACCTCGCCCGGGGTGCCGGGGACGCGGGTGACGGTCTCCGGGGTGGGCCGGCCGCCGGCGAGCGCGTCGAGGGCGGTGGTCAGCTCGTCCCGGGCGGCGGCGAAGACGACGGCCCGGTGGTCGTGGGACGCGCGGGTGGCGGCCAGCGACCAGCCGACGTCGGCGAGCGTCGCGTCGTCGACGGTGTCGAGGTGGGCGCGCAGGTCCCGGGCCCGGGCGGTGAGGGCGTCGGCGGTGCGCCCGGAGAGCACCCAGGGCAGTTCCCCGGTCGGCCCGGTGGCCGCCGGCGCTGGCGCGGGTTCCTCGGCGGGGGCCTGCTCGAGGATGGTGTGCACGTTGGTGCCGCTGATCCCGAACGAGGACACGGCGGCGCGGCGGACGCCGTCGGCCGGCTCCCAGGGGCGGGCCGAGGTGAGCAGTGCGACGCTGCCGGCCGACCAGTCGACGTGCGGGGTGGGCTCGTCGACGTGCAGGGTGGGCGGCAGCACCCCATACCGCATGGCAAGGACCATCTTCATCACGCCGGCGACGCCGGCGGCGGCCTGGGTGTGGCCGATGTTCGACTTGATGGAGCCGAGCCAGAGCGGCCGGTCGGCGGGGCGGTCCTGCCCGTACGTGGCGATCAGGGCCTGCGCCTCGATCGGGTCGCCGAGGGTGGTGCCGGTGCCGTGCGCCTCCACCGCGTCCACCTGGTCGGCGTTCAGCCCGGCGTTGGCGAGCGCCTGCCGGATGACCCGCTGCTGGGCGGGGCCGTTGGGGGCGGTGAGGCCGTTGGAGGCGCCGTCCTGGTTGACGGCGCTGCCCCGCAGCACGGCGAGGATCGGGTTGCCGTCGCGCTGGGCGTCGGAGAGCCGCTGCAGCACCAGCAGGCCGACGCCCTCGCCCCAGCCGGTGCCGTCGGCTGCCCCGGCGAACGGCTTGCAGCGGCCGTCGGCGGCGAGGCCGCGCTGCCGGGAGAAGCCGACGAAGATCCCGGGGGTGGCCATCACGGTGGCGCCGCCGGCCAGGGCGAGGTCGCACTCCCCCGCCTGGAGGGCCTGCGCGGCCAGGTGCATCGCGACCAGCGACGACGAGCAGGCGGTGTCGACGGTGACCGCCGGGCCGTGCAGCCCGAAGGTGTACGCCAGCCGGCCGGAGATCACGCTGGCGGAGACGCCGGTGGCGAGGTAGTTCTCGTCGACGTCCCCGGCGGCCATCAGCAGCGAGCCGTAGTCCTGGCCGTTGGTGCCGACGTACACGCCGGTGCGGCTGCCGCGCAGGGCGGTCGGGTCGATCCGGGCCCGCTCGAACGCCTCCCAGGTGGTCTCCAGCAGCAGTCGCTGCTGCGGGTCCATGGCGAGGGCCTCGCGGGGGCTGATGCCGAAGAACGCGGGGTCGAACTCGCCGGCGCCGGCGACGAAGCCGCCCTCCCGCACGTAGCTGGTGCCGAGGTGCTCGGGGTCGGGGTGGTACAGCTCGGCGATGTTCCAGCCCCGTTCGGCGGGCATCAGGCTCATCGCGTCGGTGCCGGCGGCGAGGAGGTCCCACAGCTGCTCGGGCGAGGTGACCCCGCCGGGGAACCGGCAGCTCATCGCGACGATGGCGATCGGCTCGCGGTGCAGGTGGGTGCCGTCGGCGACCACCTCGCCGGCGGCCTGGCCGGCGGTGAGGCCGTGCAGGTGGGCGGCGAGTTCCGCGACGGTGGGGTGGTCGAAGACGAGCGTGGCGGGCAGGCTCATGCCGGTCTCGGCGGTGAGCCGGTTGCGCAGCTCGACGGCGGTGAGCGAGTCGAAGCCGAGGTCGCGGAAGGTGCGGTCGGGCAGCGGCTGGCCGGCCGGGTAGCCGAGCACGACGGCGGCCTGGGTGCGGACGAGGTCGGTGAGCTGCGGCAGGGACCGGCCGACCACCACGGCGCGGACGGGCCCGGTGGGCACGGCGGGCACCCCGGGCAGGGCGGCGATCAGCGGGGTGGGCCGGCCCCATGCGGCGGCGAGGCGTCCCCAGTCGACGTCGGCGACGGTGACCGCGGGCTCGGCGGTGTTGACGACCCGGCCGAGCGCGGTGACCGCCTCGGCGGCGGGGAGCGGGTTGATTCCGCCCCGGGTGAGCCGGGCGGTCAGCGCGGCGGTCGTGGCGGCCATGCCGTCCTCGGCCCACGCGCCCCAGGCGATGGCGGTGCCGGGCAGCCCCTGGCCGCGCCGCCAGGCCGCGAACGCGTCGAGGTAGGCGTTGGCCGCCGCGTAGTTGCCCTGTCCGGCGCTGCCGACGACCCCGGCGAGGGAGGAGAAGAGCACGAACGCGTCGAGGTCGCGGCCGGCGGTCGCCTCGTGCAGCACCCGGGCGGCGCGGACCTTGCCGTCGAGGACGGTCTGCATGCGGGTCAGGTCGAGCCCGTCGAGGACGCCGTCGTCCACGACCCCGGCGGTGTGCACGACGGCGGTCAGCTCGGGCAGCCCGGCGACGAGGCCCTCGACCGCCGCCCGGTCGGTCACGTCGCAGGCCACCACCCGCACCGCACCCAACTCGGCCACCAGCTCCGCCGCGCCCGGCGCGTCCGGGCCGCGCCGGGAGGCGAGCACCACCTCGCCGGCACCGTTGGCCAGCAGCCAGCGGGCCGCGTGCCGGCCCAGGGCACCGGTGCCGCCGGTGACCAGCACCGTGCCGGCGGGCCGCCAGCCCGAACCGGCGGGCGGCGCGGCCGGCACCAGCCGCCGGCCGAAGATCCCCTGCGGGCGGATCGCCACCTGGTCGTGGCCGGCGTCGGCGAGGACGGCGAGCAGCGCGTCCCCGGTGGTCCGGTCGACGCGGGCGGGCAGGTCGACCAGGCCGCCCCAGCGGTCCGGCTGTTCCAGGGCGACGACCCGGCCCAGTCCCCAGGCCAGCGCGGGCCACGGGTCGGCGACGGTCTCGCCGCCGACGGCGACGGCGCCCCGGGTGAGGCACCAGAGCCGGCCGGGCAGGCCGGCGTCGGCGAGCGCCTGGGTGAGGGTGAGCAGCAGCGCGGCGCCGACGGAGACGGCCGGGGCGTCCGGCAGCGCCCGGTCGGCGTCGGGCAGCACGCAGAGCAACCCCGTCCAGCCCCGGTCGCCGTGCCCGCACAGCAGCTCGGCCAGCTCGGCGCGGCCGACGCCGGGGGCGACGGCGAGGGTGTCGACGTGGGCGCCGGCGCCGGCCAGCGTCCCGGCCGCACCGGCGTCGTCGGTGCCGGCGGTGACGACCAGCCAGCGGCCGGTCAGCGTCGCCGCCGCGGCGGGGCGGACGAGTTCCCAGTCGATCCGGTGCGACCAGCCGTCCACGACGGCGTCGCGGTGCCGGGCCCGCCGCCACGACGACAGCACCGGCACGGCCGGGGCGAGCGCCTCGACGGCGGCGGGGTCGTCCTGCACGGCCAGGTGGGACGCCACCGCGGTCAGGTCGCCGCGTTCCACCGCCGCCCAGAAGTCGTCCTCGGCGGCGTCGGCCGGCGCGGCCTGCCCGGCGCCGCCGCCGACCTCCGGCCAGTAGCGCTGGTGCTGGAAGGCGTACGTGGGCAGGTCGACGCGGCGCGCCCCGGTGTCGGCGAACCACTGCTGCCAGGCCACCGGCACCCCGTGCACGTGCAGCTCGGCAAGGGCGTGCAGCAGTCCCTGCGGCTCGGGCCGGTCCTTGCGCTGCACGGCGACGGCGAGCACGCCGCCGTCGGGCAGGACGTCCCCGGTCATCGCGGTCAGCACGCTCTGCGGGCCGACCTCCAGGAAGGTGCCCACGCCCGCCTCGCGCAGGGCGGTGACCCCGTCGGCGTACCGCACGGCCTCGCGGACGTGCCGCACCCAGTAGTCGGCCGTGCGGATCTCGTCGGCGTCGGCGAGCGCGCCGGTCACGTTCGACAGGACCGGCAGCACCGGCGCGGCGAACGTGAGCCGGTCGAGCACCGCGCGGAACCTGCCGAGCATCGGCTCCATGAGCGGGCTGTGGAACGCGTGGCTGACCGCGAGCCGGCGGGTACGCGACCCCCGCTCCCGCCAGAGCCGCTCCACCTCGTCGAGGGCTTCGGCGGCGCCGGAGACCACGACCGACGTCGGGCCGTTCACCGCGGCGATCCCGACCCGGTCGGCGAGCCCGTCCAGCGTGGCCAGCACGTCGGCCTCGGGAGCCGCGACGGCCAGCATCCCGCCCCCGGCGGGCAGCGCCTGCATCAGGCGGCCCCGCGCCGCCACCAGCGCGCAGGCGTGCTCCAGGGACAGCACCCCGGCCACGTGCGCGGCCGTGACCTCGCCGATCGAGTGGCCGCCCACGACGTCCGGCGTCACCCCGAACGACTCGACGAGGCGGAACAGCGCCACCTCGACGGCGAACAGCCCGGCCTGCGTGAACACCGTCTGGTCCAGCAGCTCGGTCTCGGCCGTGCCCGCCTCGGCGAACAGCACCTCCCGCAGGGGGCGCGGCAGGGCCCGGTCCAGGTGCCCGCACGCCTCGTCGAGCGCGGCGGCGAAGACGGGGAATTCGTCGTACAGCTCCCGGCCCATGCCGGCGCGCTGCGCGCCCTGGCCGGAGAAGAGCACCGCGAGCTGGCCGCGCGGCGACCCGGCGCCGGCGACGACGGTGCCGGCCGGCTCCCCGGCGGCGACGGCACGCAGCCCGGCGAGCAGGTCGCCGCGGCCGGTCGCCGACACCACGGCGCGGCGGTCCAGGGTGGACCGCGACGTGACCGACGAGAAGGCCACGTCGAGCGGGCGGAGGGTGTCGTCGGCGGCGAGCCAGGCGGCCCAGCGGCCGGCCTGCGCGGCGAGCGCGGCCTCGGACCGGGCGGAGAGCAGCACCGGGGACACCGGACGGTCGGCCACCACGGCCGGCTCGTCCTCGGCCTCGGCCGGCTCCGGGGCCTGCTCGATGATGGTGTGCGCGTTGGTGCCGGACACCCCGAACGACGACACGGCGGCCCGGCGCGGCCGGTCGGCCGCGGGCCACTCTGTGGGTGCGGTGGCGAGGGTGACGGACCCGGCGGTCCAGTCGATGTGCGGGGACGGCTCGTCGACGTGCAGGGTCGGCGGGACGACGCCGTGCCGGATCGCCATGACCATCTTGATCACGCCGGCGACGCCGGCCGCGGCCTGGGTGTGGCCGATGTTCGACTTGACCGAGCCGAGCAGCAGCGGCGCCGCGTCGCCCCGGTCCTGCCCGTACGTGGCCAGCAGCGCCTGCGCCTCGATCGGGTCGCCGAGGCGGGTGCCGGTGCCGTGCGCCTCCACCACGTCCACCTGCTCGGCGGTGAGCCGGGCGTTGGCCAGGGCCTGGCGGATGACGCGTACCTGGGACGGGCCGTGGGGGGCGCTCAGGCCGTTGGACGCGCCGTCCTGGTTGACGGCGCTGCCCCGCACCACGGCGAGCACGGGGTAGCCATGCCGCTGGGCGTCGGAGAGGCGGGTGAGCAGCAGCATCCCGATCCCCTCGGACCAGGAGGTGCCGTCGGCGCCGGCGGCGAACGCCTTGCACCGGCCGTCGGCGGCGAGGCCGCGCTGCCGGCTGAAGCCGACGAAGACCGCCGGGGTGGGCATCACCGTCACGCCGCCGGCGAGGGCCAGCTCGCAGTCGCCGTTGCGCAAAGCCTGCGCGGCCAGGTGGATGGCGACCAGCGACGACGAGCAGGCGGTGTCGACGGTGACCGCCGGTCCCTCCAGCCCCAGGGTGTACGCGACACGGCCGGAGATGACGCTGGTGGCGTTGCCGGTGAGCAGGTGCCCCTCGCCGTTCTCGGCCTGTGCCATCATGCCGTCGTAGCCGTGCGACGCCGCCCCGACGAACACGCCGGTACGGCTGCCCCGCACCGCCGGCAGCGGCAGCCCGGCCCGCTCGAACGCCTCCCAGGAGGTCTCCAGCAGCAGCCGCTGCTGCGGGTCCATGGCGACGGCCTCGCGGGGCGAGATGCCGAACAGGTCCGCGTCGAAGTCGGCGGCGGCGTATACGAAGCCGCCCTCGGTGACGTAGCTGGTGCCCGGGTGGTCGGGGTCGGGGTGGAAGAGGCGGTCCAGGTCCCAGCCCCGGTCGGCGGGGAACGGCCCGATCCCGTCGCCGCCGTCGCGGACGAGCTGCCACAGCGCCTCGGGGCTGTCGACCCCGCCCGGGTAGCGGCAGCTCATCGCCACGATGGCGATGGGCTCGGAGTCGCGGGCCTCCAGCTCGCGCAGCCGCCGCCGGGTACGCCGCAGCTCCGAGGTCGTACGCTTCAGGTACTCGACGTACTTCTCGTCCTCGTTGCTCACCGTGGACCTACCTCACTCGGCATGCCGATGTCGTTGCGGCTGGGGGTCACGACGTCTCCAGCTCGCGGTCGATCAGGTCGAAGATGTTCTCGGCGGTGGCCGACTCCAGGTCGTCGTCGTCGCCGTCCGCGTCCGCCTGCCGCTCGGTCAGCCGGTCCAGCAGACCGTGCAGCCGCTCGGTGATCCGGCGGAACTCGTCGTCGGTCGGGTCGAGCCCGACGAGCGCCGCCTCCAGCCGGTCCAGCTCCCGGCCCGCCGCCGACCGGTCCCCCGCCGGGGCCACCGGGGCGAACTGCCCGGCCAGGTGCTCGGCGAGCGCGGTCGGCGTCGGGTTGTCGAAGACCAGCGTCGCCGGCAGCCGCAGCCCCGTCGCCGCGCCGAGCCGGTTGCGCAGCTCGACGGCGGTGAGCGAGTCGAAACCGAGTTCCCGGAACGCTCGGGTCGGCTCGATGCCGGCCGGGTCGCCGTGCCCGAGGACGACCGCCACGTGCGACAGCACCAGCTCGCGCAGGGCGCGGGCCCGCTTGTCGTCGGGCAGGGCGCGCAGCGTCTCGGCGTACGCCTGCCCGTCGGCGGCCTCGCCGGCGGCGGCCCGGCGGCCACCGGGGCGGACGAGGTTGGCCAGCAGCGGGTGGACCGGCGTCCCGGGCGCGGCCACCCCGGTGACGATCTTGGCGGGCATCAGCACCGCCCGCTCGGCGCGCCAGACCGCGTCGAACAGGGCGAGGGCCTCGTCGTTGGTCAGGGCGGCCATGCCGCCCCGGTCGAGCCGGCGGATGTCGGCCGAGTCGAGGTGCCCGGTCATGCCGCTGGCCTGGGCCCAGCGTCCCCAGGCGAGGGCGACCGCCGGCAGGCCGAGGACCCGCCGGTGCTCGGCGAGGGCGTCGAGGAACGCGTTGCCGGCGGCGTAGTTGCCCTGGCCCGGGCCGCCGAAGACGCCGGCGGCGGCGGAGAAGAGCACGAACGCGGTCAGCTCGTGGTCGAGGGTGGCCCGGTGCAGGTTCCAGGCCGCGTCGACCTTGGGCCGCAGCACCGCGTCGAGCCGGTCCGGGGTGAGCGACTCGACGGTGCCGTCGTCGAGGACGCCGGCGGCGTGCACGACCGCCCGCAGCGGATGCCGCGGGTCCACCATGGACAGCACGTCCGCGACGGCGTCCGGGTCGGCCAGGTCGGCGGCGACGATCGACACGTCCGCGCCGAGCGCCTTGAGGTCGGCGAGCAGCTCGTCGGCGCCCTCGGCGTCCGGGCCGCGCCGGCTGACCAGGAGCAGCTGCCGGGCGTCGTGCGCGGTGACCAGGTGCCGGCAGAGCAGCGCGCCCAGGGTGCCGGTCGCGCCGGAGACCAGGACCGTGCCGTCGAGCCGGGGCGCCTGCGGGATGCTCAGGGCGAGCTTGCCGACGTGCCGGGCCTGGCTGAGGAAGCGGAACGCCTCGGGGGCACGCCGGACGTCCCAGGTGCGGCGGGGCAGCGGCCGCAGCGCGCCGGTGGCGAAGAGCGCCATCAGCTCGGCCAGCATCGCGCCGATCCGGTCCTCGCCGGCCTCGATGAGGTCGAAGACCTGGTAGCTCACGCCGGGATGGTCGGCGGCGACCCCCTCCGGGTCCCGCTTGTCGGTCTTGCCCATCTCGACGAACCGGCCGCCCGGGGCCAGCAGCCCCAGCGACGCGTCGACGTACTCGCCGCTGAGCGCGTTGAGCACCACGTCGACGCCGCGCCCGTCCGTGCGGGCGCGGAACTCGTCGGCGAAGTCGAGACTGCGGGAGGAGGCGAGGTGCGCCTCGTCGAAGCCGGTAGCACGCAGCGCGGGCCACTTGCCGGGGCTGGCCGTGCCGTAGACCTCGGCGCCGAGGTGGCGGGCGATCTGCACGGCGGCCATGCCGACCCCGCCGGCCGCCGCGTGGACGAGCACGGACTCCCCGGCGCGCAGCCGGGCCAGCTCCACCAAGCCGTACCAGGCGGTCAGGAAGACCACGGGCACGGCGGCGGCGTCGGCGTACGACCAGCCGTCGGGGATGCGGGTGAGCAGTCGGCGGTCGGTGACCGCGGCCGAGGAGAACGAGCCGGAGAAGATGCCCATCACCCGGTCGCCGGGCGCCAGGTCGGTGACCCCCGGACCGACGCCGAGCACCACGCCGGCGCCCTCGTTGCCCAGCACCTGCTGGTCGGGGACCATGCCGAGGGCGAGCACCACGTCGCGGAAGTTCAGCCCGGAGGCGCGCATCCCGACCAGGACGTGCCCCGCCGGCAGGTCCCCGGTCACCTCGGGGGCGGGCAGCAGGGCCAGGTTCTCCAGCGTGCCCTGCTCGGTGACGTCCAACCGCCACGGCACCTCGTCGGCGGGCAGCGGCAGCACCCCGGCGTCGCGCGCCCGGGCCAGCCGGGGCACCAGCAGGGCGCCGTCGCGGACCGCGAGTTGCGGCTCGCCGGAGGCGACGGCCGCCGGGACCGCCGCGAGGGAGGCGGCGGCGTCGTCGGTGTCGACCAGCGTGAACCGGCCGGGGTGCTCGGACTGCGCCGAGCGGACGAGCCCCCACAGGCTCGCCCGGGCCAGGTCGCGGGGGGCCTCGCCGGGCGCCGCGCCGACCGCGCCCCGGGTGTGCAGGACCAGCCGGGACCGCTCCAGCCGGGGCTCGCCGAGCCATCCCTGCACCAGCGCGAGCGCGTCCCGGGCTGCGTCGTGCGCGGCCTCGCCGGCCCGGTCCGGGTCCGGGTCCGTGCCGGACCGCAGGTCCAGCACCACATCGGGTACGTCCCCGTACCGCTCGATGGCGGCGACCAGCGTCGCCAGGTCGGCGTGGCCGCGGACGGGGTGCCCGGCGGCGGCCAGCGCCTCGGCGAGGCCGAGGGTGTCGTCGCCGAGCAGCGCCCAGCGGGTGTCCCCCGCCGCCGCGTCGGGGGCCGGCAGCTGCGTCCAGTCCAGGTGGAACACCGACGTGCGGCGCAGCGCCGCGGCCTCGTCGGCCCGGCCCGCGGCGACGGGCCGGAAGGTCAGCGACTCGACGGTGGCGACCGGTTGGCCGGCGGTGTCGGCGAGGGTGGCCGCGACCGTGTCCGCGCCGAGCGGCCGCAGCCGCACCCGCAGGCGGGTGGCGCCGTGGGCGTGCAGGGCGACCGAGCGGAAGGCGAACGGCATCCAGCCCGCGCCGGAGGTCTCCGCCGCGTCGCCGAGCAGCGCGGTGACCCCGCTGGCCTGGAGGGCCGCGTCGAACAGGGCGGGATGCAGCCCGAACCGGGACGCGTCGGCGGTCGCCTCGTCGGGCAGGGCCACCTCGGCGTAGACCTCGTCGTCGCCGCGCCACACCCGGCGCAGGCCCCGGAAGGCGGGGCCGTAGCCGAGGCCGCCGTCGGCCATCCGGCCGTACCAGGCGTCCAGGTCGGTGTCGACCTCGACGGCGTCGGCTGGCGGCCACTCCCCGGGCAGGACCGTCGGGGCGGGCAGGTGCGGCAGCAGCAGGCCCTCGGCGTGCCGGGTCCACTCGGCGTCGCCACCGTCCTCGGAGCGGGAGTGTACGGTCACGGCGCGCTCGCCGGTGTCGCTCGGCGGGCCCACCCGCACCTGCACCTGCACGGCGCCGGTCGCCGGGAGCACCATCGGGTTGATCAGCGTCAGGTCGCCCACCTGGCCGGCGTCGACCTCGTCGCCGGCCCGGACCACCATGTCGACGACGCCGGTGCCGGGAACGATCACCGCCCCGCCGACGGCGTGGTCGGCGAGCCACGGGTGGGTACGCACCGACAGCCGCCCGGTCAGCACCACCGTCAGGTCGTCCGCCACCGGCACGGCTGCGCTGAGCAGCGGGTGCCCGGCGTCCTGAAGGCCGGCGGAGCTGACGTCGCGCACCCGGTGCGCGGGTGCCTCCAGCCAGTAGCGCCCCCGGTCGAAGGCGTACGTGGGTAGGTCGACGGTGTCGGTCGCGGCGAGGACGGTCGTGAGGTCGACGGGCAGGCCGATGGCGTGCGCGGTGGCGAGGTTGGTCAGCAGCCGCGTCGCGTCATCGTCGCCCCGGCGCAGGCTGCCCAACGTGTGGCCGGTAACGCCGGCGTCGTCGAGGAT
>NZ_JBEOVW010000052.1:0-25352 GCF_040295705.1 Micromonospora sp. NPDC002717 | reverse complement strand
TCCGGCATCGCCCACCTCCACAACATCATCCTCGCGGGGTGACACCAACACCGTTGCCGGGCAACGCCTTCACCGAGTTACGAGACGTCCTTTAGACTCCCAATCGTCCGATGTCCGTCACTGATCGATCTCTGGGATGGCGACCAACCAGGAGCGGCCCGAAGAGGTCGGCAACCCGCCGCACCAGCAGATCCCGAGCGACCCGTTACCGGCAGGCCGAGATTCTGGTGGGATGCCCCCGCCGACCGGGCCTGACCCGACTTTGAGCTCGTTACACTCCGAAGCGTTGGCCCACACGGCGGGGATCCGGATGCCGAGGATGTATCCACATATGCTGCGGCACACCTTCGTGACCACCATGCTCGACGCCGGCGTCAGCCTGCGCGACGTGCAGATCGCCGCCCGCCACGCCGACCCGCGAACCACCATGCGCTACGACCGCGCCCGTAAAAACTTCGATCGGCACCCCAACTACATCCTCGCTGCCTTCATGGCCTCTGGAATATGATCAGCCGCTCACGGCTCTGCCGAGAACACTGCACCTGATCGTGGTGACCGATGCTCACACTGGTCAAAGACTTCGTGAGCCGGGGACCTCAGGGCGAAAGCTGGAGTTCCGACGATCTTTGGCCCGGTTCGGTAGCGATGATGTCAGTCGGTGTATCAGGGTGTGCGCTAGGCTGACGCCTTGAGTTTGAACGGCCCTCTGACATGACAAGAAGTATCGGTGGACGACAGGATCGCCCGGATTCAGGTCAAACTCGCAGCTTTGCCCCCAGCGGAGAAGGCCGTTCTCGGCCCCGTGCTCACTGAGCAGCAAGTCTCAGACTTCGAGGAACTACACGGTACCCGGATGCCGGAGGAGTTCCGCCAGTTCGTCACCCACATCGGCCATGGCGGCTACGGCCCGACGTATGGACTGCTGCCCATGGAACGGTGGGTGTCCGGGGACGCGGGAGTCAACGGGAAGCTCGCCGAGCCATTTCCCTTCGTTCCTGACGTGTACATCGCCGCATGGCCTGCCGGTGGGCACGGCGGCGTGACGCCCGCTTTTTCGGGCGCGATCGCGGTCGTCTACCGAGGATGCAGCGATTTCACTCTGCTTGTCGTCACCGGATCCGGCCGCGGCCGTCTGGTCGAGGTCAACGCCGAGGGCTTCTTCGCGCCTCACTTCCACACCGACCCGGACTTCCTCGCCTGGTATTAGCGCTGGTTGGACTTCACTCTGACCGGACATCGTGATCTGACCTGGTTCGCAGACCAGATGGCCGGCGACGAAGCAGCGCTCGTGGCCACGCTGCTGAACGGCGCACTCGCAACACGACGGCGTGCTGCCGCGTGCACGTTCATCACGTACCCAGCGCCAAGTGCATCGCTCCCCGATGTCCTGGCACAGGCGCTGTCGACGGAACCGCACGCGGCCGTGAGGGAAACGATCTTGCGTGCTCTGTCTGCCCAAGGCGAACACGGCCGCGATCGCCTGCCCGCAGCACTCGCAGATCCGGTACCCGGCGTTCGATCTCTCGCGGCCATCCTCATGACCACGAACACACCCCAGGGAAGGCAGCTGAGCCCCCAGCTACGCCAGACACTCGGCAATCACCTGAGAGTGGAGGAAGACCGCTCGGTGTATGACACCATCCAGAGGATGCTCGGCCACTCGTACTGATCCACACGATCCCGCGGGTCCGCAGCCGTCACGGCCGACCCCGCCGGCGACCGGCACTGTTCGCCGACCACGCCTACGACCGTTGCCGCAAAGACTCCAAGATCCGGTTACTCTTTCTGCCGCACGGAGGGCGTTGGCATCGGCCAGAGCCGTGAGAGCCTGTCGAGGGACGGCCGGGCGTGGAGGCACTGCGTCGGGCCATGCGATCATCAGACCATGACGACCAGAAAGGCCTATGGCCACTGACCGCCGGCTCGCGCTCCACGCGACGCTTCCCGACCGTTACTCCCATCTCGAGGTCATAGCCTCCACCATCGACCACCTCGGTCGGGTCGTCGCACTGGTCGCCGATCCCGTCCAAGGCTTCGTCCCTGTCCCACACTTCTCCGAGCTCTGTCCACCGCCGCGTTACGATGCCACCGCCCTCATCTGTCATGGGGCCGAGGTTCGCGAGATCCCGCTGAACAATCTCGACCTCTGGTTCACTGGCATCGACACGCTCGGCGACGGCGTCGTGCTGTCCGCTCGCTGCGACCCGCCGGGTGTCTCCCACGAGCGCTACGGGGAGCCGGTGCCCGAGCACGAACTTCACCTCACCGCGAACCTCCGGGTGTTCGACAGCCGCGGTCAGACCCAGGCAGCCTTCTACGCCGGCGACGGCATCGAGCAGCTCGTGACGGATCCCCACGGCTACATCTGGACCAGTTACTTCGACGAGTCGAGCTACTGGTCCGCCAACCCGGACGGCACCCGCTCGTACGGGTTCATGATCGGTCTGGCGCGCTGGGACAACAACGGAGGCGAGCCTCGGATGGTGTCATCCGACACCCCGGAAGTGGCCTGGTGCGACTGCTACGCGCTGAATGTCGGCCGGGAGCGGGTCCATGCCTGTCCTTACCCTGACTTTCCTCTGGTCCAGCTCGACCCGAATGGTATCCGGGCGGTTACGCCGAACACGGTCACGAGATGCAGTGGCCTGGCCGTCGCCGGCTCCGAGCTCGCCTTTTTCGACCAGCGCCGGACGGACGGCGAGTTCCTCTGGGAAATCCGCCGAGCCCACCGAGAAGGACAGGCCGTTCTCGAGAAGGGACGCGAGCACTTGATGCTGCCGGACGGCCGACGGCCGTCAGGTTGGGGGCGTGGAAAGGTCGGCCGCGACGGGATGCTGTGGCTGCAGGTGGATGGGGACGCCCGGCGTTGGTACCGGTATGAAATCGACGCCTAGTACGGCAGCCGTCGTTCGTGATCAGTGCTGAAGTTTGAGGTTGAGGCGGCGCGTCCAGTGTCGTCGGGTCGTGGTGGGCCGCGTCGGCGGCGCAGATCGCCAGTACAGCGAGGGCTGCAAGGTGGCTGCCAGGGCAAGGGTGGTGAACCGGTGCCAGGAGTCCCAGCGGCGAACCCTGGTGCTGGTCCAGGCCGACCTGACTCTTGGCGGCTTGGGAGCTCTCTTCAACGGTCCAACGGATGCCCGCGACCCGCACGAGCTGGGCGAGGGTGGCCGGCTTCGGGGTCCAGCAGCGATAAAGGCCAGTTGCCGCCCGCGCGCTGCTGTGGGCCCTGCGCACCTGCTTCACGCGGGTGGCCATGGTCTGGGCCGACGCCGGATACGCGGGCCAGCTCGTCGACTGGGCGACCGAGGTGCTCGGTCTGGCGGTGGAGATCGTGCGCAAGCCCGCCGACCATGTCGGGTTCCAGGTCCTTCACCGCAGGTGGGTGGTGGATAGGACCCTGTCGTGGATCACCCGCTGCCGGCGTACAGTCCGCGACTACGAGCGCCATCCCGAGCACCACGCCGCGATGGTTTTAGTGGGCCATGGTCTGGTCATCGTCATAACCCGACGCCTGATGTGCTACCACCGCACCGGCCGCTTTCAACCCGCGGCCGTCAGCACCGGCTGACGTGGTCCTTCAACGGGCACTTACATATCGATCGGTTCTTCGGTGATCACGTCATAGCACTCGGATTCACCACGAAACCTAAGCCCGATACGCAGAGGGAACTCTTTGTAGCCGGAAAGCTCCGGGACCATTCTTGCCATCCATAGGGTGAACAACTCCGCGCCGAGCACTACATAGTTTCCGATAACCCCCGCCTCCTTGAGGGCACCCTTGTCCAAGTGGCGGTGCAATGTGACGCTTCCCGAACCGGCCAGATCTCCTGACGGCACCGGCGTATAGGGATCGCTGTACAAAGACACCGTGAAGCCCACGCCGATCTGGAACGTGTCCGCTTCTATCACAAGCAGCCTGGCTGCCGGCGGGTAGCCGCAGGAGAGTGTTCTGTTGAACTCTTCCTTCAGCTCCCCTTCGTGTTCCACTAGCGCCTGAAGCATCCGGTGCTGATCCTCCTTCCGGACAAAACCCTCTTCGATTTCATCGAGAAGTCGATATGGATCCGCCACGAACGCCTCCTAGAGTTTGGATTCACCACTCTAGTACGGCAGCTGCCGTTTGAGATCATGGTTGGAATTCAAGGTTGAGTCGGCGTGTGTAGTGGGATTGTCGGGCTCGGGCTTGATGGCGTCGCCGGAACCTTGACCAGCGCAAACGGTGGGTGAGGTCGTTGATCGGGCGGATGATGCAGGCGTTGATGAGGCGGGGGACCTCGTTGACCGTCAGCTTGATCAGTCCGGTGTTGGTCGGGTCGTGGTGGGCCGCGTCGGCTGCGCAGATCGCCAGGACGGCGAGGGCGGCCAGGGCGAGGGTGGTGAATCGGTGCCAGGAGTCCCAGCGGCGGACCTGGTGTTGGTCGAGGCCGACCTGGCTTTTGGCTGCCTGGAAGCTCTCTTCGACGGTCCAGCGGATGCCCGCGACGCGGACGAGTTGAGCGAGGCTGGCCGGGCGTGGGGTCCAGCAGCGGTAGAAGGCCAGTTCACCGGTGGTGGTGTTGCGGCGGATCAGCAGGCTGTGCCGGCCGCCGTCGTCGGGGTCGGCGTCGGTGCACACGTCGTGCAGCCAGGCCCAGTCGTAGAAGCGCGGGCCCTTCGATCCGGCGCCAGCCGATCGGCGCTGCCACGCCGAGTCGGGGAGTTCAGCGGCCACCCGGTCGGCGCGGACCCGGGTCTTGCCGCCGTCGAGCGGGATCAAGTGGCTGCAGGACACCGCGAGGACGTAGCCGAGCCCGTGCCCGCGCAGGCCAGCGCGGAAGACGGCGTTGTTGCCGTAAGCCTCGTCCGCGGCGGCCCACCCTGCCGGGACGCCGGCGTCCAGGGCGGTGGTGATCATGTCGGCGGCCAGCTCCGGCTTGGTGGCGAATCCGATCTCGTCGGGCACGCCGGCGGCCTGGCACCGATCCCGGTCGTCCGTCCACGACGCCGGTAGGTAGACCCTGCGGTCGATCAGGGTGTGCCCGTCGGAGCCGGCGTAGCCCAGGAACACCCCTACCTGGCTGTTCTCGATCCGCCCTGCGGTGCCGCTGTACTGCCGCTGCACCCCGACCGAATGCCTGCCCTTCTTCAGATCGCCGGTCTCGTCGACCACCAGGACCGCGTCCGGGCCACCGAATCGGTCGGCGATCAGCTGCCGCAGGTCGTCACGGACGGCGTCGGCGTCCCACACCGCCCGGTACAGCAGCCGCTGCATCGCATCCGGCCGGGCGTGTCCGGCCTGCTCCGCCAACTGCCAGCACGTCTTCACCTCAAGGTCGGCCAGCAGCCCGGTCACGAACTCAGCTGCCACGCGACGCGGCTCGACCCGCCCGAACCGGCCCGCAAAGCACCCCAGCACCCCGGCCAGCACCTGCTCCCACCGAGCAACGGCTACGCTGTGACACACGGCCACCGCAAGATCTGATGTTGTGTCCACAACGCACAGACGATCACGCGGTGGCCGTCTCGCGTCCACCCCGCCCCAGCAGCAAGATCTCAAACGGCGGCTGCCGTACTAGGCATTGCGCCGGTGCATGCCCGATCACACTCTCATGCCGCCGATCGTGCGCAAAGGGCCGTCGGTGAGTCGTCAGCTCGGTGACAGCCTGCCTGACCCGCCGGCATCCTGAACTGTCGAGATCAGCGCAGCTGATCAAGGTTACTGATGCTGGGATTCGCCGTGACGCAGGAGCGTTGCCAGTGGTCAGTAGTCGGCCTGGAGCCGGCGTGGACCTAGCGGTTTGAAATCGAGATGAAGGGGAGGAACCAGCGGCTCCGAGGGGCGACACGGTTTGAGCCGCATCGTGACCCGCTTTCGCGGTGTCGCCAAGCCCGCTGATCAGGCCGTTAAGTCGCCGTCGAAGACCGCGCCTTCCGGCACGAGGTCGCGCAGCGCCATCCGGGCGTCGCCACCGGACCACATGCGTGGGGAGTTCGTGCCGAAGCAGTGTTCCGCGATCACGTCCAGCAGTGTTCGCTGGGCGGTGGTGAGCGGCTCGACGGGCGGAAAGCCGTCCGGGAATGCCTTCATGCGCAGCCGCGCGCCCCAGTCGCCGACGTAGATGATGGGAGGCGCGCTGGTAAGGAGAACGTCCAGGACAGGGACCAGGTGGTCCAATGTCGCCCGGTGGATGGCTGCCGGCAGGAAGTTGAACATGAAGATCGGACCGAAGTGCGGGTAGTTGCGCTTGCACCGCATGGCGGCGGACGGCGTCGACAGCACTTCGAGCAGCGCCCGGGTGCCTTGGATGCTGCCCGCATTTGCAGGCGAGAGCGCGGCGGCTGCCCGTACCACCGGATCCGGATCCGTCTCCATGACTGCTGTCGTGTCGTACCCCCACGATTGTAGGCTCATGACCGCCATCACCCTGGGGTGCTTGTCGAGGCCGGCGAGGGCGTGGCCATGCGACCACGCAGCGGCCTCGGCTCGATGATGCGCGAGTTCCGGGGCGTCGAGCAGACAGGCGAGCATCGTGCCCAGTGCTTCGGAGGCGACCGCTGGGTCGGGGTCGGTGCGCATCGCGTACGCAGTGCGGTAAACGGACGGGCGGGCGGCACGGCACGCGGCGACGTCAGCCGGGAAGCCCCGCCGGCGCTCGTCTGGCTCTGTGATGTGCTGCATGACCGACGTCAGCCAGTCCAGCAGGGCGGCCCGCAGCGGCACCCTGACGTCACGGCGGCCACGTCTGGGCGAAACCAGCGTCAACGTGCGGGGATCGTCGAGCACCGCGGCGACGAAGTGCACCGCCGGTGCCGTCGCACTATAGATGCCGCCCTGGTGGTGGACGACGTTGTGGAGGTCTAGCAGCGCCATGCCCTGACGGCCGCCGTCCTCATCCAGCAACGCCGCGAGAATCTCCGGCGACGAGGGCACGTCGGGATCCCCGGCGTACGCGTGCTCGACCACGGACCAGTCGGTCTGTGCCAGGAAATTTCCGCGTCGCACCGACGAAGCATAAATCGCTCCGATGCAATATCCGGATCTGCCGCCGACCGCGTGTTACACAGTGTCACCACACTCGGACAGAGCCGGCGCCCGGGGTCGTGTCGAAGCAGTAACGTATGGCGGCCGCATCGTCGCCGGGGATCAGCCTAGCGCCGGAGAACGTCGACGAGCGGTCGACAATCTGCGCTCTTTGGATCTTGGAGGGTGGAGGCGTGCGGAAGATTGCTGTCATCGCCGAGCCCGGCGTGTTCGACGCTTGGGGCGCCGCGATGCTGCTCGGCGAGGCCATGGGGCTCCAAGCGCACAACGTGGGGGACCTATGCCGAGCGGCAGTGCAGGGCGCCACGGCCTGGGGCTGGCGGTTCGCGAACCATATGCAGGCCGGCGAGCTGGTACCGGACGAGGTGTTGGGCGAGTTCGTCGCGGACACGTTGGCCGGGTCGCCGGGCTGCTGGCTGCTGTTCGGCTACCCACGCACTATTCGCCACGCCGAACTACTGGCCGAACACGGACACGCACCGGATACCGTCATTCAGGTGATGCTCGATGAAGGCCGCGTCGACCAGGACTGGCGGCTGGCCGCGAAGCGCGACCAGATTCCGCAGATTCTCGCCGAGCACCGGCTGCGCATAGCTCCAGTGCGGGTCTTCTATCATGCGTCCGATACGTTTCACGTAGTACAACAGCCTGCATCGGTCGAGGATCTCGTTGCCGAGCTGCAGGCAATCGTGTCCGTTGCGAGGCCGTCAGACCCCAGACGGTGTACTGATCTGCCGCGATCAGCGCGTTCGGCGGATGCGGTCATTCCCGTCGGCCGCGCCCTGCGAGAGACCTTGGTAGCCGCCGGCGGCTACTGTGTGACCGGCGTGCCGGAGGTGCCCTGAGCGGCCGAGCCGAGGGCGGCGCAGATCCGGGGTAGTGCCGTACCGATCGACTCGCGAATCACCTCAACGGCAAGGTCGTCGTACGGGGTTGGGTCACGGTTGACGATTATCAACCGACTACCTGCATTGACCGCCACGGAGCACAGGGAGGCAACCGGCTCGACCTGCAGCGAACTGCCGACCGCGAGCATAAGCTGGCTATTCGCGGCGATCCGCTCGGCGTGGCTGACCGTAACCGGGTCGAGGCGCTCCCCGAACAGCACCACGGCAAGCTTGAGAATGTTGCCGCAGTCGGTGCACCGAGGGTCGCCGTCGCCGGCCGCCACTCGCGCCAACGTCTGTTCGCTCGGCGCGCGCATGCGACAACCGGTGCAGACCACCTCGCGCATCGTGCCGTGCAGTTCGAGTACCTTACGCGGACTGGAGCCCGCCTTCTGGTGCAATCCGTCGACGTTTTGCGTGAGGAGGCGCACCGCGACCCCGGTGCGCTCCAGGTCGGCGAGCGCATAGTGCGCCGCGTTGGGCTCGGCCCGCCACGCGGCGTGCTCGAGATAGGTCTGCCAGAACCTTGCCCGCACCGTCGGCGCGGCCATGAACGAGTCGTAGGTGAACGCCTTGACCAGCGCCGGGTCGCGGGTCCACACGCCCGAGGGTCCGCGGTAGTCGGGGATACCGGAGTCGGTCGAGATGCCGGCTCCGGTAAGTATCGCCACCCGGGTCACCCCGTCCGCCCAACTCATGGCCATGACCGCCGATGGTAGGCGGCGGACACGGTCGGCACGAACCCATTTACCCTTCCGCGCCGGACTCCGTGCACAGGTTGATCCGCCACAACATTCACCACACGTCGCAGCAGGGCGTGGTGCACTTACTTGCCGCCGGTAGGGCGTCTCGACTTCGGTCATGGCCGATGAGCGGACTGCCGCTACGTCGGCGTCATGATCGCCCGGGCCTGGACTTGCTGAGACCCGGGTCGATTTCACCGGTCGTCCATGGGCTGCCGGGCTCGTACGAACTCTCCGAGCAGCAATGGCCACGAATCCGTCTGGCCGTGGGACAGCTGAAGCGATCCCCACAGACCCGCGTCCGGGACGGGTGGCGCTGCTCCACATGATCGGATCCTCGGCGACCCCCGCTGCGGTTTCGTGTACAGCGCGTCCCGGCGGGAGGCCAAGGTCGAGGGAGCCGCCGCGCTGGGTCTCGGCGTGCCGGTCGCGCTGCGTCGGTCTGCCTCGGCGCGGTTCCCCTGTCGACATCGAGCGAGCGGGACGCGGACGAGCAGACTGGCGGTGATGCCATGGTCCGCAGTCGTGTCGGATGGATTGGTCGTCAATCGGGTTGCGGCGTCAGGACGATGGCCCGGCCATCGACGTTGAGCACGTGTGCAGCGCCGAGTCGGGCCAGGGGCGTTTCCCAGTGGACATGCCCGCACACGGTCAAGCTCGGTGGATGCTCGCGTAGGTGGGCGCCGATGACGGGGTTGCCGGGCTGGTCGAGGTGCTCGCCCGGCGGCCCTTCATGTAGAACGAGTACGGAGGGGCAGCCGGTGAGCGCGGCGCCGAGGCGGGCCAGCTGCGTCTGTTCCCTGCGGCGGCCAGGCCGCCGCGGGTCGCCGACGATGTTGCCGACGCCGGCGAAGCGCACCCCGCCATGGTCGATCCAGTCTCCGTCGAGTAGCGCCGCCGCCGGGCCTAGTTCGGCGAGTTGGTCACCCGCGATGACGTCGTGGTTGCCGGCCACGCCGACGATTAACCGGCAGCCGACGGAGGCCAAGGCCCACCACACGTCGGCGACCTCGCCGGAGGCACCCCGGCAGTCGGCGGTGGGAGCGCAGTAGAGGTCGCCGGTGAGGACCACGGCGAGGCGCTCCGGCGGTGGGATCCACCCGCACCGCCTGAGGGCCGTGGCTGAGCTGGAAGCCGTGTTCGGGCATCCGATGCCTGCGTTGCTCAAGCGGATCTATCCCGGCAATCCGCTGTCCAGCCAACCCGCTGTGTTTGTTACCCGTCCAGGCCGGCGTAAGTGCGTAGCGCCTCGTGAGTCGTCGGCAGGCCGTGTTGGCGGAGCGGGCCTTGAGGCCCCGAAGAGCCGAACACATGCGGGTTATCGATGAGCCAGGCGACCGCCGCCCGCTGCGCCGCCGTCAGTTCCTCGAAGCTGCGGCCGTGATCCGATTCCATCTGCGGAAACGCGTACCCCAGCACCACGTTGAAATGGTTGTGCCAGTTCGACTTGGGTTGCTCGGCGAGCACCGCCGCAACGAGGTCCGACCGTACCTCCTCGGCCACCGGCGCGGCGGAGGCGTCGAGCACTTCGAGTGCCAGGTAGCTGGGGCTCGCTCCCCAGGTTGTCTGCCCGGTGTCCTGTTGGCGAATGGCTGCCCATCCGCGTAGTTCGGCTATTGCCGAGTCCGGCACCTCTTCACCGGCCAGCTGTGCCCACGCCACAGCAGCCGCCCATCTCAAGTCGGGATCTGTACCTGCAAGGTTCCTGTCGAGCAGGTCCGCTACCGGCTGCATCAACGTACCGCCGACCAGTCCTAACGCGATCAGCGCTGCTCCCACTATCTGCGTCGGGCGCTGGTCGTCGGAGGCGATTTCGAGCAGGCGGGGGCGGATCGACGTCATCTTCTCCGAAAACCAGGCCAAGGCATGGATCGCCTCCCCGACCACCTCGGGGTCTGGGTCAGCCAGGCATGTCAACAGCAGCGGGACGCCGGCCCGGACGGCATCGTACGCGGCGAGCGCGTGTCGGGTTTCGAACAGGCGCCGCTCGGGCTTGGTGAGCGGAAGCGGCTGCCTGTGCCCTGTACTAACGACCTCGTACCAGTCCTTCATCGCTTGCGACCAGCGGCGCCAGGTCTCCTCGGGGACTTGGGCCACGTCGTTGCGGATTTCGGCGATGGGGAAGCCGCTGGCGGGTATGTCGTAAGGCGTGTAACCGACAGCGAGGCAGGAGAGCAGCTGAATGACCTCGTGCCGGGCGGGCGTGGCGGGGTCGGCCAGCAGTTCCAGCAGGAAGGGGACGGCGTATGCGCTGGCCTCGTAGCGGGTGCCCTGGTGGTAGATGTTGCCGTACAGCTCGTACATTGCCGCGCTACGGACCTCGGCGTCGGATGACCGCAGATCACGGATGAGGCCAGGCACGTCCTCGGCACTTCCGTACGCGTGCGTCAACGACACCCAGTCGATGCTGTCCAGATCAAGTCGCACCCGCCGCATTCTCCACGAGGTGCGCCGTCATGGGGTACCCCTCGATGATCGCTGCAGCCATCAGCCACGTCGGGTTCCTCGAGAGGGGCCCGATCATTGGGCTGAGAGGTGCTGCGCGGAGCGCGTCGGTCAGTGTCCGCGTCGAAGGCACCATGGATCTGGTGCTGGCCGTACGGATAGAGACGCTGCTCGACCTGCTGTAGCGACTCGCAGAGCAACAAGCCGTGCGTGTCTGGATCTGCCGCTGACCGGGCGTCCGTTACTAGGGGTGCGTGCAGCGAACAGCCGGTCCTTCAGGGAAGAGTGCGCGCACCTGGCTCAGCCGGGGTAGGCCCACGATACGGTTCGAGGGTGATGGCCGGCCTTGCCAACAGCCCCTTGGTCTTCGTCGATGTTGACGGACCGTTGATCCCGTTCAAAGCCCGGCCGGTTAGCCGCGAGCGTTCTTTGGGCGGTGCCGCCGTGCAGCCGCTGGGCGATACTGGCAACCCTCTACTCGATCGGCTTGACCCGGATGACGGGCGGAGGCTGTTGGCACTGGGATGCCAGTTGGTTTGGGCGACGACTTGGATGGCGGAGGCGAACGAGGTCATCTCGCCACGGCTCGGGCTTCCGGACTTGCCGGTCGTCGAGTGGCCGGACGGCGACGAGGATCCGGAGCACGGTCTGCACTGGAAGACCGTATTCCTTACCCGGTGGGCAGCCGGCCGCCCATTCGTCTGGCTTGATGATGAGATAACGGATGCTGACCGGCGATGGGTAGCGGCACACCACTCGGTGGGGGCGCTGCTGCAACGTGTCGACCCATACGTGGGCCTGGCCGAAGCGGACTTCTCGGCGGTCCGCCGATGGCTCGGGCAGCTTGACGGCGCCGCTTGATCACCTGCACGTTCATGTCGCCGATCGAGCGTCGCGCGGAGTGGGCGGCCACGGCGCGAACGCCTTCCGGCCATCCGAGAGTTGTGCGCCAGGTGAAGCAACAAGGGAGAGACGCCGATGCACGCGAGTTCCGGTGCATGCCGGTACATAGCCGAGGACACCAGAAGATGTGGGACTAATACCCCGCGGTGAAGACATGCGGCCGACGGGCTAGGAGGAGGTCCACGGTGAGTGAGCACAGCGTGACTGCGGTCCGACTGGACGGCGCCTCGTCGGCGGAGCGCGAGGAGATCATCGTCGGCGTGCAGGACCTCCTGCTTGCCCGCGGAGTGATTCTCCCCAACGACCGTCGTGATGCGTTGTGGCAGCCAAGCGAGTGGAAGCCCGGTCCCGCCGCGCGTACGGCAGTCGTCGCGCCGGTCGACTGGTTTGACGCCTTCCTCGATACGGCGAACAACGGCGTCGACATCTGCGGCGATCGCGATGTCTACCACCCTGTGGAGAACGATCAGGCACCGCGATGCGCTCATTGCGCGGCCGACGTACCGATGGCCTGCACCGACTCCTATGGCGATTGGCTGGAGGAGTGGTTGACCGCCGGCCGGGAGCCGCTGTTCACGTGCGACCGGTGCGGCTGGAGCGGGTTGGTGGGTGATTGGACCAGTCAGTTCAGCGTACTCATCGGCGCTCCCGCCGCTACTTTCCACAACTGGCCGCCGCTATCACCCGCGTTCACCACAGACATCCGCGCCGCTCTCGGCGGTCGTACCGGCATCGTTGTCAGCCACTGGTGAAGCTGCCGCCGTCCGCACTCGCAGCTCCCAGATCCAGTCCGACCCTACGACGGCATGATGCCGATCTGCTTCGGACTGCGGCAAGCCGGATACAAAACGCGTCGCGGACGGGTCCGTCACACACGACCCGCTCAGCACTCAACGGCATCGGTATCTGCCGCAGTGCCACCTTCATGCCTATCGATTAATGAGGGGCAGTCGCGGAGGCCTTCCGCGTGATGGACCGGCCCTCGCGGAGGTGCCGGCGGACGTGCGGCGCACTCGATGGCCAGTGCGGCCGCCGTCGCGGTCCGGCTCGGTCGGGTACAGCAGCTGCCCGCCGTGCTCCGGGCCGGTCGTTGCCCGTCGCCGCAGCACGCATCCTGTCGGACCGCCTGCCTAGAGTCGCCGCATGTACTTCGTGTGCCGGTGGCGGGAGGAATCGCCGTTCAGCAAGCGGGTGGTCACCGTGCCCGACGTGACCGTGCTCGACTGGTTCCGCCGCGGCTGGGAGCACGACGACCCGTACGCATGGATCGACAGCGAGCTGGGCGGCAACGTCTACGGCTTGGAGTCGATCTTCGAGGAGGTCCGCGAGCGGAACCTGCCCCGGCCGGAGTCCGTCGACGAACTGCGCGAATTGCTGAACGAATACCTGTGGGTGGAAGGTGACGACGAGGCCACCTTCATCCGGCTCGGCGAGCACGCCCTGCGAGTGCGTACCGATGACGACGAGGTGGACCTCGCCTACTACTTCATCGACGACGAGGCCGCCGCCGCGTCGCCCGATCGGCTTGCGTTCCTGCTGCACGACACCTGGCCCCTGCCTGCCAGCACGGCCGCGCCCGGCGCGGTCTTCGACCATGGCGTACCGGTCCGTACCGTCCGGCTGGCCCCGCCCAGGCCGGAGTCCGTCTTCTCGGTCCGCCTGTGCTGGAAATCGCCCGATACCTATCGGACGAACCTGGACTTGGCCGGCGCCATCGTCTTTCCCGGCCTGACCCTGCCGGACCTCGCCGCCCACCTGCACGGCGTCGACGACCCTGACGCCCACCGCTGGCCCCATGACGCCCGGCTGCTGCGGGCCCTCGTCGCCCCCGGAGACGAGGACGTCGGCCCGGCACTGGAGCGCTACGCCCGGCTGTCCGGATACGCCCCATCGCCCGCCGGCCTCGACCGAGCGTGCGCGCATGACACGATCCACCGGGAGATGCTGGAACTGCTGCCCGCGGAGCGGCCCACCGAGTCGCTGATCCGGGTCGATCTGCACATCGCGCAGGTCGCCCGGTACATCGACGGCTTCTTCGGGTTTGACCAGTGGTTCCTCTTCGACACCCGGTGGGCGGCGGCCCACCCAGACCTGGCCCGCTCGCTGCTGCGCTACGCCGCCTACTGGGACCCATACGAGACATAGATTGAGTTGGCATCCGGGTCCGTCCGAGGAGTATGGCATCTCGGGCCCGGTAATCTCGGGCCATGCAGGTGCAGCTCGGTCGAGGTGATGACTCCACCGGAGCTGTCCGAACCGACCCTGCACCCGTGAGCCGGCTGACAATCGTGACCCTGGTTGAGGCTGACGACTGGGCAGTGGAACTTCCGTCTCCTCTATTCCTACGCCCTGGGCAGTATGTATGGGTTGAGGGCGCAGCGGTCTTCGTCCGCCAGCCGGATGGAGACGTGATCCGTCACGACGGGGACGGTTTCTGGCTCTGCCGGTAGCACCCGCCACCCGAAGCATCGGACTGTATCGGCATCCGGAACTGCCGTTGCGACACGATGTCGCACTTTGCGAGTGGACTCGCAGTTAGGAGGGCCGACGTGATGTCGGTGGTGTAGTCCCGGGCACGTGCTCGCTGCGTCCCTCCCGCACGGCGAGTGCGGTCGTGAATGAAGGCGCGATGAGCGACATGGTCGTTGGCGCGCTGTTATGAGCTATCGCAGCCCTCAAGGTCCTCCTCGAGCTTGACTCGCAGGCGTACATGGCTACCAACGCGCTGGAAGAGATCGCCTACCGGCTCAGCGAGATGAGCGACGAGGAGTGGCGCAACTTCGGCGCAGCCATTTCGCGCATCGCGGTCGCATATGACCTGGAGGAGCCGGGCACCGGCGAGTGGGTTCGCAATGTGCCACGGAATCTGGGCCTGGCGTAGCCGCGGTCGTGCCGAGTTGCGGGTGGCGTGTCATGGACGACCGGTGGGTCGGTCCAGTTGATCGAGCCGGCCGGTTTCGAGGTGGGTGATGTCGCCGTCGGAGTCGAGGGCGGCGTCGAGCAGCTGCGCGAGCGAGGTGCCGTATACCGGGACGTCGGCGGGCTCGTCGACCAGGCGGAATCGGTCGTCGAACTCGTCGGACCGTTCGGCCGCCACCTCCTCGACGCGGCAGAGGACCCAGTGGGTCGACTGCGTTTCGTTGTCGAGGGCCGCGCAGACGCTCCGGCCGTCGGCAAGGTCGATGATCGTCAAGAGCGACGGGTCCTCGTGGCCTCGATAAACGCGGCGGTGCTCGGCCACCGGCAGCAGCCGCCACGTGTGGAACAGCGTCGCGGAGCCGATGCGCCGGTAGAGCGCCACGATCTCGGCGGGCGCGTCGAACAGGCTCATGGGCTGCGGCGGCGTGGTGTCGTGGTCGCGCACGATCCGGTCGATCACGTCGTCGATCTCGACCGTCGCCGGTGCGAGGTACCAGCCGGCCACCGGCCGCAGTCCGCCGTCGTCGTCTTGGGCGACGCCGACCAGGCCGGCGTGCAGTGCCACCGCCCGGTTGTCGCCCGCCACCTGGTCGTTGACGTTGACTGTCGCCCGCGACAACGTCGCGGGTACCTGGTCGGTGCGGATGCCGGCACCGCGGTAGAAGCCGCGGCCGTCGGCGGTCGCGTCGCGCGGCTCGTCGATGGGTAACTCCAGTAGCGGGTTCGGCTGGTCCACCACACCCTCGCCGCGAAGGTATGCCTCAGGTGTTGTCAATCCCCGGGCAGGACGTACCACCAGCCGTCGCCGAGGTGCTGTCCACCGGCGACCCGGGCGGGTTCGCCGAAGAGGTCGATGAGCAGGTCGGGGCGGGGTGTGGCGTCGAGGTAGACGTATCCGCCGGCGTCGTCGGGGATGCCGACCCATTGGGGCAGGAACAGCACAGGCTTGCCGTCCTGGCTGCCAACGACCGCCGCGCGGCCGTTGGTGGACAGGTCCCGAAGGTGCAGGGGGAGGAACTCGCCGTAATAGTCGCGGGACGTGCCGATCCGCCCCTCCCTGACACCGTCGGCCACCGCGTTGAACGCCCAGCGGTGCGTGGCCCAGTACGACGCGGGATGGAACAGCCCCCAGTTGGTGAACCAGGCGCAGGTCACCAGGAGGAGCGCCGCGGTGGTGAGCGCCGTCGAACGTCTGGCCGGGGCGCGGTATGCCAGTCGCACTGTCAGGGCGATGGCGCTGAGCCACACGGCTAGTTCGAACGGGGGAACCACGAACAGCAGGAGGGAGGCGTTCTGCAGGTTAGCCAGCTCGATCCAGGTCACCCCGAGCCAGGCTGCCAGCACGGCCACCCAGCCGTATCGCCGCACCGAAAGCATCGTTGCGGTGACCGTCTCCGCGTCCGACACGACGACATCATGCCCGGCGACCTGGCCCGGCGGTACGAGGGGATGGGTAGACCTGGCGGCCACCTTCCACGGGAGGCAGACGCCGGCCTACCACTGCCCGACGAGGAGATGCGCTCCGAGTGGCGCTTCGCTCGGCCTTGCGGCTGGGCAGAAGGCATCACAGCTTGAGCCGCCGAGGCGTCCCAGATGCCAGATCCTCGGCGCGTCCGCGCGAACCCAGCACGGTCAATGCCGTGGCGATCAGCGGTCTCAGCGGCAGCAGGACCATCGGGTAGATGCCCACGGCGTCTATGCGAGGAGGAAACCGGCAACCAGCGCCACGGGCGAAGACCAAGCCAGGAGGCCTGCTCCCCACAGCCGCCACGGCGATGCCCCTGGCGCAGCCTCCCGCAGGTCGAGCCGGCCGAGGAGCGCGCCGATCACGCTGGACCAGGTGACAATTATGAGCAGTACCCACAGCGGGGAACCGATGGCTTCCACGTCGGGATTGTGTGTTTCCTGAGGAGTCAGAGACAAGATCGGCCTCGGCGGGGCTGGGCACATCGAGGGCTTAACGTGCTGCCTTCGGTACAGCCAAGACAGGCCGCAGAGGACCACGTCATCCGACAACAACGGACGGGCTGACACGGGTACAAGCATCCGATCAGCCATCCGTGATCTTCTACTAGACCGAAGGCCCGAGCGCTGATGTAGGAGGCGGTGCTGGCAGTTGCTATCAATGCCGCTATGACCGACGACGGGATCATCCAGCGGATCCGCGAGCATGCTCCGGCCGGTGAGCTGCCGCCACCCGCGCCACCTGAGGCTGTGGACGAGCTGGAAGCCGCGGTTGGGCATGCGATGCCTGCGTTGCTCAAGCGGATCTAACTCGAAGTCGCCGACGGCGGATTCGGCCGAGGGGGCGAGGCCTTGTCCCTTACCGACACGACCTACAGCTTCAGCGACAGCGAACGGCTGTTGGTGGAGTACCTGAGATGGCGCGAGCGCCCCAACCACGCCCCCTCGGTCGTTCCTCTGCTGGCCTGGGGCTGCGCGATCTGGTCCCTGGTCGACTTCGGCACGCCTGAGGGCCGCATGTGGGGCTGGGATCCGAACGTCCGCTGCCTTGAGCACGCACTGTTCCCCGAAGACTTCACTTTGGCTGAACGGCTTTGCGGCTGGCTGGACGGACGCGACGACTTCCCGGAGGCGCCAACGCCACCCGACTGTCCGGACTGCTGAGCATTCCTACGCGCGAATACGGGACAACACGCGAGCCGTTCCCTCACGTTCCGCTGGCCGACTCGGGGCGTCCTCTTCTAGCCGGGTTGGCTGCTGCGGTCGCGGCTTGGTCTTCACGAGTCCGCGCCGACGAAATCGGGAGGCGGTGGTGATCTTCGGTGGGCATACTGGTCGGCGTGAAGCTGGCTGAGGCTCTTGCGCTGCGCGCGGATGCGGCGCGTCGCGTCGAACAACTCCGTACCCGCGTCGCCGCGAGCGCGCGTTACCAGGAAGGTGAGGCACCGGCTGAGGACCCGGCGGTTCTGCTCACCGAGGCTGGCGAGGTGCTCGGTGAGCTGGAGGCGTTGATCCGGCGGATCAACCGCACCAACGCCGCGACTGCGGTCGAAGGTGGCACCCTCACGGACGCGCTCGCTCGCCGCGACGTTCTGCGTCTGCGTCACAGTCTGGTCACGTCCGCCGCCGACGCCGCGGCTGGCGAGGGCCAGCGTGGTTTCCGGCAGCTGCGGTCCGAACTGAAGATGATCCCGGCGCTGCCGGTAGCCGAACTACGCGGACAAGCCGACGACCTTGCCCGCCAGCTCCGCGAGGTCGACACCCTCATTCAGCGGACGAACTGGGAGGTCGACCTGCTGGACTGAGCTCATGGGTGTGGAGCAGGTAGCCGACGTGGAGGCGTGCGCGAACCCGAGAGCCGGCGGGTAATCCGGTTCACTCCTGGCGCGCCGAGGGCAGGCGTAGGGGTTCGACTCCCTGACACACAGCGCACGCCCAGCACGGCGCACAGGTGACGGCGCACAGGTGACAGCACACCACCAAGCGCAGATCCACGACGGCGAGGGCGGGACAGGGGACTTCCGCATCCGTATACCAATGGCCTGCGCCACCTACCGGCAACACGCTGACGTAGGCGGGCGTACTACCAAATGCCGCTGTCAGTGGGTCAGCCGGGCCTGTTGGCGATGGCCATGGCCTACCGGCCGTGTTGCGTAGAGGTGCACGCGGTCGTCGACGTCGCGGCCCGGTGCGCCGTGGATGAACTGGACAGGCTCGACCTGACCGCTGCTGACGTGTACCACCCAGCCCTCGTGGAACCAGTGGGGTTACAGGCGTAGCCGGTGGGGATCTCGTCGCGGTTGGGACGTGCTGTCTCGAGAGAGTGCCCGATCGTTGGGCTGAGAGGTGGCTGCGCGGAGCAGTAAGCGTCGGTACCGATGACTCCCGGCCATCGGGAACGACGAGGCCCAAGACGTCGTCCCCCCGGTTGTCACCGCCATGACACGACCTTCCCGATCGAGCGGTGAACAGCTTGTCCGTCCGCTTGTTCCTGCCGCACTGCCCGCCCATCCACGTCCCCGCCCAGTACCGATGCTGGCACTACCCGCCCGAGTTCAACTACCGGCGGTCGTCGATGCTTCTGAGCTTCTGCTGGGGATGGCTGTCCCATCCCGCTGCGGCCGAGTGACCGCGCAGCACCTCCTACAGGGGCTGGGCTGGCAGCCGGGACACCGCCTCGGCATTCAGCCGCACCAAGGGGTGCTCGTCATTGCCTCGGCTGGCGACGGTCGGCACAGGGTGGGCAGCCGAGGTGCGCTGCCCCTACCTGCTTCCGTCCGACGTATGTGCGGGATTGGGTGTGGCGAGCCGGTGCTGCTGGCCGCTCTTGTCGCCCATGGCCTGGTTGTTGTGCACCCGGTCGGCGCTGTCGCTCGCCTGCTCGCCGACCTGCACGTCGAGGTGGCGGGAGTCGACCATGTCGGCTGATCCCGCCGCCGTTTCCGCAGCCCGACAGGTACTGACTCACCTTGGCGTTACCCTGGCCGACCTCCAATCCCAGCCCATCGGCGCTGCCACACTGCCGACGGTCGCGGAGTATCTGCCGCGCGTGATCGCGGCGGCGGGCCCGGGCGCGAGGCGTACGTACGGCACGTACTGGGCGCGGATGGCCGCCGCCTGGGGCGACCGACCGGTGAACGCGGTTGCGGCCAGCGACGTCGAGGCGATGAAACAAGAGATGATCGCCACTGCCCGGTCGCGGCGTAACAGCCGCAACGGCCGGCACGCCGGCGAGCACGTCATCGCCGCCGCCCGCGCCTTCTACTCCCGGGCCATCGCCGACGGCCTGATCGACGCCTCGGCCAGTCCCGCCCACCGCGTCGCCAAACCCCGCCGCCTCCCGAGCACGCGTCCTGCCTTGACGCCGCACGAACTGGAGGAGATCAACGCGGTGACGCGGACCAGCGGCAACGACGTCATCCTCGACGCACTTCTGCTGCGCCTGCACACCGAGAGCGCCTGCCGCCGCGGCGGTGCCCTCGCACTGCGGCTCATCGACCTGGATCGCACCAACGGGCTCGTGCGCCTGACCGAGAAGAACGGTGTCGTGCGGTGGCAGCCGGCCACACTCGACCTCGCCGAGCACCTGTACGAGCACGCCCGCGTCCGCGGCGCCGTTCTGCCCACCGACCAGCTGTTGCGCTACCGCAATGGTCAGCCGATCAGCAGCCGCCGCTACGACCACCTGTGGAAGCGCATCGGGGAACGTCTGCCCTGGGTCGCCGTGCATGGCGTCTCCACCCACTGGCTGCGGCACACCACGCTTACCTGGGTGGAACGCCACTTCGGCTACGGGGTCGCCCGCGCCTACGCCGGTCACACCGACAGCCCAGGATCGTCCACCAGCACCTACATCAAAGCTGACCTTCACGACGTGGCCGACGCGCTGTCGGCGATGACCGGACAGCCACACCCATTCGCCAATACGAGCGATACCTCCAACGGCCGGCGACAGATATCTTGCCCTGATTAGCCTATGTGACCCGCCCGGGCGGCGTGCTGGGGAATGGCTCCGCATCGCGCCGCACGGCAATTTCAAGAACTCCGGATTCTTCGCCGTGTTGTGCCAGCGGAGGCGGCAGAATTGATTGCATTAGTTGCGCCGCAGTGTGCGTGGGCTGCTCACGCCTGTAGTGTTACGCATCGTGAAGTGCTAGACTTAACGCATGAGCACCCGTTTGTATAACGGATGCTACATGGGAGTGTGCAAATCCCCCTCGGACACCAGTACGAACGACACAGGCTTTGGGCCGCTGACCTGGCAGAACTCAGGTTAGCGGCCTTGATCGTTTTTCGGGCTGTTTGCCGCCGTGGGATCACCGTGGGATCACTGGCACTGAGCCGCCCCGTCCGCACCGCAGGTCGGGGCGATTTTGTGCCCGGGCGATCAAGACGGTTACGGTCCCACCGTTACGCATATCGGTGCGTCGGCGGCGGAGGCCGCAGGACACCGGGTCGAGGCCGCCGCGTTCACGTGGAGGAACGGTGGCGCAGATCGAGAAGAGGCAGACGAGAGACGGCAAGACCACCCGCTGGCGGGTGAAGTGGCGCGACGGCGGCCGCCGTGACGGCGCGTGGGACGGCGAGACGTTCGACTACCAGGGGGACGCCAAGCGGTTCAAGGCGCTCGTCGACGCCGCCGGCAACCACCGGCCGACGCCGGAGCAGCTGGCCGAGCACGGGTTCGCGCACCTGGTGCCCGCCGGCGTGGCCGCCCCGGCGCCGAGGCCGGCCGAGGGCGTGCTGACGTTCCGGGCGTACGCCGAGGAGTGGCTGGGCCAGCTGGTGAAACCGCACCCGGAGACAGTGCGCAAGTACCGGGAGCGCCTGGAGAAGCACGTCTACCCGCGGATCGGAGACCGGCCGATCGCCGAGATCACCCGGCGGGAGATGCGCGAGTGGCAGCAGGGCCTGCGCGACGCCGGCCTCTCGGCGAAGACGATCGCCAACATCCGCGGCGAGACGGTGGTGCCGATCTTCAAGGCGGCGTGCCGGCCCGGCGAAGACGGCGAGCCCGCCGTGCGGACGTCGAACCCGATGGACGGGCTGCCGCTGCCCGATGGGCCGCGCGCCGAGCGGGACATCCTGAAGAGCCCGGACGAGGCCCGGCTGTTCCTCGAGGCGGCGTACGCGGTCGACCCGGAGGCGGCGGGCCTGCTGCTGTGCAAGCTGTCCACGGGACTGCGCTGGGGCGAGGTGTCGGCGCTGCCGCCCCGGGCCGTCAACGTCGCGCGGGGCACGGTGTCCATCGTGCAGGTCCTGCGGAAGGTGAACCGGCGGTGGGTGGTCGAGCGCGCTGCGGACAATGGCCGGGCACGCCAGCGTGACCACGACGATGAACGTGTACGTGCACGCGACGCGGCGGCACCACGAGCCGGTGCGGCAGATCGTCGGGGACTTCCTCGGCGTCGAGGAGCTGACAGCCGCCGGGCGGTAGGACGGCCCGCACGGCGCAGCGGGCGGGCGAGCCAGTGGGGTTGGCTCGCCCCTGGCTGTCGGCCTCAGTCCCACCACGGGGAGCGTCGAGCCGGCCGCGTTGCCCCGGTAGTGATAGCGGATCCTCCAGTCGCGCGAAGGTGCCACGGCCGGGTCTTCCCTTTGCCAATCGCTCATCTGGGTGACCGTTGGTCTGGTGGTTCGCCGCTGCTGGATCGGTCATTCAAGATTGGATGGACACGCCAGCTCTCTTGATTGGATTGCCGTGACGGTTACATCATGGTCTGTGGATCACTTTTCGACCCTTGATGCGAACCGGGGTCAACGGGTCCAACTTTCCGTGGTGGAGTATGACCCCAGGCCGGGAGCAACAGAGGCTCCCGTCGCCCTTATGGTGGCTGGCAGGAGCGTGCCAGCTGCCCCGGTGTTCGGTGGATGGGCAGGTCGCAAAGGGTGGGCCGAGCACTTGGCGGACTCGGGGGTCCGTGTGTTCTACATGGACTTTCAAGGGCTCGGCGACTCGACGCGACCCACTGTAATGGATGACGTATTCAATGCGGATAGAAGTGACATGTCAAAGCTGTACGGAAGGCCCATTCCCGCCCCGCCTCTTTCCGTCCGGCCGTATCCGTATCCGCGTCACCTGACCGACTCGAACAGCGAGATAGCCGAACTTTGGACCGTTCTCAACTGGATCTCGACTCGCGTAACGGGGCCTATTCATCTCGTCGGCTACTCCGGGGCGTCTTTCATCGTCGGACGGACCGCGATGGAGTGGCCGGCAATGGTCGGCAGCTTGTTCCTGCTCGCACCCGCCTTCCCGCCATGGGGATTGAGCGACGAACCGGCCATCCCGGCACCTAGACTGTTCGGCTTCCCGCTCAAGCTTCAAGGCAAGCCAGAAACGGTGGCCGCATGGGACTACGACCAAAGACTTGGTGCGCAGCGGGATCCCCACATCGAAGACACGGTCTGGAAACAGATCATGAAGCACGACTCGGTAGGCGCCGATTGGGGTAGCCAAGTCGAAGGCGTCCTTCGGTACCCGACGCGGCTGTGGTGGGGATGGAACAAGGCCATGGTTGAAGGCGACCACTACCTCGGCTCTAACGTACCAGTGGCCATTGTGTACGGAACCAGCGACACCCAAGTGATTACGAGAGGGCCTGACGACAGGCCACTACTTGATTCATCTACCGCGCCCCAGGTGGAGCACTCGGGGCCCCCCTTCGACTGCAGATGGCTATACCCCGCGATTCAGGGCGCTGACAAGCTGATGATTTCGATCGACAACACCGGACACTTTATGCAATGGGAAAAGCAGCGGAACGTCCTGCACAGCTATTCCGAACAGTGGATCAAGAACAAATCCATCGATGGGCAAAGCAAGGGCAGTTACCACCGGGACAGCTCGGGCAACCTGGTGCCTGTCCCTTGAGTAGCGACGTTTGCGCGAGCTTCAAAGGATGGCCCGCGGTCCGCTGCCGGACCAGTCCTCCTCGTCCCACCACGTGAATACCTCGGGGCTCGGCCCGAACCCGGCCTACGTCAGAGACGCCGGGCGGATCCCCTCGCCAGGCCCCGCAAGGGCTGCCAGGCTCCCCGGACGGGCCAAAGTCGTTCCTCCGCGGCCCAGGGGCTGGCTCTGCTGCCCTTGGCGAAGTCATGACCGCGTTGTGCGGCTTCCCGCGGGACGTTCGCGAGCGAACGTCGCGTTCGCCCTCGCGTCCCGCCTTAACGGCAGGAGCCGCAATGTCAACGACAAGGACGTACATGATTACGGTGAGTGACTATTCTGGTTGCATCCAGAGCCGGGGGACCGCATGGCGATCGTCGTAAGTTTTACGGGTAAGGCACCACTTCCAAGCGGCGACACCGCGCTCCGGCTCTGGTCCTACAGGATCGATCCCAGTCCGCCGGGGGAGATCCCAGCTGGACTAAGCATCGCGCTCGGCCTGCCGCGCGATGTCGACGTACGAAACCCGGCTCTGTACCCGGAAATTCCGGAACTTCAGGGCACCTTTCTACTGCGGGTCCCGAACTCGACTCGCCAGTACGTCGGCCGGCAAGCCCAGCCGGCAGGCACGCAGACCATCTCCTTCGTCGCGCCCGTCGCTGAGTCCAGCAGCGAAGTCATCCTCGTCAAGATGCCTGCCGCGCAGCCCGTGACGCCGCTGGCCTTCGCGACCAGCCCGACGGGCACCCAAGCCCCGGTGCAAGTCATGACCGCGCCGATACCGGGACGGCCTGCATTCAACGGACGGCCGCTGTCGGACTTCAAGGGATCACTGCCGTATGCCAGCGAGGTCTTCGGGGTCTACCAGCCGCTGGCCGGATGGTTCGGCACGCAGAACACCCTGTGGGCGCTTTCCCCACAGCCTAGGCGACCAGGCACGATACCTCGAACGTACCAACATTGCCGAGGCCGCGGCCCGCCTGCTGCAGCAGGAGGGTGCGCTTGCGGCACTCGCCGACGAATGCATGGGGCTGCAGGGTGTGCTGTCGGCCGCGGCGTGTTGCGGCTGGCACATGACTGCCCCGCCCACTACGTGCTGTTCGATCTGCTCGCGGACGTTGATGGCCGGGTGATCCTCGACCTGCCGCTGTCGCAGCGACGGGCTCGGCTCGAGTCGCTGCTCGCCGACGTGCCAGCGCAGTTGACCTTGACTCCGCAGACGGCCGACATGCGGCAGGTGGGGGACTGGCTCATGCACTGGACCGTCGCGGCGGGTATCGAGGGCGTGGTCAGCAAGCGCCTGGGCGGCCGGTACCTGCCCGGCCGTCGCGGCTGGTCGAAGTACCGCACCCGAATCGTCACGGAGGCGATCATCGGCGGGGTGACCGGCAGCTTGTGCGAGGCGGACACGCTGCTGCTGGGCCGGTTTGATCGGTCGGGCCGGCTTCGCTATACCGGCCGCACGCACCCGCTCAACGTCGAGGGACGGCGGGAGTTCGAGGCGGTGCTGTCTCCGCCGCGGTTCGGGCGGCATCGGCGGGCAGCTGTGGTGCATCCGTGGCCGCAGCCGTTGCCGGCGTCGTGGTCGGGGCAGTGGGACCGGCCGGAGCCGCTGGAGTATGTGCAGGTGGAGCCGACGGTGGTGGTGGAGATTGAGGCGGACGTGGCGTTCGAGCACCAGCGGTGGCGTCATCGGGTCAGGGCCGTCCGGGCTCGCCCGGACATGTCGGTGTACGACGTTCCGCTGCTGCTCGGTGAGCAGGAGGGCTACTTCGGCGAGACGTAGAAACGAGGTTTGCCCACCGACTCGCGGCCGGCGCCCCGAGCTCAGGCGCCAGGGTGGAGCCGGTGTCAACCTGGGGTCGCCCGTTGCACCTCGCTAGGGCTGCTGGGCACGACCATTCTGCCGGCGGTGGGATGCCGCGCTGGGTCGTTTCCACGGAGCGACGTGACAGCGGCGCCGTCCAACGGTGACGACGAGCGCTAGTACTCCAACGTCACCTGGCCTGTCTGCGCTGGTAGTGGGATCGGCGGGCTCGGGATTGGGATGTTCGTCGCCAGATCGACCAGTGCAGGAT
>NZ_JBEOVW010000051.1:0-26067 GCF_040295705.1 Micromonospora sp. NPDC002717 | reverse complement strand
AGTTTGGTCTCTGGTTTTCAGCGGTTTGCTCTTCCTCTCCCCGGGCGCCTGGGCGGGGCCCCCCCCCCCGACCCCGCCGTCACCCCCCCGGGGGCCGTCGGGCCGCGCGGCCCGACGGCGAGCCGAGCGCGGTCGGCGAGTCGTACCCCCGACCGGTCTCCGGCCGCGCCGTCGCGTGCCCGGCGGCCGGCCGTCGCCCGACCCCGATCCCTCCGCAGCCGGACCGGCCGTGACCACGCGCCGGAGCCGGTCCGGCGACCGAGCACGAGAGGAGCCGGCCATGGCCGCTCCCACCGCGACCGCATCCCTGAACGCCTCCACCTACTCGCCGGGCGACCAGATGACCCTGACGGTCACCTACGGCGACGCCGACACGAAGCCGGTGACCGTCACGATCGTGGTCACCGACGCGCAGGGCAACAGCAGCGCCCCGGTCAAGGTCACCGCCGTCGTCGACCCGCTCACCGTCACCGTCACCGACGACTCCGGCCGCACCTGGACCCGGCTGTCGGACAACGGCTCGGTGGCCGTCTACCGGGCGGTGGCGTGATGCCCCGGGTCACCGTCACGGTGCGCGACAACGGCGGGCGCACCGCCACCGCCACCGCCGACTACACGATCGCTCCGCCGGTGCTGGGCGGCTACTACCTCTCCGGCGGCGCCGACCCGACGGCCGACATGGCCGGCGGGAACTTCCGCTCGCTGACCCAGTACCGCAGCCTCGCCGACGGCTACACCTTCCCCGGCTACCAGCGACCGTGGCTGGTCACGCTGGGCAAGGCCGGGGTGCGGATGAACATGGTGCTGGAGCTGAAGCACTACGGCGCGCCCAACTTCGGGCCGCAGTCCTTCACCGTGGACGGCGTCGCCTACACCGTCCCGGCGCCCGCGATGACCATCCAGCAGCGGCCCGGCACGACCTGGCCCCGGGCGTACGGCTACAGCCAGGTCCTCGCCGGGCACTGCGACGGGCTGCTCGCCCGTGCCCTGTCCCAGTACCGGACCATGGGGTTCGGGGTGAACATCCAGCTCGCCTCCGAACTGGACACCGACCACGAGTTCGGCACCACCGAGGCGGGTGTCAGCTACACCTGGGCCCAGTCGGACACCCGGGCGGTGCAGGCGATGACGTACATCGTGAACTGGTTCAAGGCGCGGCAACTTCCCGCCGGCACCACCTTCTCGGTGGGGGTGGGCGGCTTCGACCGGGGCTGCTTCCAACGCACCCACCCCGAGGCGCTGATGGCGAAACTCGACTTCCTCCAGTGGAACGTCTACGCCACCAGCCCCAAGGACACGGCGCTGGCCCGGTTCCGCCGGGCGAAGGACTGGGCGGTGGCCGACCTCGGCCCGGTCGCGCTCTCCCGGCCGGTGATCATCGCCGAGTGGGGCGTACGGGTGGCGGAAATCCCGGACCAGGCGGCCTGGATCGCCACCGTGCCGGCCGCGATCGCCCAGCTCAACGCCGAGCGGGGACCCCGGATCGTGTGCACCAACTACTTCAACTCCGGCTGGGGCACGCTGGCGCCGAAGCCGGCGGGGCTGGCCGCGCTGCGGGCCGCGTACGCCACCCGGCCGTACGTCTGACCGGCCCGGCGGCGTCGGGTCCCCACCCGGCGCCGCCGTCGGCAGGTCAGCCCGGCGGCGTCGGGTCCCCCACGCGTCGCCGCCGGCTCTACACGGGTCGGCCCGGTCGACGCCAAGGTGCAGACGGCTGCACCGGCGCGGTCAGCCCGACCCTGCCGGCACCGTCAACCCGGCGGCCCTGCCGGCACGGTCAGCGGGGTGACGGCCCGAGCAACCGGGTGAGGGCGGCGAGCAGCTCCGGCGTGGGCTCGCTGCCCCGGTGGTACGCGCGGACGGCGCTGCGGCAGGGCGTGTGCCGGACCCAGAACTCGGCGGTGGCACCGGTCGCGTCCGCCACGGTCACGGTGTCGAACGCGGTCGGCGGCGGGTAGCCCGGCCAGTCGCCGCAGTCGCTGGCCGGCACCGACCGGGCGAAGGCCGCGTTGAGCACCGGCCGGAGCGCGTCCGCCCCGTCGCGCCGGGTCTCCCCGCGCACCAGCCGGGCGGTCCCGCCGTCCACCTCGTACCGGCAGGCGGCCAACGCGACCAGCGGGGTCATCAGGACGCTGTCGTGCCCGGCCTGGTTGACCGCGATCCGGTCGGGTGGCCCGGGGTTCGAGGGGGTCAGCCGGACCCGGTCGACCGGCATGCTCGTCCGGCACGCGGGGGTGGCGACGGTGGCCGGGTCGGTGGCCGCGGCGAGCTGCGCCCGGTACCGGTCCAGGAACGCGCCGAACAGCCGGTGGTCCAGCCCTCGCCCGTGGCTGTCGGTGACCGCGACCGCGCAGTTGTCGTCGGTCCACACGGTCACCGGCGCCCGGTCGGGGTAGCGCAGCACGTAGGCGGTCTCCGCAGACCGTCCCACCAGGGTGCACCGCAGCCCCGGGTCGGTCGGGTCGGCCACACGGGGCCGCCCGTCCGGCCCGGTCTGCCTCGGTGGCATCGCGTTGAGCAGCCCGACGATCTCGTCGACCCCGGTGGTGAGCACCCGGGGGCCGACGCGGTCCGCCGCCCGCGGCCCGCCACCGACCGGCACCTGGCAGGCGGTGACCTCCACCGCGCCCGCCGGCACCAGTGGCACGTCGTCGCCGTAGCGCACCGACTCCAGCCCGGGCCGCCGGCCGGTGTCGTCGGGGCAGACCGCCGCGCCGACCGGCCCCCCGGTGGCGACCGGCGCCGGCCGGGAACCGCCCCGGGCGCCGGCGAGGAGTTGCGGCGCTCCGACCGTCAGCCCCACCGTCAGGACCAGGGCCGCCGCCGAGCCGGCGGCCAGCCGCCGCCGGCGCCGGCGGACCCGGGTGCCGACCGCCGCCAACCGGTCCGGCGGGGCCGCCAGCGGCGGTACGGCGTCGGCGAGCAGCCGCCGGACGTCGGAGTCGTCAGAACTCATGACACGACCTCCCGATCGGTGAACAACCGCAGATCCGGGTCGGCGCGCAGGCTGCGCAGGGCGCGCGAGGACTGCACCTTGACCGTGTTGACCGAACAGCCCAGCACCTGCGCGGTCCGCTCCACGGACAGGTCCTCGACGTACCGCAGCACCACGATCGCCCGCTGCTGGCGGCTGAGCCGGGCCAGCGCGCGGCGCACCGCGTCCCGGTCGGCCGACTCGCCGGCCACGTCGCCGGTCCCGCACGTCTCCGGCGTCGCGGCGGCCGGCACCTCGCCCCGCCACCGCCGCCGCCACCAGGAGGCGTACGTGGTGAAGAGCGCCCGTCGCAGGTACGCCTCGGGATGCCCGCCGTGGACGATGCCGGGCCAGCGCCGCCAGGCGCCCGCGAGCACGGTCTGGAGCAGGTCCTCCGCCCGGCCGGCGTCACCGGTCAGCAGCCACGCCGAGCGCAGCAGGGCGCCGGACCGGGCCGCCACGAACTCGGCGAAGCCCTCCGGTGGCGGCGGGTGCGGGCTGTCGGACATGCGTACCTCCCGCCAGGTGAACGCGGTGGCCGCGCCGGGAGGTTAACGCGGGTCCGCGCCTTTCGTGGCGGCGGACCGCACACCCCGGTTGGTTGCGCATTCTCCGAATGGCCACCGGGCGCGATCCGCGATTCCGGCCTGACCACCCTGGACGGCCGACCCGGCGACCCGGGCATCACCTCCGTGTGCGGGCTGGATCGCGGAGCGTTCACCGGGCGGCGAGGCGATCGGGATCGGTCGTACAGTGTGCGGACCATTCGATCGAGGAGGGTCCCGTGACCCAGCCGCCACCGGTGCCGGAGTCCCCGGAGACCGCCGGGGGGCCCGCGAGCACCGACGGTGAGAACCCCGGGCACGCGACGCCGTACCTGCTCGTCATGCCGCCCGTCGACGGTGCGCCGCCCACCATGGTGTGGCCCGGGGCGGAGGGCACGCCCGCCTGGGCGATCCCGGTCAGCATCCCGGCGGGCACGCGCGGGTACGCCGTGTTCGTCCCGCTGCTGCCGGCCGCCGCCCCGACGCCGGCGGGCACCGGCCCGGCCGCCGCCCCACCGACGCCGGCGGGCACGGACACCGGCCCGACCGCCACCGCCACCGCCACCGCCCCGACGTCGGCGGAGCCGGACGCCCGCCCGGCCGCCGTGCCGCAGCAGGCGGACGGGGAGGTCCGGCCGGCCGTCGTGCCGCAGCAGGCAGACGGCGAGGTGCGGCCAGCCGTCGTGCCGAGGCAGGCGGCCCCGGACACCCGACCGGCCCCGACGGCCGCCGCCGACGCGAAGGGCTCGCCGTCGGCCGTCGAGCCGGCGCCGGAGGCCGCGCGTGCGGCGACGGCGTCCTCCGCCGGAAACCCGTCACCCTCCCCTGCCGGCGCGCCGGCCGCCGCCACCACCCCGGCGCCTGCGGCGAGCACGCCGCCCCAACCGGCCGCCGCGCCGGCACCCGCCGCCACACCGACGCCGGTCGCCGCCCCGCCACCGACCGCCGCCCCGCAGAAGGCGCCGTACGGGACCAATGCGCCGGCCGTGTGGCCGCCCTACTGGGGCTACCAGCCGCCGCCGGTCCGGCCGTCGTTCCTCAAGACGCGGTGGCCGGGCCCGAAGGCGGCGCGGGACCGGTCCGTGCCGGCCGCCGTCCTCGCCGGGGCGCTGGGGCTGGCGTGCTTCGTGCCGCTCACCCGCACCGGCATCGGCTGGTTCCTGGGCTGGCTCATCCTGACCGTCGCGGTGGTCGTCGCGGTCCGCCGCACCGGCGCCGACCTGCCCCGCGCCGAGCGCTGGGTCCGCGCCGGCTGGGCGGGCGCCGCGCTGGCGCTGCTCTCGGTCCTGGCCTTCCGCAACGCCTGGTGGCTGGTGACGTTCTGCGTCCTCGGCGCGCTCGGCTGCGCGACCCTCGCGATCGTGGGCGGCCGGCTCGTACGCTCGATCCTGTTCAGCCTGGTGGCGGCGCCGTTCGCGGCGCTGCGGGGGCTGCCGTGGGTGGGCGGCCACCTCCAGGCCCCGGCGAGCCCGGGCCTGGCCCGTCGCGTCGTCGGGTCCGCCGCGGCCACGGTGGCCGCGCTGGTCGTCTTCGGCGCGCTCCTCTCGTCGGCCGACGGCGCCTTCTCCGTGGTGCTCGACGGGCTCATCCCCGAGGTCGACGCCGGCGCGAGGTTCGAATGGCTCTTCCTCGCCGGCATCGGCGGGCTGAGCGCGGTCGCCGCCGTCTACACGCTGGCCGCGCCTCCCGACCTGTCGACGGTGGACCGGCCCGGCACGCCCCGCCTCGGCGTCGTGGAGTGGGCACCGGTCATCACCGCGCTGACGCTGCTGTTCGGCGGTTTCGTGGCGGTGCAGTTCACCGTCCTGTTCGGCGGGGAGCGGCACGTGCTGCGTACCGCCGGCCTCAGCTACGCCGAGTACGCGCGCAGCGGGTTCTGGCAGCTCGTCGTCGTCACGATGCTGACGCTGGCGGTGCTCGCCGGGGTGGCCCGGTGGGCGCGGCGGGAGCGCCCGGTCGAGCGCCACCTGCTCCGGATCCTGCTCGGCCTGCTCAGCGCGTTCGGCTTCGTCATCGTGGTGTCGGCGCTGTCCCGGATGTACACGTACCAGAAGGTCTACAGCTTCACCGGGGAACGTCTCTTCGTGATGGCGTTCGAGCTGCTGCTCGGCACCGTCTTCCTGATGATCCTGGCGGCCGGGATCCGGTGGCGGGGAGCCTGGATCCCCCGGCTGACCGTGGCGCTCGCCGTGGCGATGCTGCTGAGCCTGGCCGTGCTCAACCCCGAGGACTACGCGGCGCGCCGCAACATCGCCCGCTACGAGCAGACGGGGAAGATCGACGCCTGGTACCTGCGGGCGCTCTCGGCCGACGCGACACCCGCCCTGTCCGGCCTGCCGGACCCGGTGCGCCGCTGCACCCTGAGCTGGATCGCGGACGACCTCGACGAGCCGGACCCCTGGTACGCCTGGAACCTGGGCCGGGTCCGGGCGCGCCAGGCGCTCGACCGGGTCGGGCCGGGCGCCGTCGGCGGCACGCGCGACTGCAAGGCCGCCGACCAGTTCGACCTGCCCAAGAGCCGCCGCTAGACGGGCCCGACGCCCCCGGCCGGCCGGGGGCGTCGGGTCGGCCGGGTCACCAGGGCTCGGGGATGGTGATCGCCACGCAGCGCTGGGTGCCGGGAATCGGCTGGTAGCAGGCGGACACCTCCAGGTTGTTGGTCAGGTCGGACCGGTGGAAGGACGTGCTGCCACCATTGACGCAGGTGCCGCCGCTGGTGGTCACGCCGCCGGTGACCTTGGCCGTGGCGCAGCCGACCGTGCCGGCGGTCTTCTCCACCGTGTTCAATGAGGAGCGCTGGTCCGTGTACTGGTGGGCGCCGTAGCCGGTCAGCCGCACGCCGGGACGGGTCACCGTGTACTGGAACGCCGTCGAGGTGTAGTACGACCAGCTCGCGCCGGTGCCCACGGTCCGCAGCTCCGGGTCGGCGGACGAGCCGGGGACGAACATGGCGAAACCCTTGTCATGGGTGGTCGTGCCCGGGATCATCCGGTAGACGATCACCAGGAGCCCCTGGCTGTAGCTGCCGGTGGAATAGGTGAGATAGCTGCCGTTGCCGCAGGTGGTCCGGTCGGCGATGTAGCCGACGCCGTTGGCGTAGAGCATCACCCGGGCGCAGCGGGAGTCGGCGGCGGTGTCCTCGATGGTGCCGACCGTCGTGCTGGTGCCCGAGTTGTCGGTGGCGTACCCGGTCAGCCGCACGCCCGGCAGGGTGCCGGCGTACTGGTAGGCGCTGGGGTGGTAGTAGCTCCACGAGGCCGACCAACCGCTGCCGGACGGCAGCGCGAACGCGGGCGAGGCGGGCAGCAGGGCGGCGACCAGCGCGGCGGCCAGGGCCGCGACCAGCATCGCGCCGGTCGACCGCCATCGGGGGTGGGTCCTCATCGCTCCTCCGATCTCCACGACGGGCGGACACCCGGCGTCAAGGATCAGGTTGACCGAGGGCGCCGGCCACGCAGACGACTCAGTCCCGAAGCAGACAGCCAGATCGACGTCAGTCGTACGCGTGCGGGCCGGGGCCGCCCAGCGCGTCGCCGCTCCCCATTCCGCCCACGCCCGGGCGGTGCGCCGGATCGAGCCGTCGTGCCCGGAAGTACCTGGAGCTGACGACCGACTGCGCCGCGCTGCTCGACCGCCTCGCCCCTTGCCGGACGGGAAGACTGCGAGGATGTCGAGATGCCCCTGTTCGAGATGACCTCCGACGCGATGGTGCCCGTTCCGTCGACCACCTTCGCTGCCGAACAGATCCTCGAACGTGCGGATCTGCAGCGTCTGCTGCGGGCACGGATCGACATGATCGTCGAGGACGTCCTCGTGGTCGCGGAGGAGTTCGGCGCGTTCGCCGACGCCCGCCGCCGGATCGACCTGCTCGGTGTCGACCGGGACGGCCGGCTCGTCGTGATCGAGCTCAAGCGGACCACCGACGGCGGTCACCTCGAACTCCAGGCGCTGCGGTACGCCGCGATGGTCTCCGTCATGACCTTCGACGACCTGGTGGAGCACTACGAACTTCATCTGGCGAAGGTCGAACCGGACGCAGTCGACGAGGCGCGGACCCGGCTCGCCGACTTCCTCGAGGACGTCGGCGGCGAGGAGGCCGTGCTCAGCCGCGAGGTACGCGTCGTGCTCGTCGCAGCCGGCTTCGACCGGGAGATCACCACCACCGTGCTGTGGCTCAACGACGTCTACGGCCTCGACGTACGGTGCGTGCGGCTGACCCCGTACAAGATCGATGATCGTCTCCTGCTCGACGTCCAACAGGTCATCCCGCTGCCGGAGGCCAGCCAGCTGACCGTCCAGCTACGACGCCGGCAGACCCAGGTGCGGGCAGCCGGTACGGACACCAGGGACTGGACCCCCTACGAGATCATCACCCCGCACCTGCGTACCGAGCCCCTGCGCAAACGACGCGCCGTGCTCGCCATGGTCACGGCGCTCCACGAGGCCGGCGTGCCGGCCGCCGAGCTGGCCACAGTGATCCCGCGATCCCGATTCCTCTCCGTGGACGGGACGCTGGCCGGTGAACAGCTCGCCGCCGCCTTCGCCGCCACCTATCCCGGTTCGCAGAAGCGGTTGGGGCGGTGGTTCCTCGACGCACCCCTGCATGACGACGGCAGGACCTGGGTGCTGTCGAAGATGTGGGGCACCAACACCGAACCGGTCCTCGACCGGCTGCTCACGCTCGCACCCGTTGAGGGCTTCGGCTACGAGGCGGTCGGCGAGGGCTGAAGCCACCACCACACCCCGGCGCTGACCCGCGCCGGGCCGCTGTCCTGGACGAGTCTGAAAGCCGACACCCATCCAGCCTTTCTGTCAGAGCTGACCGCGAACCGGGCCGAGCTGCGTACCCCCGGTCACGACCAAGGCCCTGTGCGTGGTGGCGCTGGTCGCCATCGTGGTCGGGAGCCTCCGGCTCGTGCCGGCGGCCGTGCCGGTCGCCCCGGCCGGTGGTACGGCGTCCGTGCTGCTCGCCGTGGTCGCCGGCGTGATCGGCACGCGGGCCTGGTTCCGCGTCGCGGCCGAACGGCGGCGGGTACGGGTCGATGAGATGGAGCACGAGCAACAGCGAGCGGCGCGACAGGACGCGTACGAGCGCTGGCAGAAGACTTTGTCCCGCAAGCCCTCCGACGCGGAGATGGCCTTCTGGCTTGAATGCGACCGCAAGATCCTCGTCGACGAGGCCATGCGGCACTATCGGCTCAGGCCCAGCCAGGTCATCGCGCACGCCTTCATCGAGGCGCCCGCCACGTCGTACAAGCGGGCCCGGTTCCCCCGGGGGCCGTGGCGCTATTCGAGGTACCGGCTGCTGCTGTTCCTGTTGACCGACGACGGGGTGCGGCAGGTGGACATCGACCTCGACTTCGAGGCGGGCACCTGGCGGGGTACGCAACGCCTCAACTACCGCTTCGACGCCGTGGCCGCCGTACGCATCGACGGGGTCGCCGCCCGGCACCAGACGTTCGAGCTGATGCTGGTCAACGGTGCCCCGATCAGGGTCCGGGTCGCCGAGTCGATGGACGAGGGAATCCAACCAGGTGAGGACGTACAGGCGCTGTCGCAGGTAACCCTCGACGCCTCGGGCCTCACGCACACCCTCACCGTGCTAGAGGGGATCGCCGCCGAGGGGAGCAGTGGATCCACCACCAGCGCGGGCGTTCGAGGGACCGACTCAACGAGTTGGCGGCGACCCTGTCCGGCCTGATCGGCTGACGTCGGTCAGAGCTGCTGTCGTGCTCGTACGGCCGTCCACCTCCTGACCGCGGAACCGGTGGCGGTGCGCATCCTAGGTGACGCCTGCGGTGGAACCGCCGACTCAGGTGACGCCGCTGACCGCACGGATGGCCATGGTGGCAAGGCTGCGTCCCCCGACGGTGCGGCCACGCCCGCGTCCAGCACCCGGTACAGCTCAAATAGGTCCCCCGCGCTGCCACGCCGCCGATCAGTCGAGATGGTCAGCCGGCGCGGTCTGGAGCAGCCAGGCAAGCGGCATCCTGGCCCGCTCCTCGTATGCGCCCTGCCCGCCCAGGTGGTGCAGGGTGACGGTCTGGCCGCTGTCGCGGTCCACCACCCAGTACTGCGGGATCCCGGCCGAGGCGTACTCCCGCGCCTTCGTCACCGAATCCATGGCCTCCGACCCGGGAGAGACGATCTCGACCACCAGCGCGACGTCGGTCGTCGGCGACCAGACGCCTCGCGGCGGCGGTTTCCGCCACACGGTCAGGTCCGGGATCCGGCCGCCGTCCCGGTCCGGCCCGGGAACGCGAATGCCGACGGCTTGGAGCACCTGCTCGGCGGGCCAGCCGGCCATGATGAGCCAGGCGAAGAGGCGGCTGGCAATCATCGCGTGATCCGAGTCGGGAGGCGGCATGACCGACAGGACCCCCTCGGGGCTCGTCTCGTAGCGGTGGCCGTTCGGATCGGCAGCGTTCATCGCGGCGACGTCGTCGAGCGTCACGACGGCGGGCATGTGCATGCCGACGGCCTCAGCGCTCATGCCCCCATCCTAGGCGAAGACCAGCACGAACCCGGCTTACGCGGGGCGAGGACCGACCGTCACTCGGCTGACGGTGCGATCAGGTAGACGACGCCGCCGCCGATTACGAGTAGGCCGACGAGCATGAAGCCGATCCCGACGATGTACCGACTGAGGGCGAACGCACCGTCGCTCTTCGTCTCCGCCGGGTCAGGGCTTGGCCCGACATCCACCGCGTCGATCCACTCCGAGACATCCGACGGGCCATGGGACGACTTCGAGGCCACGTGGCGTGCGGGCCGGCAGGAGTGGCTGCTGGAGCAAGCCGAAGATCCCCGGGCGTCCGAGGTTCGCGACGAACTCGAGCTGGTGATCCGCTACCACTGATGTGAGATCACGTGGGCCACATCGCGGGACCGCCGCCGTTCGGCGTTTCGGTGCCACACACCGGTGGCGTGACTCGCCGGGATGCACGGTCTGACGGCCTGAGGCGACGTCATCCGCCGCGTAGCCGCTGGCCCAGCGAAGCCCCGCGTACCTCTGAACATGGGACGGGGCCGGCCCCCGGACGGAGACCGGCCCCATCGAAGCCACGGTGCGGGTTACCGGACCACGACGACGTGGCTGGCCCGCGCGTACAGGAACGTCTGGTCACCGTCCCACTGCACGGTGTACGTGTACTCGCCGGCCGCGCCTGGCGTGTCGGTGAAACGGAAGCTCCCGTCCTCGGCCGGGGTCACCGCGGGGAGGTAGACCGTGGTGATGTCCTCGCCGTTGACGATGCGCCACACCCGCAGCGTGGTGCCCGGGGTGAGTGGCCGCCCGGCGGTCTCCAGCACGCCGCTGAACCGGAGCTGCCGGCCGGTGCTGGCCGTGCTCGGCCCGGTGAGGCTCAGCGTGGACGGCTGCCGGGCCACCTCGACGGTGGCCGTCGCCTGGCTCCAGCGGAAGGCCGAGTTGCCGTCCCAGAGCACCTCGTAGTGGAAGGTCCCGCCGACCGGCGGCGTGTCGGTGATGCTGAAGGTGCCGTCCGTGGCGGTGGTCAGCGGGGCGAGCGTCGCACTGGTTCCGTCCGGGTGCCGGCGTGTCACCACAAGCGGCTGCGCGCCGGGCGCCGACCCGTCGGACAGGGTGAGCCGGCCGGCCACGGTGAGCGGTACGAGTGCGGTCCTGGTGGCCGGGGCGGTCGCGCTCACCGAGGAGGGCGCCAGGGTGGCACCCCGCAGCCGCCACAGCGTGTAGCGCCCGGTGGACATCTCCAGCAGCACGGTGAACGCGTCGGTGCCGGAGAAGGTGAGCGCGCCCTCCACCACCTGACCGGCCGGGTTGTCGGCGGTGTGTCGCTTCGTGGTCGTCGCCGCGTCGTAAACCGCGATGCGGGGGCCGGCGAGCTCGATGCGGTCCCGGGAGGCGCGTGCGCCGACGACGTGGGCGCCGTCCGGGCTGAGGGCGACCGCGTGCGGGAAGCCGACGAAGGTCGGTTCCTCGCCGTACGCGCCGGCGCGGGTGACGCTGGCGGTGTCCCAGATGTCGTACCGGTACGGCGAGTCGAACGCGGTGATCGCCTTTGAGCCGTCCGACGTGATGGTGATGTCCCGCAGGCGGCCGAGGCTGTAGGTGTGGCCGTCGATCACCCCGCGGAGGGTGGCTGGGGTGGTGCTCACGTCGTACACGTACAGGTCGGCCGGGCTGATCCCGTTCTCGCCGGCCACTACGGTGGACCCGGCGGCGGCGACCATCGGCGGACCGTACAGCCCGCTGGCGATGCGGACCGGCTCGGGCGTCGTCGCGGACAGATCGAGGCCCACGACACCGCCGCTCCAGCTGTTGGTCGGACCGTGCCCGACCCAGAGACGGTCGCCGGCCAGCGACAGGTACGTCGGGTAGGGAAACGCGGCCAGGTCGAATCGCCGGGTGACGGCGAGGGCCGTGGTGTCGATCTCGGCGATCTCGTTCGAGCCGTTGAGCGCCGCGTAGAGGCGGCTGCCGTCCGGCGTGACGGCCAGGCCGTTCGGCTCGACGAGCCCGGTGATGGCGCCGACCTGGGTGCCACTGTCGTCGGCGACGACGATCCGGTCGCTGGCGGAGATGAAGAGCCGGCCGTTCCCGGCGGCGATGTCCTTGACGAACTTCACCCCCTGCAGAGCGGTGCTGGTGTCCGCGGCCTGGGCAGGTGCGACGGCGGCAACGAGCCCGGCCGCCGCGACCAGTGTCGACGCCAGGGCCGAGCGGGCCACTGTGCGGAACCGCATGAGCGGTCTCCCTTCGGTTGATACCCCGTGATGCCCGGCGGGCCGGCGGCCTGTGATCGGAGGCCGGTGCCGGGGCAGGCGGCAAGATCGCCGCTCCATTGGTATAGGGCGATGTCCCTGCCGGCGGCGTTACGCGGGGCACAGCGTCGATCGCTCACGGCAATGGCACGGCTGTGGCATGGGGTCGAGCGCGGCCAGGTCAGGGAGAGCGGGTCATACCTCTGGCCGGATGCCATGCCGCAGGAGCGCGCGAACCGCGTAGCGCAAGCACCAGTTGGCGGGTGTCGGAGTCCTGGCCGGGGGTCAGGTGGCTGGTCAGGTTCCAGCCCCGACCGTCACCGATCGTGTGGATCTTCGTGGTCCACCCGCCGCGCGACTTGCCGAGCCCTTCCCGTCGCGCTGCGTCACCACTGTTCAGCCCCCCTTACACGCGCCGGCGGCGTGCTGGCGGGCACGCACGATCGTGGAATCGGCGTTGCCGTGCCAGTCCAGGCCCCCGGCAGCGTCCGCGCCGGCCTGCAGCATCGCCTCGATCCGCGCCCAGGTCCCGTCCTCCTGCCAGCGGGCGAACCGCTTGTACAGCGTCTTCCACGGCCCGTACCGCTCTGGCACGTCCCGCCACGGCGCTGCCGCCGACCATCCGCAGCGCCTGTTGGCCGCCGTGCACCCAGGCGTCGACGACCTGCGCCGACTCGGGAATCCGTACTGCACCTGCCAGCCGGGGATGTCGGTGCCGGACAACGGTGCCTCGAAGTCACCGTTGACCACCACCCGACGTGCCGGCGGCGTGGGCCGGCGACGCGAACCACCGGGCCGCCGACGCCGTGAGCAGCGCCCCCAGCAGGGCCGTTCGTCGGCTGAGCCTGGGAGTCTCCATCGGTACGACGGCCTCGCGGTCCACCATGCTCGGTCCTTCCGTTCGACGAACTGGATGCTGATGGTGGAGGCGTCGTCGTCAGGCGTTACTGAGGCGGTACATCTGGTCGCCGCGGAAGAAGAACAGCGACCCCTCGGCCACGGCGAAGTCGAACGAGGTCACTCCGCTGGCCAGGTCACGGACCGTCCGTGACCCGGTGTCGAGGGACCAGAGGTGACGCAGCGTGAGGATGTAGAGCCGGCCGTCGGCACCGAACTCGAGGTGTCCGTGCACCCACGCGGCGCTGTTGGCCCACTGCCAGGTCCCCAGCCGGTAGGACTCAAGGATCGCGCCACTGGTCGGGTCGAGTCGGTAGAGCGTGTCGATCGACAGCGCCCAGACGTGGCCGTCCGGCCCCGCCTTCACCGCGGTGATCGCCTGCTGCCCGGGGAACGTCGTCTCCCAGACCTTGCGGGCACCGTCCGGGCTCCACCGGATCACCGAGGCTTCGGTCTCGACCGGGGTCGCGCCACCGCCGCCCCAGATCGAGGTGCCGATGACGAGGTCCTCACCGGTCGCCGTCATCGAGGTGCCGCTGCGCCGACCGAGCACGGTGTCGTACACGGTGACCGCGTCGGTGCGCGGGTCGATCGAGGCGACAACCCCGCCGAGGTGACCGTACACCGGGACCGTCGTGGTCCAGATCAGCCCACCGCTCTTCGCCCAGCCGAACGGGCGATCCTGGAAGTGCTGCTCCGACAGGTTGGCGAGCAGGCGGGGGTTGGTGGCCGCGGTCCACGGCGCCGTGGTGTCGTACCGGAACAGCTGGGCGTGCCCGTACGAACCGAGGTAGAGGTCGGGGCCGTCGGTGAACATCCCCTCGATCTGTCCCACGCCACCCTCCGGCAGCTGGGTGCAGGCCAGGGTGCGCGGGTCGCACTGCGCCAGGCCCGGGTGGATGAACCCGCTGACGTACAACTGGTTGCCGGGGCCGGTCTCGATGGCGTGCAGTTGCACCGGCACGGGCATCGCGCGCGACTGCCACTCGACCGACTTGTCGGACTCCGGGTTCCACGCGAGGTAGCCGCCGCGGCCGTCCAGCCACACCACCGATTCGCCCGGCATGTCGGGCCGCTCGAGGTCGACCCAGCCGAGGGTGCGAACGGCGGTCGAGGCGCCGACGCCGAGGTCCTTGGCCTTACCGACCAGCGGGTTGTAGCTGTGCAGCCGACCCTCGGCGGGGAAGTAGATCTTGGTGCCGCGCTTGGGACTGATCGCCGTCACCCCCACGCCGTGCACTTTCTGCCAGCGCGCGGTCCGGACGTCGTAGCTGTAGAGGTCGCTGCCGGCCACGCCCTGGATGCGGGTGTAGAGCAGGCCGCCCCGGAAGTCCAGGCTGTAGGCGAATTCGCGGTTCGCGACTTCGGCCGGCACCGGGATCGAGCGCTTCGTCCGGGTCGCCGCGTCGTACTCGACGAGCTGCGGTTGGGTCGAGCCCATGCCGACGTACACCTTGGTGCCGGCGACGGCCACGGACCGGGCATAGCCCTGGCCTGGCGCCATCGGGCCGTGGTCCTCGTACTGGCCGGACGCCGGGTCGTAGCTGGTCAGGGCTCCTGCCGGTGACGAACCGAACCATAGCCGTCCGTCGCTGCTCTCCTCGATGTCCCACAGGTAGGTGCCCGCGCCGGCCCCGCGGCCGAGGTTCTCGACCGTGCCGGTGCCGGGGCGGTAGCGGTACAGCAGCCCGCCCGGCCAGGTCGCCACATAGACGTCCCCCGAGCTGTGCTGCACCAGCGACCACGAGCCCCCTGCGCCAGGCAGGGGCAGGGTGCTCTCGAGATCACCGGTCAGCGTGTCGATCACCTGAAGCACGGCGGGGTTGCCGTTGCTGACGGTCCACGTCTCCGAGCGGCCGTCGGCTCCGGTGCCGATCGTGGCCCCGATCAGGTTGATCGCCTTCAGCGGGCTGCCCAGCGGGGTCTCGGTCCAGTTGGCGCGCTCCAGGGAGATGCTGTCCCACCGCGCGGTCGTGACGTCGGCCGAGGACGAGTAGAGCATCACGCGCGCCGACGCCGTACCGGCGGGGGCGGTGGCACGGAAGGACCGCCACGTCCAGCCGGCGGTGAGGCCGCGGAGGCGTTCGCTTTCGGTGCCGAGCTGGCGGCCCGCGGCATCGTAGAAGTACACGAACAGCGACGGCGTTCCCTCTGCCACCGACAGCCAACCGCCCACTTCGTACGAGCCCGCGGTGGCCGGCAGCGCGGCGCTCCGCAGCGACGCCGACGCGATCAGCGAGTCGTCGACCATCAGCGCCGCCCACTGGCCCTGGTGGCCCGGTTGGGCGACCGACCAGGTGCCACCGGCAACGGTCCACGGTGCGAGGGTGCCGCTCTCGAAGTCGAGGTTGGGTCCGGCCGCGGCCGCGGCCCCGCTGATCGGGACGAGCGCGAGCGCCGCCATCGTGGCGAGGGCGACCAGGCGTGCGCCCGCGCGTCGGCCCCTCGTCGCGATGGTCCTCGCGGCTCTCAGCCTGCGCGTGAATACCTGCTGGTCTGCTGTGGTGAGGCGCTCGGCACTGACCATGTCGACGGCCCTCCTGGGCGTCCCTGCGTCGCAGCTCCATCGCACGCGAACTCCGCAACGACTTTCTTGCGGAAGGCTTCCATTGTTTGCGGAACGTTGTCAACGGCGGCCTGGGCACGTTTTGCACGGCAATGGTCCGGCCGGCGGGGGAGACTTACTGTAACGTTTACAGCAAGTGGTGTGAGGGGTGATGGAGTCGTGGGAAGGGCCCGACTGGCCGGCAAACCGACCCTGCGGGAGGTCGCCGACCGCGCCGGGGTGTCGATCGCCACGGCGTCACGCGCGATGACCGGCCGTGGCCAGGTGTCCGCGGCGACGGCGGTCGCGGTCAGCCGCGCGGCCAAGCAGTTGGGCTACGCCGTCGACGACGTGCGGGCCCGGCGTCGCGAGCGTCGACTCGCGGTGATCGTCGGGAGCCTCTCCGGACTCTTCGTCGACCAGATCGTCGAGGCGGTCGAGGCGGTGAACGGTGCCGGCACGACGGGCTGCGTTGTCGCTACGACCGGCGACGACCCGGTGCGGGAGCTGACCCAACTCCGGTCTCTGCTCGAGGACCCGACGGTGTCGGCCGTGGTGGTCGCGGGTGGTCGTTGGAGCTCGGCCGGCTACGTCCAGGACCTGGCGGCGCTGGTGCGGGAGTACGCCGTGGCGGACAAGCCGCTGGTGTTCTGTGGCCGGCCGGCGGTCGACGCCGGGAGCCCCGGACTCGTCGTCAACTATGACAACGTCGGTGGTGCCGCCGCAGCAATGTCGTACCTGTTGAGCCACGGGCACCGGGACGTGCTCTTCGTACGGGGACCGCTCGGCTTCTCGACAAGCGACGCCCGGGCGCGGGGATTCGAGCAGGCCTGCGCCGAGTTTGGTGTCGAGGTCAACCCGGCGCTGGTCCGGATCGGGTCGCGGGATCGTCGGACCGGTGTCGAGGCGGTGCGGGCTGCGCTGCAGGATGGACCGGCGTTCACCGCTGTCTTCGGCGAGTGTGATCTGATCGCCCTGGGTGCACTCGCCGCGCTCGAGGACGCCGGGATCGCTGTGCCTGAACAGATGTCGGTCATCGGCTTCGACGACATGCTGTTGTCGGCGGACCTCCGGGTGCCGTTGACGACCGTGCACGTGCCCTTCGGGGATGTTGGGTACACGGCCGCCCGGATGGCACTGCAGCCGGACCGCGCCAATCGCGAGGGCAAGCTCGTTGCCGGGACCCACCTGGTGATCAGGAAGTCGGTGCTGCCCAGGTCAGCGACCCCGGGCGGGGCCGCGGTGGCGCTGCCGGTAGAACGCCCTCGGTGAGGTGCGCCCGTCGAGCGCGGACCGCAGCCAATGCGCCCCGCCTCGCGCGGCTGCGAGGAATGCCTCGATGATCTCGATCGCTTCTGCGTGGTGGCCAGGTTCGACGGGTTTGAGTGTTGCGAGGCTTGGCGCGCGCTCGGCTGGCCAGTTTCTTCGCCGAGCCCGGGCTCGTGGCGAGCGCCGCAGCGACCTGATCGAACGGAACGGCGAAGAGATCGTGCAGGACGTACGCCACTCGCTGTTTGGATGAGAGTTCATCGTTAGTCTTCACACGGCGATGATCAGCGGTGGCCGCGCCTGTCTCTCAGACGACCCCACCAGCAACATCGCACGGCTTGAGGGAGAACTCGTCGTACTAGACCTTGACTCCCCACCAAAGAAGGCGGTCAGCCAACGGCCGAAAAAGGTCACCCTTGCCTTCGGAGGCGTGCGATATGAACTGCTCGATGTCCGTGCCAGGATTCAAGTCCACACCAACACGCTGACGAAACTCCGCCGCTTTTAGGTGCAGCGCAGGGGCGTGTGGTCCGAACACGAGCGGACCGTGGCCTGGTACCTGGAACACGACATCGGCACCGAGGCCCTCGGGGTGCTCGTCGGCATGCACAGCCCGCTGACGGGAAACCGGGCGCGCTCGGCGGACGTGACTCGGCCGACCGCAGCCCATGGTGATCAATGCCTATGAAGGGATCCCGCCCGGGCAGGCCGGTAGGCATCCAAGCCAACCAATCGCCGAATCCTTTAGCGCTCGGCCGTCACGTGCGGCAATGGCTGTAAGACCTGAGCGCTTCCTCTCCCAGGTCGCGAGGCATCTGGTCGAGGCGGTTCGGGCACCGCCACATCCGATTTCACCTTTTCCCAGCTCAGGCGCTGTTGGTGGGGCGGACGGGACTCGAACCCGTGACCGATCGATTATGAGTCGACTGCTCTAACCGGCTGAGCTACCGCCCCGGCACCGCGCCGGATCCTATCCCGCCCGGTCGATCACCGGCCAGCACGAAACCCTGGCTTCACCGCCCCGCGGTGGCGGCACGATGGGCAACGCGAGGATAACAGCGAGCAGCCGACCCGCCGCGCCCCGTACCCACCGATCGGGGCGTCAGGAGCCCGCGCGCAGCTCCGCCAGGACGGCCCCGGCGGCGCGCCAGCCACTGGCCAGCGCGCCCTGGACGGAGGGGCTGTCCCGGTGGTCGCCGGCCACGAACAGGCCCTCCCCCAGCGCCACCGGCTTGCGCAGCCGCCCCTGCGGCGGCGGTGCGGCGGGCAGCGCGTCCGGGACGGACACGGTGGTCAAATGAGTCCAGTCCGCCGTGGACCGCCCGTAGAGCCGGGTCAGCTCGGCCCGCACGGTCGGCTCGGGCGGGGCCGACGGGCCGACCACGGAGGTGGCGATCAGGTGCCGCCCGACCGGCGCGTACGTCGGCGCGGCCCGGCTGACCACCACCGTGTTCGCGACGACCTCCCGCCGGTCGCCGTCGACGAGCAGGATCGGCTCGTCCAGCGGCGCCTCCTGCGCGCTGTGGTAGTACGTCGTGTAGCTGTGCGTGCGTACCGCCGGCAGGGTCGGCAGCAGCGTGGCCACCGCCGGCGGATCGACGGCGACCACGACGGCGCGGCAGCGGATGTCGCCGGCCTGGGTGCGGACCCGGCCGGGCGCCACCGCCGAGACCGGGGTGTCCAGGTCGATCAGGTCGGCGGGCAGCGGGTCGGCGACGGCGCGGGGCAGCGCGGCCATGCCCTCGGCGGGCAGGCCGATCCGGCCCCGGGCGAAGGATCGCAGCACCATCGACAGCACGTGGCTGGAGGTCTCCAGCTCCCGTTCGACGAAGACGCCGGAGAGGAACGGCCGCAGCAACTCCTCGATGATCGTGTCGGAGAGGCCGGCGCGGCGCAGCGCGGTCTCGGCGGTGGTCTCGGGCGCGGCGAGCAGCCGGCCCTTCGGCAGGGTCGCGCAGCCGGCGGCGAGCGCGGCGAGGCGCAGCCGGTCGCGCAGCGACCCGATGCCGGCCAGGGCGGTGCCGGGCGCGCCGGTGGGCGCGCGCAGCGGGTTGACCAGGCGGGTGAGCCGGTCGCCCTTGCGCACCAGCACGCCGGAGGTGAAGTGGCCGAGGCGCAGGCGGTCGACGTCGAGCAGGGTGCCGAGCCGCGGGTAGGCGGTGTTGAGCACCTGGAAGCCCCGGTCGAGCAGGTAGCCGTCGACCGCGTCGGTGGCCACCCGGCCGCCGAGCCGGTTGCCGGCCTCCAGCAGCCGCCACGGCACGCCGGCGCGGTGCAGCCGCCGGGCCGCGGCCAGGCCGGCCAGGCCGCCGCCGACAACGACGACGTCGGTCTCAGCGAGCATCGCGCGCCTCCCGCTCACCGTTCGTCCGGGACAGCCGGCCCGGCCACCAGATGGTCGGCCCGATGTCGTACGCGAGCGCGGGCACCAGCAGCGAGCGGACGACGATGGTGTCGAGCAGCACCCCGACCGCGACCGCCACGCCCAGCTCGACCAGCACCACCAGCGGCAGCACGGCGAGCGCGGAGAACGTCGCGGCGAGCACGACCCCGGCGGAGGTGATCACGCCGCCGGTGACGGCGAGGCCGGTGAGGACGCCGGCCCGGGTGCCCCGCCTGGCGGACTCCTCGCGGACCCGGCTCATCAGGAAGATGTTGTAGTCGATGCCGAGGGCGACCAGGAAGACGAAGGCGAAGAGCGGGAACGAGGTGTCCACGCCGGGGTAGTCGAGGACGTGGCGGAAGATCAGCGCGCAGAGGCCGAGGGTGGCGGCGAAGCTGAGCAGCACGGTCGCGATCAGCAGGATCGGCGCGAGGAGCGCCCGCAGCAGCAGCGCCAGGATGATCGCGATCACCGCCAGCACGACCGGGATGATCACGTTCCGGTCCCGTGTCGAGGCGTCCGACGTGTCCACGTTGATCGCGGTGAAGCCGCCGACCACGGAGTCCGAGCCGGGCACCGCGTGCACCGCCGCCCGCAGCTCCCGGACGGCCCGCTCGGCGCCGTCGCTGTCCGGCGGGTCGGCGAGCGTCGCCTCCAGTTGCACCCGGCCGTCGACGACGGTGGGCGGCGCGTTCGGGTCGGGCGGGCCGGTCCGGTCGGCGGTGACGGGCCGGACGGCGGCCACCCCGGGCACGCCGCGGGCCGCGTCGGCGACCTGCTCGGCGGCCTGCTGGTTGGTGAAGATGGTGGCGGGGCTGCCGGTGCCGGCCGGGTAGTGCCGGGCGATCACCTCCTGGCCGGCGACCGAGTCGGTGCGTTCGGTGAACAGGTCGGACTGCCCGAGCGTGGTCGCGCCGAGCTGGGTCAGCCCCAGCGCGAGCACGGCCAGCGCGAGGGTGGTGAGCACCCAGACGGGCCGGGCCCGCCGCGCCACGAAGCCGGCGATCCGGCTCCAGATGCCGTGCTCGGTGCGCGGGTCGGCCTGGTCGGGCCGGGGCCGGCGCGGCCAGAACGCCCACCGCCCGCCGAGCACCAGCAGGGCGGGCAGGAAGGTGAGCATGACCAGCAGGGTGGCGGCGATGCCGATGGCGGCGACCGGGCCGAGTGCCCGGTTGGAGTTCAGGCTGGACAGCAGCAGGCAGAGCAGGCTCACGATCACCGTGCCGGCGGAGGCGACGATCGCCGGGGCGGCGCCCTTCCAGGCGGTCCGCATCGCATCCCAGGGGCGCTCGTGCCGGTGCAGTTCCTCGCGGTAGCGGGCGACGAGCAGCAGCGCGTAGTCGGTGCCGGCGCCGAAGACGAGCACGGTGAGGATGCCCTGCGCCTGCCCGTTGAGCTTGATCACGTCGGCGTCGGCGAGCAGGTAGACGAAGACCGCGGCCAGCGCGAAGGACATCCCGGCGGCGAGCAGCGGGAAGATCCACAGGACCGGGCTGCGGTAGACGACGAGCAGGATGACCAGCACCACGCAGAGGGTGACGACCAGCAGGGTGCCGTCGATGGCGGAGAAGACCTCGATGAGGTCGGCGAGCAGGCCGGCGGGCCCTGCCACGTCCACGGTCAGCCCGTCGCGGTCCCCGCCGGCGATGGCGCGCAGTTCCTCGACGACCGTGCCGATCCGTTCGCCGTCGGCGTCGTCGATCGGCACCACCACCTGGAGGGCCTGCCCGTCCTCGCTGGGGATCGGCGGCGGCAGCGGGCCGACCACCCCGGGCACCTGGGCGAACCGGGTGGCGTCGGCAGCCGCCCGCTGCGTGTCGGCGTCGGTGATGCCGCCAGCGCGTTCGTAGACCACCAGGGCGGGGGTGGTCTGCCGCGCGACGAACCGTCCGGCCAGCTCCTGCGCCCGGGTCGCCTCCGCGTCGGCGGGCAGGAACGAGGCGTTGTCGTTCGTGGCGACCTCGCCGAGCCGGCCGGAGAACGGCCCGGCGACGGCCCCGACGGCCAGCCACGCGAGCACGACCGCCACGGCGACGAGTGTGATCCTGCCGTGGCCTCCTCTTCCGGGCATCCGCACCCACCCCAAGTTTCGACGCACCGATCGACGCAGAGTGAGTCCAAGTCGACACCGACCATCCTGCCGGGCGGGAGCGCCCGCGGTGGCGGAAACCGGGCGGCCGGCGAGGGGCGAAAACACCGAGCCGTCGGCGGTCGGCGGTCGGCGGAGGCACGGAACGACGAACGCCCGCCGGCGGGGCCGACGGGCGTCAGGTGTGGAAGCTCCCCCGTTTGGACTCGAACCAAAAACCTGCCGGTTAACAGCCGGCTGCTCTGCCAATTGAGCTACGGGGGACCGCTGCGTCGTCCGGTGCGGATCTCCCCGCGCCGTGCGACGGGGACAAGAGTACAGGACTCCGGGGGGTGTTGGTCCAGGGGGTTACCTCTGCGACCCGTGCCCCACGGACACGACAATAAACCAGACAAATCGTCATCACGGCACAAGGAGGCATGAGCGGAGAGCAGGATGGGTAGTTAGCTGCGGACAGAGGAGACAGGCGCGATTTGGTCGCCTCCGGCGGGGTAAGCCGCCGGACGACGGCGCGTCAGGTACGGAAGGAGCCGCCATGCGCGGAAAGATCATGTTTCTTGGCGGGCTGGCTGCGGGATTCGTCCTGGGCGCCCGTGCCGGTCGGGAGAAGTACGAGGAGCTGGTGATCCGGGGCCGCAAGGTGCTCGACCACCCGACCGTCCAGGAGGCGGCCGGCGTCGCGCAGGCCCAGGCGACCCGCCTCTACAGCGAGGGCAAGGACAAGCTCGGCCAGTCGAAGCTGGGCGAGAAGCTGAGCAGCAACGGCAACAAGCAGGAGCTGACCGCCGCCGACGACGCGTTCGCCGGAACGCCGGCCACGGTGGGGGCGAAGGCGGGCTCCGGCTCGTCGGGCACCGGCTCGACCTCCGGGTCGACGCCGGCCACCACCACCCCCCGCAGCAAGCCGTCCGGCTCGGGCACCAACAACAGCACCCTCTGATCGCACCTTCGCGCGGGCCGGTCGCCAGCTGGCGACCGGCCCGCTCGTGTGCGTACGGGCACGTCACGGCCGCCCGGCCCCACCCCTGCGGCCACTTTCGCCGTTTGAAGCGAAAGTTCGGCGCATCCATCGAAAACTTCCGCCTCCAACCTCTTCACTTTGGTCCGAGGCGCAAATATCGTCCTGCGTAGAACCTGGCCAGGCTCTTGGTACTCCCCCCGCGACCTCCTCAGCGACGTCCCGGCGCTGAGGCGGACCCGCCCGACCAGAGCGAGGTTCGATGCGCAGACCGATCGGCCGAAGGGCCGCCACCTATCTCAGCCTTCTCACCCTCGTCGTCGCGACGCTCGTCGCGACCGCTCAGCAGCAGCCGGCACCGGCACTCGCCGCCCCGGCACCGACCAGCAACGGCATCCAGTACAAGGTCCTCGTCTTCACCCGGTCGGCGGACGGCAGCCACCCCGCCACCGCCGCCGGCGTCGACGCGATCCGCCAGCTCGGCAACGACCGGCGCTTCACCGTCGAGGTGACCGACGACGCCCGCAAGTTCGACGAGGCGCACCTCAAGCAGTTCCGCGCCGTGGTGTTCCTGAACACCTCCGGCGACGTCCTCGGCGACGACCAGCAGGCCGCGTTCGAGCGGTACTACCGCGACGGCGGCGGCTTCGTCGGCGTCCACTCCGCGATCGAGGCCGAGCCGGGCTGGTCCTTCCTGGACGACGTGCTCGGCACCCGGGCGGTGGGCGCCGCCACGGCGGCGGCCCCGGCCACGGTCACCGTGGCCGACCGGGTGCACCCGGCCTCCGCGACCCTGCCGGAGCGCTGGGCGCACACCGACCGGTGGTACAACTTCGCGGCCAACGTCCGGGGCGTCTCGCACGTCCTGGCCACGGTGGACGAGAAGACGTACGCCGGCGGGTCGATGGGCTTCGACCACCCGGTCACCTGGTGCAAGGACCACCAGGGCGGCCGGTCCTTCTACACCGGGCTCGGCGCGACGCCGGAGAGCTTCGGCAGCACCGACCTGCGGGCCCACCTCGGCGGCGCCATCCAGTGGGCGGCCGGCGTGACCGACGGCGACTGCGGCGCCACCGTCCTGGCCAACTACCAGATGACGGTGATCGGGGCGCAGCCCAACGTCAACGAGCCGATCGGCTTCGACGTGCTCCCCGACGGCCGGGTGATCCAGACCGACCGCCGCGGCGGCGTACGCCTGCACGACCCGGAGAGCAACGAGACCACCGTGCTGGCCCAGATCCCGGTCTACACCCACAGCGAGGACGGCATGTACGGCCCGGCGATCGACCGGGAGTTCGCCACCAACCGCTGGGTCTACCTCTTCTACGCGCCGCCGCTGGACACCCCCGCCGGCGGGGCGCCGACCACCAGCACCGACCCGGCGGCCTGGGACCGGTGGAAGGGGTACTTCCAGCTCTCCCGGTACAAGTTCGTCGACGGCGAGACGCCCTCCCTGGACCTGGCCTCGGAGCAGAAGATCCTCCAGGTTCCGGTCGATCGGGGCGCCTGCTGCCACGTGGCCGGCGACATCGCCTTCGACTCGAAGAACAACCTCTGGCTGGTCACCGGCGACGACACCCCGGCCGGCGGCGGTGGCTCCGGCGGCTTCTCCCCGCACAACGACTCGGTGAGCGCCACCGGCGTCTACCAGGCGCCCTTCGTGGACGCCCGACGCAGCTCGGCGAACACCAACGACCTGCGCGGCAAGATCCTGCGCATCTCTGTGCAGGCGGACGGCAGCTACACCGTGCCGGAGGGGAACATGTTCCCCGAGGCGGCGGACCCGGGTGACAAGACCCGCCCGGAGATCTACGCGATGGGCTTCCGGAACCCGTTCCGGATCACGCTCGACCGCAACGACGTCGCCTACGTCACCGACTACTCCCCCGACTCCTCGACCGCGGCGGTGGGCCGGGGACCGGCGGGCACCGGCCGGATGATGGTGGTCGGCAAGCCGGCGAACTACGGCTGGCCGATGTGCGTGCAGCCGAACCTGCCGTACATCGAGATGAACTGGACCACCAGCCCGATCTCCCCGGTCGCGCCGTTCGACTGCGCGGCGCCGCGGAACACCTCGCGGCACAACACCGGGCTGACCGACCTGCCCGCGGTGGAGAAGTCCGAGCTCTGGTACTCGTTCCAGGCCCCGACGCCGTGCCCGGAGTCGTACCTGTCCACCCCGACGCAGACCTGTCCCGTGCTCTTCCCCGAACTCGGCACCGGCGGCGTGGGCCCGCACGGCGCGGCGAAATACGACTTCGACCCGGAGCTGAGGTCGGAGACGAAGTTCCCCGCGTACTTCGACGGCGCGATCTTCTTCGGCGAGTTCACCCGGGACACCCTCAAGGAGGTCCGGCTCGACGCCCAGGGCGACATCCTGAAGATCAACAATGTGCTGAACTGCGGGCAGGCCCCCACCACGCCGGCCAAGCCGTTCCTCTGCGACAACCCGATGGACATGAAGTGGGGCCCCGACGGCAACTTCTACCTGCTGACGTACGGCGACGGGTTCTTCAACGTCAACCCGGACGCGGCGATGCTGAAGTTCAGCTACGTCAAGGGCCTGCGGGCGCCGAACGCCGTGCTGAACGCGACCCCGACCAACGGTCACGCCCCGCTGACCGTCGCCTTCTCCAGCGAGGGGTCGAAGGACCCGGACCCGGCGGACTCCATCTCGTTCGCCTGGGACTTCGACGGCAACGGCACGACCGACTCGGTCGACCCGAACCCGACGCACACGTACACGGTCAACGGGGTCTACACCGCGCGGCTCACGGTGACCGACTCCAGCGGCAAGAGCGCGTCGGCGAACACCACGATCACGGTGGGCAACACCGCGCCGACCGTCACCGTCAACACCCCGCTCGAGGGCGGCTTCTTCCAGTGGGGTGACGGGATCCCGTGGTCGGTGACGGTCACCGACCCCGAGGACGGGCCGGTCGACTGCGCCAAGGTCGAGGTGACCTTCGTGCTCGGCCACGACGAGCACGGCCACGGCGAGGCCAACCAGTTCGGCTGCTCCGGCGTGCTGCCCACGGAGGCCGACGACGCCTCCCACGGCGGCTACATCTACGGCGTGGTCAGCGCCTCCTACACCGACCGGGGGGCGAACGGGCAGCCGGCACTGACCACGGTGGACCAGCAGATCATCCAGGACAAGCTGCAGCAGGTGGAGTTCGCCCGGGACCAGTCCGGGACCACCGTGGGCACCAGCGCCGACACCGGCGGCGGGCAGCAGCGCGGCAGCCTCGACCCGGGCGACTGGATCGCGGTCAACAACACCGTGAACCTGACGAACATCCAGTCGGTGACGCTGCGCACGTCCGGTGGCAGCGCCGCCACCGCCGGGCAGCCGCGCTTCGGCGTCCAGTTCCGGCTCGACTCGCCCACCGGGCCGGTGGTCGCCACCGCCACGGTCAACGCGACCAGCGGCAACAACGCCTTCACCAGCACCACCGTGCCGATCACCGACCCGGGCGGCACGCACCGGCTCTACCTCGTGTTCACCACCGTCACCGGCGGCCCGACCAGCGGTTTCGGCAACCTCAACTGGATCGGGTTCACCGGCCAGGGAATCGGCGTCACACCGTAGCCACCGCCGTGGCCGGCTGAGAAGTGTCGGCTGGCGGCGAGGCCCGGGACGAGGACGAGAGTCGGCCCGGCGC
>NZ_JBEOVW010000050.1:0-26338 GCF_040295705.1 Micromonospora sp. NPDC002717 | reverse complement strand
TGGCAGCAGCACAGCTGCGGACCCGGGGCGAAAGGTCCCCGCGACTACCTGTGGGCCTGGATCACCATCGCCACCCGGCCGGATGAGCACCGGTGGCTGCTGATCCGCCGCAACCGGAGCACCGGTGAGCTGGCCTTCTACCTGTGCTGGTCACCCCGACCGGTCCCGCTGCACACCCTCGTCCGTGTCGCCGGTTCCCGCTGGAGCATCGAAGAGCTGTTTCAGACCGGCAAAGGCCAGGTCGGCCTGGACCACTACCAAGTCCGCGGCTGGACCGGCTGGCACCGCCACGTCACCCTGGCCATGCTCGCTCTCGCCGTCCTGACCATCCTCGCCGCCACCGCGCAGCAACCCAACGCCGACTCGGAGATCATCGCGTTGACCGTCGCCGAGATCCGCAGACTCCTCAACGCCCTCGTCCTCGCCGTGGCGCTCCCACCAGAGCACATCCTGCACTGGTCGATCTGGCGACGAACATCCCAATCCCGAGCCCGCCGATCCCACTACCAGCGCAGACAGGCCAGGTGACGTTGGAGTACTAGGAGAAGCGTCACATCGGCGACCAGTGTGCGCAGCAACCGCTTGCGATCGCGGTGACTGGTCGTCGGCGCATCCCACAACCGGGCAAGATCTGCGGCCAGGGCTTGCAAGGCGTCGTGGTCGGGCACCGCGGGCTTGACTGCGCGGGCGGTTGCCAGCGCGGCCTCGGCCTCGGCGAGGGCGACAAGTTTGACCTCCCACCGCGTTTCCAGCGTCCGCGCCACGAGCCGGTTGTCCGGTTCGACCTGGCTGAAGGCACGTTCGGCGCGGTCGGCTTCATACCGTGCGCGTTCGACGGCCAGTTCGGCGGCGCGGTGGCTGCGAACCTGCCGGTCGATCACCTCGTCGGCAGCGGCCAGGGCGACCTGGATCTGTTGCGGGGTAACGGTCTTCAGCAACAACGTCGCGACCGTGTCGTCAACCGTATCGGCGGTGACCGTGCGGCACCGGGTGGTGGGCTCGGCGCACTTGTAGGTGACCTTGCGGTCCTTAGCGGCTGTAGCGGGTGCCGACCCGGCCGCCGCAGGTGCCGCACAAGATGATGCCCTGACATAGGGCGGAGCCCTCCCGGACCGGCCGGGCACCGCGCTGGGTGTTGTTCGCGGCGAGCTTGGCCTCGGTGGTGAGGTACTCGGCCCAGGTCACGTATCCCTCGTGGTGGTCTTCGATGAGGACCGTCCACTCCTCGCGGGCCCGGCGCCGGTGGGTGGAGCGCACCGTGCCGTCGGGCAGCACCCGGCGCACCTCGCGGATCTTGCCGAACGTGTACACCCCCGCGTAGGTGGGGTTCTTCAACGCCTGCGCCACCCGGGCGTGGGTGAGCTTGCCCCACTTGATCGTCCCCGCCCACGCTCCGGCCCACGCCCTTTGCGGGAACAACCTGCCCGGCTCGTGGAACGCCCGGACCGTCTTCAACGCAGACCCTGTCCGATGGAACTCCGCGAACAGGTCCTCGACCGCGCGGCGGACCTGCTCGTCGGGGTCTTTGACGATCAAGCCCTCGTCGTCGTAGACGAACCCGACGGGCAGGGGATGGCGTAGTTCACCGCGGTGGGCCGCAGCCGCTTCGCCCCGTGCAACCCGCCGAGCAGGAAATGCATCTCGATTTCTGACATTTTGGCCCTTGAGGCCCAACAGAATCCGGTCGTTCACATTCGCCAGGTCGTACACGCCATCGGCGTCGATCAGCAGCGTGTCGGTCAGCCTCGCCAACTCCATCAGCCGGGTCAGGTCAGCGTTCGAGCGCCCGAATCGTGACACCTCCAGGCCGAACACCGCCCCGACCCCGCCCATGCACAACTTCGCGACGATCTCCCGGTAGCCGTCGCGTTCGGACCCGAACCGGCCCGACACACCCAGGTCGGCGTCGACGACGACGATCTGCTCGGCCAGCCACCCGAGTTCGGCGGCGGTCGTCGCCAGCCCGTATTGCCGGGCGGTGGACTCGGTGTTCTGCCGCACCTGCGCCATCGACGACTGCCGCAGGTACACGATCGCCAGCCTCGACAGATGACTCGAGGTGATCTTCGAGCTGGACGTCATCACTGCTTGCTCCGTGCAACAGCGATTCGACCATGTTCGCCACGACCATCACGGCCTGGCGAACGTCCCACCCGTTCATCTGTCCCCGTTCCCGGCCGCTCGGGCCACCACCGTTCACTTCAGCGTCGGGAGCCAGTTCATGGGAATCCGCCACAGCTAACGCTGGATCGATCTTGTCGATCAGCGTCCGCGCCGCCGACAAGCCCTCCACCGCCAGCCGATCCGATGCCGCCGCGACACCCCGGTCGGTCCAGTCCTGAGCCACCGTGATCCGCGGCCTCCCCTCGACCTCACACACGAAGAACAGACCATGCCGCTTGCGCTGCGTGAACAGCACAACCAAGCTCTGCCCCTTCAACGGATGGAACGGATGAGTGATCACCAATGAGTCCGAAGTACGACGAGACTGACGGGCCGTATACGGCACGGATTCCGGCCAACGTCAACGAGCCCGACCGTATCGCGTTCGGGCTGACGTTCCGGCAGCTCGGCATCATCGGCGGCGTCGGCCTGGCGGGGTTCGGTCTCTACCGCACGTTCGGGCCCCTGCTGCCGCCGGTGGTCTGGATCGTCGCCGGGGTCATCGTGATGGCCATCGCGATCGTGGTGGCGCTCGGCCGCCGTGACGGCCTGCCGCTGGACGTGTGGCTGCGGCACGGGTTCACGCTGTCCCGTAGTCCGCGCACGCTCGCGCCGGGTACGGCTCGGGCAAGCGCGGTCGCGGTCGTGGCCGCAAGGCCGAGCGTCCCGGCGCCGCTGCGCTCTCCGGTCACGGCGGTCAGCCCGACCGGCGTGCTCACCAGCGAGGGCAGCGACAAGGTCCTGATCGCCTGCGGCACCACGAACATCCACCTACGCACCGGCAGCGAGCAGGCAGCGCTGCTGGACGGGTTCGGTCGGTTCCTCAACAGCTTGACCGGGCCGGCGCAGATCGTCGTGGCCGCCCAGCGGCACGACCTGACCGCGTACGCGCAGGCGACGGTCGACCACGCGCCGCGCCTGCCGCATCCGGCGTTGCGGGCCGCCGCCGACGACTACGCCGAGTTCCTTCTCGACCTCGACAACGAGCGTGATCCGCTGCGCCGTCAGGTCCTCGCCGTCGTCACCGGGGAACACGCGGCAGACACCGCCGTGCGCGCGCTGTCCGGCCTCGGTGTCGAAGCCGCCGCACTCGACGGGCCGGCCGTCGCCTCCGCGCTGGCCGCCGCAGTAGACCCCTTCTCTCCCCCACCGCCTGGCCCTCGCGCGGTGCCCGGCGCCCCAATCACCCTACGGAGCACACCGTGAACCTGTTGAAGCCAAAGAAGAAGAGTGTCGCGGCCGGGGAAGGCATGCCTTCCCCGGCCGCGTTGTCGGTCACCCCGTCGCACGTACAGGTCGGCGACGGATACGCCGCCACCTACGCCGTCTGCGGCTATCCGGCCGAGGTTGGCCCCGCCTGGCTCGATCCGCTGCTGTCCTACCCCGGCCGGGTCGATGTCGCGGTGCACCTTGACCCGGTGTTGCCGCAGTTGGCCGCGCCGATGCTCAAACGCCAGCGTGCCCGACTCGAATCATCTCGGCGGTTGGACGCCGACCAGGGACGCTTGGGTGACCCGCTGGTGGAGGCGGCGGCGGCAGACGCGGCTGACCTCGCCGAACGCGTCGCCCGCGGCGCGGCGAAGCTGTTCGAGGTCGGCATCTACGTCACCATTCACGCTCGCGACCTCGACGAGCTGCGCACCGTCACCGCGGGCGTGAAGTCGGCCGCCGCCAGCGTTCTCCTCGATCTGCAGCCGGCCACGTTCCGCCACCAGCAGGGCTGGGTGGCCACGCTGCCGGTCGGCGTGGACCCGCTGCGGATGCGCCGCATCCTCGACACCACCGCCCTCGCGGCGGCGTTCCCCCTCGCCTCGGCGGACCTCGCCGCCCCCGCCCCCGGCGTCGTCGCCCCACCCGACGGCGTGCTGTACGGCGTCAACCCCACGTCCAACGGCGTGGTGGTCTGGAACCGGTGGGCGCAGGACAACCACAACAGCGTGGTCCTGGCGCGCAGCGGCGCGGGGAAGTCGTACTTCGTCAAGCTGGAGGTGCTGCGCAACCTGTACCAGGGCACGACCGTCAGCGTGATCGACCCGGAGGACGAGTACGCGCCCCTCGCCGAGCATGTCGGTGGCACGGTCGTGCAACTCGGCCAATCCGGTGTCCGCATCAACCCCTTGGACCTGCCCGCCGACAACCGGCCCGACGCCCTGACGCGGCGCGGGCTGTACCTACACACGCTGATCTCGGTCATGCTCGGGGCTGCTCCCCCGCCGGCCGAACGCGCCGCCCTCGATCGGGCCATCACCGCCACCTACGCCACGGCGGGGATCAACGGCGACCCGGCCACCTGGACCAGGCCCGCGCCGCTGTTGCGGGACCTGGCCGAGGTGCTGGCTGCTGACGACGACCCGGCCGCGGGGCAACTCGCCGCCCGGCTCGCCCCCTGGACGGTCGGGAACTTCGCCAGCCTGTTCGACGGGCCGACCACCACCACCCCGCGCGGGCATCTGGTGGTGTGGTCGCTGCGGCACCTGCCCGACGAGCTACGCACCGTGGGCACGCTGCTGGCCCTCGACTCGATCTGGTCGGGCATCGACACTGCGGCCACGGGCGCCCGCCGGCGGCGGCAGCTCGTCGTGGTGGACGAAGCGTGGCTGCTGATGCGCGACGGCGAAGGCAGCCGGTTTCTGTTCCGGATGGCCAAGGCGGCCCGCAAACGCGCGGCGGGTCTGTGCGTGATCACCCAGGACGCGGCCGACGTGCTGTCGACCGACCTCGGCCTCGCCGTGGTGTCCAATGCCGCGACCCAGGTGCTAATGCGCCAGAGCACGCAGTCCATCGACGCCGTTAGTGACGCGTTCAGCCTGACCGCTGGAGAGTCACGGCTGCTGCTGTCGGCGCCGCGCGGCGAGGGCTTGCTCGTCGCAGGCCGGAGCCGGATTCCGTTCCGCGCTGTCGGGTCGGCGGCCGAGCACCGGATCGCCGTGACCGGCATCGGGGAGGCCCGATGATGGCCACCGCGACCTGGCCCGCCGATGTCGGGCATTGGATCATCGCCCGGCCGTGGCTCGGCTTCATCGCCGCCGCCACGATCGTCGGTACGGTGTTCGGCCACGATCAGGTGCTCGCCTGGCGGCACCGGTGGTTCGCGACCGGTGCGCGGTGGTTGACCATCGCCGCCCCGCCGCAGGTCACCGCCGAGGCCGCCGCCGCTTTCTGGACCACCCTCGTCGGCGTGCTGACGCCCTCGGTGTGGCGCCGGCGAGTGTTCGGCTACCCGCACGTCGGCTGGGAATACACCTGGACCGGGCGTGCCCTGACCATTCGGGTGTGGGTACCCGGCACGGTGCCGCCGGGCGCGGTCGAAGCCGCCGTCCGGGCAGCCTGGCCCGCCGCGACCATGACCACCGCCGACGCCGCCGCGCCGATCCCGCACACCATCGCCGAGGAGGTGGGTGGGGCGCACTGGCCGCAGCACACCGACGTGCTGCCGCTGCGCAGCGAGCACGACGCCGACCCGCTGCGGGCGCTGCTCGCCGCCGGGGCCGAGGTACGCCACCGTGAACACGCGTGCGTGCAGATCCTCGCCCGCCCGGCACCCGCTCGCCGCGTCCGTGCGGCGAGGCGGGCGGCGGCGAGCACCAGCAGCCATCCCCACGGGCGGCCCGATGTGGCCACCCGCGCCGTCGCGGGCGCGACGAGGCTGGCCATCGAACCGCTGCTGTGGCTTCTTGATGTCTTCACGCCCGGCTCGTCCCGACCGCACACCCCGGCGGGCTCCACCGCGGGGCGGACGGCCGCGCGGGACCCGGTGGCCGCCGCCGACGCTCGCACGGTCGTGAACAAGGCCGTGCGGGTGCCCCACTTCGAGATCGCGGTCCGGTTCGCCGTGGCGGCCGACACTGGCACAACACCACCGGACGCGCAGCGGGCCGCGCACATCCGCACACGCCTCATCGAGCTTCGGCACACCATCGCCGCGGCCGCCGCGGCGTACACCGGCCCGAACCAGCTACGACGCATGAAGGTGCCGCGACCGGTCGCCACGATCGCCGCACGGCGGCTGCGGCGTGGCTTCCTGGCCACCGTGCCGGAGCTCGCGGCCCTCGCCGCGCTGCCGCAGGACCTCGCGGTGCCGGGCCTCAATCGGGCGCGGGCCAAGGCCGTGCCGGCGCCGGTGCAGGTGCCGGCCGGCGGCCGAGGCGTGAAGGTGCTCGGCCGGTCGCAGATCGGTCACCACAGCGTCGGCCTGACCGTCACCGACGCCCGCCAACATGTGCACGTGGTCGGCAAGACCGGCGTCGGTAAGAGCACGCTGCTGCTGAACATGATCCTCAGCGACATCAAGTCCGGCCGTGGAACGGTGGTCATCGACCCGCGTGGTGACCTCATCACCGACATTCTCGACCGGCTGCCCGCCTCCCACGGCACAAGGATCGTGATCATTGATCCCGACCAGGAGAACCCGGGCTGTTTCAACCCTCTCGACGATCAGGGTGATCCGCATCTGGCCGTGGACAACCTCGTCGGGATCTTCGCCAAGATTTTTCAAGGCCAGTGGGGTCCGCGGATGGACGACACCATGCGCGTCGCCTGTCTCACGCTGATGCGGCACGCCAAACCGACCTTGAGTCTGGTTCCGTCGCTGTTGCAGGACCGGGAGTTTCGGGCCAGGTTCACCCACGGCCTGGACGACCCGGACGGGCTCGGCGGGTTCTGGCTCTGGTACGACGGCATCAACGAGCAGTTCCGGGGCCAGGTCATCGCGCCTGTCCTCGCCCGGCTGCGGGCCTTCCTGCTTCGTGATTTCGTGAAATCGGTGATCGGCAACGCCCATTCGTCGTTTGACATGGGCCGTGTCCTCGACGGCGGAGTCCTGCTGTGCCGGCTGCCCAAGGGCGTCCTCGGCGAGGAGACCAGCCGCATCCTCGGCTCGATGATCGTCGCCAGGGTGTGGCAGGCCGCCATCGCGCGGGCCACCATTCCCGAGGACCAGCGTAGGGACGCCTGCCTTTACATCGATGAGTGCCAGAACTTCCTCACCTTGCCGGGCAGTGTCGGGGACATGCTGGCCGAGGCCCGCGGGTTCCGGCTCGGGCTGGTGCTCGCGCACCAGGACTTGGCGCAGCTACCCAAGGACCTGGCTGCGGCGGTGTCGGCCAACGCGCGGACGAAGCTGTTCTTCACCGTCGACCCGGCTGACGCCAGGGAGCTGTCCCGGCACACCACACCGGAGCTGGACGAGCACGACCTCGCCCACCTCGACGTCTACACCGCTGCCGCCCGGCTGCTGGTCGGCAACCGGGAGCTGCCCGCGTTCACCTTCACCACCAACCCGCCGGCCCGGGTCGTGGGTGAGGCGACCGCGATCCGGCAGGAGTGCGCCGCCATCCACCGCCGCGCTGATGGTGAGCCGCCGATGCAGCAGCTCGCCCGCACGGCGATGCGCCGGCGCATGCACTCCCCCGACCGCTGACCACTCGGGTCGTGCGTTCGGGGGCTCGGCTGGGTGCGGCATCGGGGGCTCGTTTGGGGGTGTCCGCGACACGAGGCCCCAGACGAGCCCTCCGCACCCACCCTGTCAGGTGCCTGACCTGTCCAAACTCGCCCGACAACAGGACCGAACGCGAGATCGACTTATCCCGACTCCCTACGGGACTCTCTCTCCACGGGGTGAAACCACCTATGCCGCAATCGCGCTCCGCTGGGCTGCTGGCCATCTATCCCCACATCACCAGCCGTGACCGCCTGCTGCTCCAACTCCTCGACGACCACCACGTCCTCACCACCGACCAGATCCACCGCATCCTGTTCCACGCCCGCCGTACCTGTCAGATCCGCCTCGGCGAGCTTGCCGCCCTGGACCTGCTGGACCGGTTCCGGTTCGCCCGCGACGGCGGCGGCAGCCAACCATGGCACTGGACCCTCGGTCACAACGGGCACCGGTTCCAAGCCGCCGCCCACCAACGCCCCGAACCCACCCTCCGCACGAGCCGGCAGACCGTGCAGCGACTGTCGGCGAACCCACACCTGACGCACCTGCTCACAACAAACGAGTTCTTCGTCCAGCTCACCGCGCACGCCCGCCACCACCCCGCGGCGCGGCTGGACCGGTGGTGGTCCGAGTCGCTGACCACCAAGCAGTACCGGACCATCACCGCCGATGGGCACGGCCTGTGGAGCGTCGACGACACCACAGTGGGGTTCTTCCTGGAAGCCGACACCGGCACCGAACCCCTGGGCCGGGTGGTGGCCAAGCTCGACCGGTACGCGCAGCTGATCCGCCGCGGCGGCCCCCGCTACCCGGTGCTGTTCTGGCTCGGCAGCCACCACCGCGAGGAACACCTCCACCAGCTCCTGCACTCCCGGCGCGGCGATGTCCCGGTCGCGACCGCCACCCACACCAGCGACCCTGCCGAAGCGGTCTGGCTCCCGGTCGGCGCCACCGGTCGGGTCCGGCTCGCCGAACTGCCCAGCGACCACGGCCAGCCCGTGGCGGACAACCCGAACTACGACGACGACGGGGACTTCGTCCTCTGACAGACCCTGACAGGCGCACGGCGAGTTCTGTCACCGCAGGTCACAGGCATGATCGCAGTTCCTGACAGGGCGGGTGCTGTCAGGTCACGACGCTACGGTGCAGCTTCCTCTTTGCTCGCACCGCCGCCCGTCTGTTCCTCCTCGGATCTGCCCGCGCCAGCGGGATCACCCGCAGCCCACCCCATGCGGTCGGCTCGTGATCCACGCCCCGCGCCTTCACGGCAGCTTCCCGGCTCAGACGCCGCGCTCGGTGGCACCACCCCACACCCATTTCATGCCCGCCCTTGTCGCGAAGGGAGCACGCCATCATGCCCAAGTCGCTCACCGATCTGGTCGTCACCGTCTGCTTCGCCCCCGGCGAAGACGCCGACTGGTTCGCCGCCTCGGAGAAGGTCCACGACCTCCTGCACGTCAGCGGCACCCCGGCTCGCCGCTACCGCGTCCGCCACCGCCGCCTCATCGGCTGGCTGACCCGGTTCCTCGGCTACTACCTGCTCGATGCCGCCCGACGCTTCGGCGCGGTCACCCTGGCCGCCGGAGGCCGCAAGAGCCGTCTCGACCTGACCGGCACCGCCGCCAAGGCCGCCAACGACGCCGCACTGCGCTGGCGGGCCTGGAACACCCACATCAACGCCAGCACCAAGCCCGCCCGCCCCTGGGAGGACTACCTCGCCCAGCACCACGCCGACCCGGCCAAGGTCACCCTGGACGAGGCCCGCCGCCGCTTCGAGCAACAGCCCCGCGTCCTGGCGATGCTCGCCGGATCCTTCGACCCCTACGAGCTGTCCGTCTACCAGGCCGGCGAAGCCACCTACGTCGGGCTCTACTGGCGCATCGCGCTGATCGGCGACGCGCTGATCACCACCGACGGCCGCCTCCTCGCCCCAGCCAGCGACTCCGTCGCAGACCAGTTCCGCTTCCTCAACGAGGCATGCGCCTACGTGCGCAGCCTGCGCTCCAACGCACGACTGTGCGCCGTCACAGTTTCCTCCGCCTGAGACACACCGAGGGCCGGTCGTAGTCCCACTGCGACCGGTCCTCGGCATGTCCGCCCCCGACGCCCGCCAAGGAGAATCCCGATGTTCCTGACCGATCCGGCGCTGCGGCGCATCGCCGCCGACACCAACGACGTCCTACCCGAGCACCTGTGGCGCCACGACACCGCCGCCCTCGACGCCCTCGGCGACCTCGCCCGCGTCCTGCACAAGACCGCCCGCGAGTTCACCGACAGCACCACCAGCCTCGGCCAGGCCCTCGTCCGGGTGGGTGTGCTTGCCGAAACGGCCCGGCAGGGGCTGGCCGCCCGCGCCGACCTGCACATGGCCGGCTACCACCAGGCGCTCACCGACGCGCTCGTCGCCCGCGAGCGGCACATCGTGCTCGGGGCCGCACTCGTCACCGCCTACCGTGCCTGGCGCAACCACCGGTCGATCGGCGACGGCGACGAGCGGCATCTGCTCCTGCGGCGCGGCGACCCGTCGCGTGGCGTGGCGACGCTGCGGCTCAAAGATTCGCGCACCTGGCTGGTGATACCCGACGCCGAGGCCGCCAGTGCCTTCGATATCCCGTACCCTGATCGCGTCGTCGGCGAGGTCACCGAGACCGACCAGAGGTGGGCGCCGACCGCGTACACCGACCCGCGGCGTTGCCAGATCCACTCCGGGATGGCGTACCCGCTGCCGGTGTGTGACGACCTGGCCTCGGCCTGCCGGTCGCTGCTGCGCTGGTGGCACCTGCGCCATTCCGACGCCTGGGGTAGCCGCACCCCCACCCAGCTCACCCCGGCGGAACTCGCTCACCTCGCCAGTTAGAAGCGGCACCTCGACGCGGTCTGGTCAATCGGTCGCCCTCGCGGCCAACCACACCCTCGACCAGCACGCCTCCGATCCCATCCCCGCCGCCGCGCACCTTTCTGACGCCGGGATCTACCGCGACCTCGCCGAGTGCGGGCGCTACATCCTGCGAACCGCGGCCGACGAGTTTGCCGTCTTTGGCCACTAACCCTTTCGGCTGCATCCCGCAGCACCGAGGCCACCGGGCCGCAATCCAGCAGCACCGAGCACGGCAGCGCACCGTTTCACGCGCCTGCCGCGCGGACCGCTGCCCGCGAACCGGCGCACCACCGCCCGGCACATCACCGTGCCCGGCATTCCCAACCCACGTTCCCAAGGAGGGAACTCGATGGAGAACCTGTCCCTGACGCCTGCCACGCGGGCCGTCCTCGACGCCCTGACCGAGATCGGTCAGGGCAACGTCCACGAGCTGGCCGACAAGGCCGGCAAGGCCCGGTCGACGACCGACAAGGCGATCAAGACCCTGGCCGACGCCGGTGTGATCGTCGCGGTGAGCACCGATGCCGACCCGGCCGAGGGCACGCCGACCCGGTGGTCCCTGGCAACCCTGGCAGAGGCCACCGATGCTGTGCCGAACGACGTCGCCGACGTCGGCGACGAGCACACGGCCGGCGCGGACGAGACCGAGCATCTCGACGGCCCGGACCTAGACAACGCGGCCGACGAGCCGGACACCGGCGACACCGAGCCGGCCGACCGGCCCGGCAACGAGACCGACCGGGACGACGACAGCGACGAGGGCTCAGACGACGAGGACGACGGCGAGGACGACGAGGGTCGGACGGTCACCGTTGCGCAGCCGACGCGTCCCGGCGACCGCAAGGTCATGGCCATCAAGGGCGTCTTGGCCGACCACGGCGACGACGGCGCAACGCTCGACGTAATCGTGGCCGAAAGCGGCATCGGGCACCCGACCGCTACCCGGCTGCTGACCGCAATGGAGCAGGCCGACGCCGCGCGCCGCCTGCCCGGCCTGCCGGAACGGTGGACCCCGGGTCCGACCAAGGCCAGCGAGGTCGACCCCAACCCGGAGCCGCCCCGCTGCCCGCTCTGCCTCCAGGTCAACCGAAGTTTGGCGACCGCGCCGAGCGCCACGGCGACGGTGCTGCCGCTGATCCGTCCGGACGGCACGCTGCACGTCGTCGGCCCGGACGGTGAGACCCACGTCGTCACCCTGCCCACCCGCACCACCGGCCGCGCGACGGGCGTTGCCAGGAGCGTGGGCCGGCGCGGCGACGTCACCGTCAACGCCGATGGCAGCCAGCCGTTCGGCCGGGGCGAGCTGGAGAAGCTGACTCTTGACGTGTTGGCCGCCAACCCCGGTAAGGCGATGACCCCGCAGGACATCGCCACCGTCATCAGCGGGCAGCTCGGCCGCGTGGTCAGCTCCGGGGCGGTGCGGAACAACTGCACCAAGGCCGCCGCTGCGGGCCGCATCCTCTTGGTTTCCGACACTCCGTTGACCTTCGCCTACCCGGCGCCGGCCGACGCCGGCAGCACCGAGCAGGGCGGCAACGCCGCCGAGCAGTCCTGACCCACGAATCCCTGTCCCACTGCGGGGGCCGGGCCGTGTGCTCGGCCCCTGCGGCACATCGAGAGGAGAACCCCGTGCCGCACGAACTGGAGACGTTCGCGGACGGAACGACCGCCTTCGCCAGCGCCCGCCTGTCGGCCTGGCACCAGCTGGGCACCGTCACCCAGGACACGATGAAGGCCGAGGAGATCATGGCCGCCGCCCGCCTCGGCGACTGGGGCGTCCGCACCATCCCCACCGTCGGCGTCGACCTCGTCGACGGCGTCGAGGTGCAGGTCCCCGCCGACGACAAGCGAATGACCGTGCGCCGCAACCCGGTCACCGGTGAGACGGAGTACCTGGGCATCGTCGGTACCGACTACACCGTGGTCCAGAACGAGCAGTGCGCCGAGATGCTGGATCGCCTCGTGGATCAGGTGGGCGGCGCCCACTTCGAGACCGCCGGCAGCCTGCGCCGAGGCAAGAGCGTGTTCGTCACTTTGAAGCTCCCGGACGCGATGGAAATCGGCGGGGTGGACCGCATGGACATCTACCTGATCGGCACCACGTCGCATGACGGCACCGCCGCGCTGCGGGTGGACGCCAGCCCGATCCGGGTGGTGTGCGCGAACACCCAACGCGCCGCCTTCGCGAACGCGGTCGGGCACTACACGTTCCGGCACACCTCCAACGTCAACTCCCAGATCAGCCAGGCCCGCGAAGCCCTCGGCCTGATGTGGAAGTACATGGAGACCTTCGAGAAAGCCGCCGAACGGATGCTCCAGACCGAGCTGACCATGCGCGAGTTCGAGAACGTCGTCGCGCAGGTGTGGCCGGTCAAGGACAACGCCTCCGAGCAGACCCGCAACAACGCCAAGCAGCGGCTCGGCACGCTTAAGTACCTGATCCGCGAGGCCGACACCCAGAAAGCCATCACCGGCAGCCGGTGGGCCGGATTCCAGGCCATCACCGAGTACCTCGACCACTACCAGCCCGCCAAGAACGAGATCGCCCGCGCCAACCGGGTGCTGACCGGCAACGTCGGCGACCTGAAGCTGGCCGCCTTCGACCTGCTCAAGGTCTGACCACCCTCGTCCACACCCCCCGGGGCGGCGGTCACCCGTGCCGCCGCCCCGGCCCGCAAACAGGAAGAGACACGCCCCATGGCACAGCCGGGCACGACCAGGTGGCGATCAAACCGGGCGGGCAGCCAATGAGCGCCCATATCCGCTACCCCCTTACCACTACGCCTCGGACGCCGCCAGCTACCGAGGCGTCGCCGCCACCCGCTGTTCGAGGCCAGCGATCTGATCGCCGACTTCCTCCGTAAGGCCCACGGGCTGCTGCGGCTCATCCACGTCCTCTAACCCGTATCCCCAATTCACCCCCTGCCGGCCGCGCACTCGCGCGTAGACCGGCCTTTTTGTTTGCACGAAAGGTAACCACCATGGCCAAGGCAATCATCGGCATCGTCACCGTCGTCATCGTCGCCTGCTTCGGCCTGCCCATGTTGCTGTTGTCGTCCGTCCTCGGCGGAGGCGCCGGCGGATGCGGCATCGCCGCCGCACCCGCCGTACGCCCCTCCGGCCAGCCACCCGACACCAGCACCTGGGACACCGAGCAGCTCGACATCGCCGCGACCATCATCGACGCCGGCGTCGCTAAGGGCGTGTCCCGCTGGGGCTGGGTCGTCGGCGTCGCCACCGCCATGCAGGAATCCGGCCTACGAGACCTGCCGTTCCTCGGCGACCGCAACGACCACGACTCGATCGGGGTGTTCCAGCAACGCCCGAGCCAGGGCTGGGGCACCGTCGAGCAGTTGTCCGATCCCGCCTACCAAGCGGGCAAGTTCTTCGACAAGCTCCTGACCATCCCCGGCTGGGAGACGATGCCGCTCACCCAAGCCGCCCAGGCGGTACAGATCTCCGCCTTCCCAGACGCGTACACCAAGTGGACCAACGACGCCCTGCACGTGGTGGAGCAGCTGACCAGCACCCTCGCCGACTGCACCACCAACGCGCTCGCCGCCCTCCCAGCCGGGTTCGCACTACCCGCCAGCACCCCACCCGCCGTGACCACCGCCATCCTCTGGGCCGTGAACCAGCTCGGCACGCCCTACTACTTCGGCGGAACCTGCACCGACCCACACTCCGGTGACCCCGACAAGCAATGCGACTGCTCGTCGCTGATGCAGTCGGCGTACCGGGCGGCCGGCATCTCAATCCCCCGCATCACCACCCACCAGGCCAACGCCGGGAAGCCCGTGGCTGACCCGGCGCTCATGCTGCCCGGCGACCTCGTCCTCATCCCCGGCAGCAAAGGCACCATGGCCAACCCGCGCCACGTCGGCATGTACCTCGGTGAAGGGCTCATCATCCAAGCCCCGAAGACCGGCGACGTTGTCAAGATCACTCGGCTGAGTAGTTGGATCACCCGGATCGCAGCAATTCGCCGCATCGTTGCACCTTGATCGGCGTACGTTCTCAGCCTCGATCCCGCTTGGCGCCGAGTCGCAATGTCAAAATCGCGACGAGCGGATCACGGCAGAAGCGCGCGTCTGACCAGGGCCGAGGTGCGACCAGTGGCGAAGCCGGAAAAGAACCGCTACGAATCCGGCACCCCTGACCCGCGGCCGGCACCGCTGTTCGCGTGCGCGCTCATCAGCACGTCCAGACATCGGCGACCGGCGCCGACGTCACCTTCGGTGACGAGCGCTTCGCGGCAGATCCGGATGGCCGCAACGCAGGCGACCTGCGACATGGGCGGGCGCTCTCGGAAGTGCTGCAAGTCGACGGGGTCACGTCCAAACGACGCGACGTCACGGATGCCGGGCGGCTACGACCCGAACTTCTTCCATTTCCCTTCAGAGACCACCTCGACGGAGCCGTCGACGACCTTGATGGCCGTCTGCTCATCGATGGCGTAGGCCGGGACACCGATTTCGGCGGCCCACCGCTCTGCGTCGGCCAGGGTGTTCGTGGGGAAAGCGTCCAGGTGCGGGAAGATCGAGAAGTCGACGACTCCCAGGGTGCGGTCGTCCGGCGCGGACGGCCACTGGACGAAGTACGTTCCGATCCGGGGCGTCATCACCATGCTTCCGGCACTCACCCCCACCCAGACCGCGTCGGGCAGCGATGGCAACAGATCGGCCAGCCCGGACTCCCGCATCCAGTGGCACAGGTACGTCGCGTCGCCGCCGTCGACCAGGAGTACGTCGGCCTCCCGAACCCAGGGGACCCATCGCTCCGCGCCGATGGTGGGCAGTGCGGTGAGCTCGAGGACACCGAGCGACGCCCAACCCAGGCCGGACAGGTACTGAAACATGGGCTCGGCGGCTACGAAACCCCGCACCGATTTCGGACCGCACATCGGGTGACCCCACTGTGCTGTCGGGACGCAGAGGGCGTGGCACTCGGCGATCGGCTTGCCGAGGAGCTGCACGAGCGCCGAGTGGATGCTTGGGTTCGTGACGCCGCCTGACGTAAGCAAGAGCTTCAAGGTGCCTCCAAATTCGCGCGCGAAAGGTGGATATGCCTGAAGACCCGGCACCGTGCTGGAACTCATCGGAGGTCGGGCAACCTTTTCAGAGTTCCCTCAGGTCGCCGAGTGCGATTGCCCATTAATCCTCCACCCGGTCCCACCCCCGCACAACACGTGCACCCGACCGACGCACGCAGGATGCGCATGTCGCGGCGACCGCTCATCGGCACGTCCGGATGCTTGCATCCGTGAGCCGACTATCTTGCGTGACGAGCGCTTCGCGGCAGGTCCGGATGATGGTTGGCGGCGGGTGTCTGGTCGCGCGGGATCGAGTCAGGAAGTGACGGCTTGGGAGCCGTCGATCAGTGCGGCCATGGTGCGGCGGATGCGGCCATCCGCCGCCGGGTCGGTTCCGTCGGTGAGTGCGACGTGGTGGAGCACGCCGACCACGGCCAGAGCCAGCGCCTCGGTGTCGGTGCCTGCAGGTATCCGTTCGAGTTGTTGTTCGGCGACCAGGTATTCGACGGCTGCGCGTTCGAGTGGGCGCAGTGCGGCGGTTCCGTTGCCCAGCACCGCTTCGACGTCTGCCGCCAACGCCGGCCGAGAGGCGATCAGCCGGATGATGGCCAGCAGGGTGATCAACGGGGTCGCGAGGACTGTCTCGCTGAGGTTCGCGGCGACCGTGCCGGTGCCAACGCGCCCGGGTAGGCCGGCCGCAGCGCCGGCGATCTGGAAGCTCCGGTCGACCGCGTAGCCGACCAGGAAGTCGTCGAAGTTCGCGAAGTGGGCGAACAGCAGCCCCGTGGCGACGCCGGCCTCGCGGGTCACGGCTCGGCTGGTGAGCTGGCTGGGGCCTTCTGCGGCGATCACGCGTTCCGCGGCAGCGAACAGGTGCTGCCGAGGTTCGGCGATGGCGACTCCGCGTGGCATGCCCCGAAGTCTAAATCATGTTGCGCCGATATGAGCATGTGCTCATACTGTTTGAGCAGTTGCTCATTCTGGCCGGGGGTGCGGATGAAACGAGCGGTGATCGTCGGTGCCGGTATAGCCGGTCTCGCCACGGCCCTACGACTGACCCTGGACGGATGGCACACGCTCGTCGTGGAACGCGCCCCGGCCCGGCGCAGCGGTGGCTACCTGGTGAACCTGCTCGGCGCGGGCTACGACGCCGCCGAGCGGCTCGGGCTGATCCCCGCCCTCTCCGACCGCGCGTTGGGCCTGTTCACTACCGTGCTGGTCCGAGCGGACGGGAGGCCGAAGCTCACGGTGCCCTCAGCCGTCGCCGAGGCCACACTGGGCCCCCGCACCATGACGGTGTTCCGAGGCGACCTCGAGACCGCACTGTACGAAGAGGTACGCGACCACGCCGAGATCCGCTTCGGCACCACCGTCTCCACCATCAACCAGGAGGCCGACCAGGTAGGGATCAGGCTCAGCAACGGCACCACCGAGGACGCCGACCTGCTCATCGGCGCCGACGGCGTTCACTCCGCGACCCGGACTGCGATGTTCGGCCCCGATCATCGCGTCGACCTGCCGTACGTCGTGGCCGCGTTCCCGATTACGCATCCGGTAGCGGCCGTACCCGAGTCGTCCGCCACGACCTTCATCGGCCCAGGCCGCACGGCGGCAATCATCAACCTGGGCCCGCAACGGTCCTCGGCCTTCTTCACGTACCGCTGCGCGAACCCAGGGCGGGAGCTGGAACGCGGACCGGTGGACGCGCTTCGCGCAGCGTTCGGAGACCTGGCCGCGGGCGTACCCGAGGTGATCCGTCACCTGGAGACCGACCCGGCCGGCGCCTACTTCGACCGAATCAGCCAGGTGGATGTGCCACGATGGAGCACCGGCCGGACCGTGCTCCTCGGCGACGCGGCCTGGTGCGTCACCCTCTTCGCCGGACACGGCGCGGCCCTAGCACTCGCCGGCGCCGACCAGCTCGGCACCGCCCTACAGCGACACGGCCACGACATCCCCTCCGCTCTCGCGGAATGGGAGACCGGCCTACGCCCCGAGATCGTCAAGCGGCAGGCGCTCGCCCGCCGCGGCATGTACCAGTACGCGCCACCGAGCCGGTTCCACGTCTGGATGAACGACGCCATAATCCGAGCGATCACCCTCCCCGGCATCCGCGGCCTCGTCCGGCGCGGCATCGAGCGACAGAACCGCTGAAAGCGACCCGAAGATAAGGCATGAGGGCTGCGATGCGCTCATCGGCAATTCCGGATGCATGCACCCGTGAACTGGTTACCTTGCGTGACGAGCGCTTCGCGGCATGCGCGTGCACCAGATCGGTACGACTACCGGGACGTCAGAGGTGACCTCGGCTGCCTTTCCATAGATAGAGGTCCCGCAGCAGCGATATCTCGGCGCCGTGGTGAATGACCTCGCGGTGGACGTGCAGGATGAGCCTCGCGATCGGTGCGCCCGCGTACTCCGGCGGTGAGATGGTGCCTTGCGGCTGAGCTAATCCGGCTGCGCCGAGGTGGCGGACATCGCGGATCCACGCATCGTGCCCATCGTCGAGCTGGCGCAGTGCCGCCTCGGCGGTGCCCGCGTAGGCGACGGCCCGGTGACCAGCAAGCGAGCCATCGAAGTGGGGTGCGGTGGGTGGCCCGAACACGTCAATGAGGTGCGCCAGCCGCCAGGCGATCGTGGTGACCGGCGCGCGGTCGTGGGGCGGGCTGGCGTAGTCCAAGGTGAATTCGCCTGCGCCGATCGACGTCGGCGCAGAACTCTGGCCGCGCCGGTTTAGAGTCCAGGAGCCGGGGACCGGCTGCCAGAAGTACTCGTCATCGGTCAGCCCGTCCAGCCGTGGCCGAAGCTGATGCTGCCAGTGCCACTCAAGTTGGTCGACCAACTCCGCGTTCCAGTCCACATCCACGGCGCGACAGTAGAGATTGACAGGCGACCCAATCAAACCTACGACGAGAACGTCAGGACCCGAAGCCCTACACAACGGCACTTCCCGGTCCGGACCAGTCGTCGACAGCCGCGACGAGCGGAATGCGGCAGATCCGGACGACCGTGGGCGACCTCGCGAAGTAAGGTCGTGAGATGGTGCCCGTGACTCGGCTGGACCACGCCGTCATTGCTGTCTCGGATTGGCGGGTCTCCACCGACTTCTATCGTGATGTCGTCGGTGCTGAGGTGATCAGCGTTGGCGGCGACCGCGTTGCGTTCCGAGTCGGTCCCAACCAGTTGAACGTTCATGGGCCGGGTGTCGACCTTGCGGACAACGTTGCCCGTCTCCCCGTTCGCCCGGGGAACAGTGACATCTGCTTCGTCTGGGAGGGGCCGATCGAGGAGGCGGTGGCACACCTGCGACAGCACGATGTCGAGGTGGAAACAGGACCTGTTCCGCGATTCGGTGCCGGCGGGACAGGGACGAGCGTCTACTTTCGCGATCCTGATGGAAGCCTGCTCGAGTTCATCTCCTACGAGGCGTCCCCGCGGCGGGCCAGCCCCGACCCGGCCGACCCCGACAGGCCAGCAGGCGGCCGTCCAGGCGTTGCCGATGCCCCACGCTCGTCACGGACCACATCTTCGCGCAGAAGCCGCAGGCCCGAACCTGGCTCAGCATGATCAGACATCCGCTCATCGGCAGATCGGCATGATGGGGCTGAGCTGGCTGGGTGGCGCTACATTGCGCTCGGCTCTCGGATCTTGGCAAGAGAGTGCCCTGTGCCGGCCCCTCCAACCAGCGGGACGAAGCGCCCGGAGGCCGGGCGCCCTCTCGCGAGCGAGGAGGACTTAGCGGGCGGGAACCGGCTCGGACGACGGCCGCCACTCCCGCCCGATCAGCCCGTAAACCCACGAGTCCGAGACCTCGCCGTTCACGACGCAGTCTTCCCGCAACGTCCCTTCACGCACGAATCCGAGCTTCTCCAGGACGCGGGCAGATGCCGCGTTGCGCGTATCGGTCTCGGCCTGGACTCGATTCAGGTCCAGCGTGTCGAATGCCCACCGCAGCAGAACGCGTGCGGCCTCCGTCGCGTAGCCCTGGCCCCACGCGGCATCGTCGAAGCAGTAGCCCAGCGACGCGCTGCGGTAGTCCGGATTCCACCGGGTCAAACTGCACCAGCCGATGAACGCCCCGTCGGAAACCCGGTCCACCGCCAGCCGCGTCCCGGTGCCTTCCTCTGCCATCTGCCGGCAAGCCGTGATGAACCGCTCGGCGCGCACGCGTTCGCTCCACGGCGGCGCGTCCCAGTAGCGCAGCACGTAGGCACTGCTGTGCAGCGCGAAGAGGCCGTTCGCATCCGCGTCGTTGAAGGGACGCAGTCGCAGCCGAGCGGTGTGCAGCGTGGGGGTGGGCAGCGACATACGCGTCATCTTGCCTCCCATACTGGTGGCCGATCAACCAAACATCCGATGCCGGCCACTCGCAACGGGCTTTCTCGGCAGACAGGGGACGGGCAGAACGACGTGCCCGCTCATCGGCACGTCCGTACGCGGACCGCAGAGGCTTGTCGTGATGCTGAGTAATGCGCTAATCGCTGAAGAGCGGATGCGTCTGACCATCCCTAACGTCTCCGAGTTGTGGCGGCTGCACTGCCCAGACACATTGGCCTTGGGCGTACGGCGCCCGGGCCTGCCGCGATGCGCTCGTCACGCAAGGTAACCAGCTCACGGGTGCATGCATCCGGACGTGCCGAAAAGCGGATACCCGAGCCCTGGGTGCATCGGACTGTCGCTGTCATGCGCGGACCCCATCTGGCCTGCTCGCTGCGGAGCACGCTGGGCAGCAACAGCTCACCGCCATGCCCTGGCCACTTTGGCCAAGTCGGCCGACGGGGAACGGGAGCGGTTCCGTCCAACGGAGACCGCAACTGTGGCCGCGAGCCACGCCACGACCCGTCACGCTAAGGTGCTGATCTATGCTGCCCGCGCGCGCCACGATCCGTCCGATTCAGCTTGCCTACACCCTGACGGATGACGATCTGCGCGACAGTATCGCAGCTCAGCAGCACCGCCTATGGGGTCGTTGGCTGGTTCCCGTCCTCGCGGTCGCCGCACTAGGCGCCGCCATCATGGGATTCATCTCCGCCGAGATTTGGGAACTGTCGGCGGGTGCCGCCGCCATTGCTTTGGCCATCGCGCTGGCGGTGACAGCCGTCATCGCAGGGGTCGCCATCCTGCTGCTCCGCCTCCTCACCGCAGCGATCTATCGCTGGCAGGCTCGACTCCTCGTACGCGGGAACCCCTGGCTGTCCCAGCCCGTCCACGCCACGGCGACCGATGCCGGCATCCATCTCCGCACCAGCACCGGGGATGCCACGACCGCCTGGTCGCACTATCCCTACTACATCGAGACCAACCGGTCGTTTGTTTTGCTGGCGTCGAAGGGCATCGGCGCAATGTCAGTGGTGCTGCCGAAACGTGGGCTGGTCGAGGCGGATCCATCGCAACTGCGCGCGGTGCTCGCCACCCACGCCCACGAACGTCCTCGGTGACACGTTGGGGCGGGGCGCCGACTGCTGGCGCCGTCACACTCGGCTGGCCGATTCAGGGGAGAGCGTGGGGGCATCGGCGTGAGGCCCCGACATAATCCATCATGGACCGACCACCGAGTTACGAGCCGTCCCTCAGGTGCTTAGATCATCGCACCAGATCGGGTCCGGCGACGAATGCGTACGGTCCCGCGGCGACGTCATCGAACACCACGCCACCTATGAAGAACTACGTGAAGAAATCCAGCAACGTCGCACCCGGGCACTTGCGTTCGCCGGCGCCGCGATCGCGCTGCCACCGATCCTCGTCCACCTGTGGTGGCGGATTCGCCGCAGGCCGGCACCGACGGCACACTGACTCCACGCTCCCCCACCCTGATCGCGGCATGACCGGTCACGCTATGCCGAGCGACCAGCGCCGGCATGACCATCCGTGTGCGACCGAAGCCGCTTCCACATGCGGCAACCTTGCTCACTCGGACAGTGGCGCGTGCGAAGAGCCTGGCGCGCATAAGGTCGGCTCGACATGGCAACCTTCGCGAGACTAGGACGGATAGGACATGGACCAAGGCACCCGCGACGAGTTGCTCGGCCGCCTGGCTGAGGCAGTCGGGTCCGCCACAGTCGCACACCCAACGCGGGTTGCCATCGACGGACCGCCCGCCGCAGGCAAGACCACCCTCGCCGACGAACTGGCCGTCGCCTTGCGCATGCAGGGCCGCGACGTCATCCGCGCAACAATCGACGATTTCCTCTTCCCACGGGCACAGCGCTATCCACGCGGCGAGTACTCGGCCGAAGGCTGCTACTTCGACACCCACGACTACGACGCGCTGAACCGGGTTCTGCTCGATCCGCTCGGCCCAGGCGGAGATCGACGCTTCCAACACGCGGTCTACGACCGTACCGCGGATACTGCCCTGTCCCCGCCGGTCACGACTGCCCCCGCCGACGCCGTGCTGGTCTTCGACGGCGTCTTCCTCATGCGCCCGGAACTGATTGATCGGTGGGACCTGCGCATCTTCGTGTCGACCGCGCTCGAGACGACCGTGGATCGTGCAGTCATCCGAGAGCGCCGGGTGTCATCTCGGGCCGAAGTCGAACGGCGCTGGCGCGAGCGTTACATCCCCTCCCAACAGTTCTACTTCGCTACGGTCCGCCCAACCGATCACGTCGACATCATCGTGCACAACGACGAGCCCCAGCAGCCGGTCTGGGAGACCCAAAAACACTGACCACGCTTTAGTAGGGCAGCCGCCATTCGGGATCATGGTCGAAATTCGAGGCCGAGCCGTCGTTTGTGGTGGGCTCGTCGGGCTTGGCCCTTTTGACGCCGGCGACCGCAAGAACGGTGACCAGCCCGACGCCGAGCCACGCCCAGCCACGGTCTGGTCCGACCAACGCCTCCACCGCGCCGGTCGTCGTGGGATTCGGCACGAGCAGGGCCGGCCCAGGATCTCGTAGCGGCCCGACTGAGATCAGCGCACCCCAACACCGGGAATCGCCAGTCGCAGACGGAGTGCCGGCGATGCCGGTTGTAGAAGTCGGGTGATCCAGGTGGCGATCTTCAGCCGGGCCTCGGTGCGGGTGCGGAAGTGGCGGCGGTGTACGTACTCGACCTTGATGGTGGAGAAGGTGGCCTCGGCGACGGCGTTGTCGAAGCATGATCCGACCCGCCCCATCGACTGGCGTACCTTCCATCGGGCGCAGGCTCGGGCGAAGTCGGCCGAGGTGTACCTCCCGGGTTCAAGGGGTCGTCGCAACACCGCTTGTTTGGATTGAGAGTAGGTGATCGTTGCGGGCTTCTGCGGGAGTTCGCCATCCGAGTGTCTTGCGGGGGCGGCTGTTGAGCGCGTGAGCGACGGTCACCAAGATCGGCGTACCGGACCGGGTGCGGGCAGTCGTCAAAGCCCGCGAGGCCGGACTCGTCACCGAGGGCTGAGGCCTGGCCAACTGGGCTTGTGCCGACCGGACGGCGTGGGCGGCGGCGGTGGCATCGGTTTTGCCCTGGCGGCGCCAGGCTGCCGGTCCGTCAGGTTGACCTCCACGGCGGTGATGATCTGCCAATGCAACAGTCGAGTCAGGGCCACAGCGTAGGATCCGGTGCCTTCCACCTCCACGCGGCACAACACGCCGAAGCCACGCGCCCGGGCCGGAGCCGGTGGAGGGTCACGATGCGGGGCACCGACCCGCGCAGGTGGACGGATGCGAGCCGTGGCCTGGTAGGTCAAGACACGAGTCCGTCAAGATCGGACAAGATCTCCGAGGCGGTCACCGGGTGCAGGACGCCGAATGTGGCGGCACTGCCGTGTAGGCCGTCGTCGTCGCGGTTGCCGCGCAGCCACACCCGTTCCAGGACCTGATCGGGTTCGTGTGTGATGGCGCCGATGGGGATGCCCGGGTTGAGATCGATGACCACGGTGCGGCCACCGGGCAGGCGGTGCTCGATCGCGTTCTGGTAGCCCTGGTTCTCGGGCAGATCGCGCCGCCAGCCCCGCCGCTCGAGCCCGAGCAGCCGCCCGGTGGGGACCTTCAGGCCAGCGAACCTGTCCAGCGTACTGGACACACGCTCGTCCGCGCCGAGGCTGCTCACTTCCCGTGCCAACTGCCGGAACGGCTGCACGAGTTCGTAGTCAGCAAACAGCTGCGCCCAAGCGGGCAGGCTGTCGCCGAGTTCCACCGGGTGCACCACCCGGACGACGGCCTCGCCCGGCAGGTGCACCATGTCGTCGTCAATGTCGGCGAGGCTGCGGTCCTCGGCGACGCGCAGCCCGCCGATCAGCGCGCCGGTGTCGTCGTAGCGGCCCCAGACGAGGCGGCGCACGATGTGCCACAGCAGCGGGTGCCCGACGAGCAGCCGGTTGAAGTCCTCGGCCTTCCAGCGGCGGCGGCTCACCATCGCCTGCTCCAGCCGGCGGATGCTGTCGGCGGCGACGACGCGCACGTCCTTCTTCAGGGCGGTGAAGCGCTGGTAGGCGGCCGGGGCCAGGTGCGGATCGTCTGCCGCGCCGGGTTTGGGCAGGTCCTTGCGCCGTCTGCCGTCGGCGCCGGCGACATACGGCCTGAGCTGCTCGTCGAACCCGACCACAAACCGGCGGTTGCCGTAGTCGAGGCTGAGGCTGCCGTCGTCGGCCAGACCGAAGTCGGGTACCAGCCGGTCGGCCAGCTGCTGCGAGGTCAGGCCGCGCTGCTCGGCGACCTCGTCCAGCTTCTGCTTGGCGCGTTGCTTCAAACCGCTGAACTTCACCTTCTCCGCGATGCCGTGCAGGTGCATCAGCGCCACGTCGGAGCCGATGGCGGCCAGCACGTCCAGGCCGTGCACCGCGCGGGCATGGCCGTTCTCCCCCGGCCACACCCGGATCAGCGGGGTCAGCGCGCGCACTGTGGTGTCGTCGCCCAGCAGGCCCAGCGAGTGCAGCACCCAGCGCTCCTCCGCCGGGTAGCCGGCGGCCCGCCAACACTCGAACAGCGACCATGCGAACCCTGCCAGGCTGGGCCCGTCGCAGGCGACCTTGACCAGCTCGACTCCGGCGTAGACGTCGCCCGGCTGCGAGATCGCCAGCATCGTCAGCACGTGCCGGACGGCCTCGTCTGGCAGGACGCGCGGCTCGTCGCGCAGCCGGATCGGTGCGAGCTCGTCGGGTGCTGCCCAGCCGGGCAGCACCGGCATGGTGGCGGGCAGCGCGTCCAGCGGATCGGACGATACGAGCTCCGCGATCGCGGCAGCCGCGTCAGGGCCGTATCCGGCGGCCGCCGTCAGCACGGCCTCGTGGCTGCCCGACGCCAGCACGCGCAGCGCCTGCTCCGCGCGCTCCCGGGCCGGACCCGGCCGGCCGAGTGCCGGCGGGATCAGTGCCCGCGCCGCGGCTTCGGGGTGCCGCGACAGCCACGCCAGAACGGTCGGCCGCAGCGACTTCAGCCGCGCCAGCCATTCGGCCATCTGCGCTGCCAGTTTCGGGCTGGCGAACGGCAGAAGCCAGGGCACGACCTGGGCGGGGCCGTGCCGGGCTGCGTCGAGCGCCATCGGCAGCGCCGCGAGCTGGAAGCGGGCCAGCACGGCGGGCATCCAGTCTGCGGCGTCCCACACGTGGTCAGTGCGCCAGTGTTCGATCACCGGCTCGGCGGCTTCCTGCGGGCCCGCGGTGAACAGTGAGATCTCGTGGTGCTCGAAGACGTAGCCGTCGCTGCGGACACCGGCGACGTGCTCGGCGACACTCGTCCAGTTCGTCTGGGGGTCGTTCGCCCACGACACGTACTTGGACGGCGTGGCCTGCCAGGCGGCGCGCTCGCCCGGCCGCCAGGTCACGCTCGGTTCGTCGCTGCACACCAGACCGTCGACGACGACCGGGTCGCGGGTCCGGCGGGGGCGCGACCACGGCGGGTCGACCAGCACCTCAGGCAGCGCCTCTGCAGGTGCGACCGCGTTGCTCGAGTTGTCGGCCCTACCCGGCCCGGCCGGAGCCGGCTGGAGATGAGCGGGTTCCTGCGTGTCATGTGTGGTCGCGTCCGGTAGCTCGGCTGAAGGCATCGCCTGCGCTCGTGTCTCCTGGTCCGGGACGGGAGCGGGCCGGGCGGCGGCTGTCGCGGTCGGCTGGCCGACTGCCGGTGCGGGCACGGCGGTGACAGTGCCCTCGGTATAGCCCTTGCGGAGCTTCTCGGCGACCAGCTTGCGCATGGCCGCGGTTGCCGCCTCGGCAGTGTCGAACTCCTTCACCTGCGCCTGGCCAGTGGAGCCGAGCCGCCCGAAGCGGATGCTCAGCTCGGCACCGTCCTGGCTGACCTGCCAGAACTTCGCCGAGCCGGCACCGATGCAGGTGAGTAGGTGTTGCTTGGCCATTGTGGGTCCCGAACGCTCTGTCTGACGATCGCCAGCATGGTGGTGGCGATGGCACGATTCCCGCACCGACCGCTGATCTTGCTGGCTGCTTGGCGACACCGTAGCCGTTGGGACTGACAGCGTGGCGTTCTGACCGGCCGCGGCCAGTCTGCGAGATGGTCGCGCTGCTGGCCGCTCGGGCGCGGTCGCTGGACCAGGCCCGGGCCGGCCGGCAGGGGAAGAAGACGATCGCTAGGTAGCCGACGGACGTCAGCTGCACGTCGTGCCGGAGCCGACCACTTGTGCGAGATCTGGACCGTGCTGTGCGCCTCTGGATCTGGCATGTCATCTTCGTCGACGGCACGATCGCGTCCGCCGGACTGCACCGTTGACCCGCTGGTCGCTCACATGAGGGCGCGATCTCCAGGTCGTTCAGCCCGCGCCAGGCGCGACGCCTGGCTGGGCAGGCGAGGACTTATCGACTAGGGCGTGTCTCCTGGATCTTGAGTGCAGGTTCGGCTATCCACGTCTGTCGTGAGTGGGCGGTTTGAGCTGACGGATGTCGAGTACGCGCGGA
>NZ_JBEOVW010000049.1:0-26508 GCF_040295705.1 Micromonospora sp. NPDC002717 | reverse complement strand
GGGGGGGGCTCTCCCCGCCGCCGCCCGGCGGGGGGGCGCGGTTCGGCGCCCGCCCCCCCCCGCGGCACGTCCGGCACCGGTGGGCGGGCGCCGCCCTCGGCCCGGTCCGGCGTCGGCAGGGTGGCCGGACGGGGTGGCCGGACCGGGTCGAGGCTGCCTCGACAGGTGGGCGGTCGGGTGACGTGGGCCCTGTCGAGCTGCCCCGTCCGTGGGACCGCCTGTCGTCAGCGGATGCCGAACAGCGCGCGGTTGAGCACCGGCTTCGCGGTCTCCTGGAAGTCGATGTCGGGGTCGAGCGACCGCACGGTGCCCTCCACGACGAGCAGCGACAGCAGCGGGAAGACCAGTTCCGGCGACGCGGCCACCCCGTACCGGCGTTGCAGGTCGAACAGCTCGCCGGCGAAGGCGATCAGGCTGAACTCCTTGGCCGACAGGCGGTAGCTGCGGGCCACCAGGTCCTTCACGCCCTCGGTGAAGGCCGGCACGTCCGCGTCGTCGGCGACGCCGATCGCGCTCTCCAGCACGATCGCGGCGCAGCGGTCGCCACGCCCGATCGACATGTTGAGGAAGAAGTCCGCGAAGAGGCCGCGCATCTTGTCCGACAGTTGGACGCTGAAGCCCGCGTCCAGCACCACCACCTGCCCGCTGCGGGTGAAGTAGAGGTTGCCGGGATGCAGGTCGCAGTGGACGAAGCCGTTGATGAACAACATCTGGTAGACCACGGTCAGCGTCGACGCCGCGAACGTCCGGCGCATCGCGCGGGGGCACCGGGCGCCGGTGTCGACGGCCAGGTCGGGGATGAAGTCCATCACGATGGCCGCCGGCCGGCTCGCCGCGGCGTGCACCCGGGGCACGCGTACCCGCGGGACCCCGCCCAGGTCCTCCCGCAGCCGGTCGAGGTCGCGTCCCTCGCGGCCGAGGTCGAGCTGGCCCAGCACCGACTCGCAGAGGCTGTCCACCACCTCGCGGACCGGTACGCCGCGGAACATCGGCAGCCGGGCGACCACCGAGGCGCCCCGGCGCAGCAGGCCGAGGTCGGCGGCCATCCGGGGACCGATCCCGGGCCGGCGCAGCTTCACCGCGACGGTGGCCCCGTCCGGCAGCGTCGCCCGGTAGACACAGGCGATGCTGCCGCTGGCCACCGGCGTCTCCTCGACCGAGGCGAAGACGATGTCCAGCCGGTCCCCGTACACCTCGCGCAGCGCGGCCCGGCTCTGCGCGGCGTCCATCGGCGGCACGTCGTCCTGCAACATGGACAGCTCGTCGCAGAGCAGCGCCGGCACGACGTCACGGCGGGTGCCCAGCACCTGCGCGGCCTTGATGAACGTCGGGCCGAGCCGGGCGACCGTCCGCGCGACCTCCCGGGCGAAGCGGCGGCGGCCGGCCGGCCGGCCGTGCCGGAGCGCCGTGCCGGCGGCTGCGGCGAGCCCCGCCGCGAGTGACGCGGTCGCCACCGAACCGATGACGACCGCGCGTGCGCCCAACCCCGCCCCACCGGGTGCGAGCGGTGGACGGCGCGATCCGGAGGGTGGGGCGGCGCGCAGGGCCGCCGAACCGAGGGGGGAGAGGCCGAAGATGAACTTGGACGGAACCATCGTGCGCCTTTCTGCCGAGGGGTCAGCAGGCCGGGTCAGGCGGTCGTCGCGGACAGCCCCGGCACGTCCAGCGCCCGCAGACGCAGGTTGGCGGCGTCGCCGTACCACAGGCGCAGGCCGTCCCAGGTCAGGCTGGTGGGCCGGCCGTCGACGTGGATCTGCAGCACGTTCCGCCCGGCGCGCAGGTCGAAGACGGTGATCGCCTCGCCGAGGCGGTCGGTGTGGGCGACGTACCGGTCCGTCACCGTCACCCCGGTGACGCCGAGCGGGGCGGGCACGGTGGCCAGGAGCCGCAGGTCCGAGGCGTGCCGGAGCTCCAGCGCGTCGGACCAACCCAGCCAGATGCCGTCCTTGCCCGCCTCCATCCCGCAGATCGGCACGCCCGGCCGTGGGCTCGGCACGTCCCGCAGGATGTCGCCGGTCTGCGTGTCGCAGAGCCGCAACGCACCGTCGGTGGCGTAGAGCAGGTGTCCGCCGAGCGAGGTGAGCCCGGCCACCAGGCCCGGGCAGGACAGCGTGTGCCCGGGGGCGCCGCTGCGCGGGTCGAGGCAGGTGGCCTGCCCGCGGCCCTGGTCGGCGTACCAGAGTGCGTGGCCGGACCAGGTGAGGCCGGCGAGCTGGTCGACGTCGATGGAGAGGTCGTGCACCGACGCCGCGGTGTAGATGATCATCGCTTGTCCGCCCGGTCGAGGTGACAGTCGAGGCGCCACCGGGTCACGTCCCGAGCGGCGGGACCCTCCGGACGTCGGGGGCGCACGTGCACGGTGTCGCCCGCGGCGACCCGCGTGTGCCGGAGCGGCCAGACGAAGACCGCCCAGTTGCAGCCGAGGTAGGAGGGCATGTTGGACAGTTCGATGCCCGGCGCCAGCGTGGCGGTGAAGTACCCGAGCACGGCGTGCAGCGTGCCGTCCCGCTCCAGCGGCAGGGCCAGCGGCCGGGCGGCGCGCAGGCCGGTGTCGCCGCGGCCGGTGTCCACGAGGACGGCCGGCTCGCCGAGCAGGGTCGGCTCGCGGCTGAGGAAGTGCAGGTGCGCCGACGGCTCGACCAGTTCCTGGACCACGTCCAGCCGCATGCCGAGGAAGTCGTCGCTCCAGATGCCCCAGCCCTCGTCGTCGAACTGCACGGCGGCGAGCCGGGTGACCACCCGCTCGGGCACCACGACCCCGCCGGGCCGCAGGTTGCGGCGGTTGAACGTGCGCAGGATGCGGGCCATGTCCTCCTCGGGCCCGAGGTTGCCCATCAGCTCGCAGACGGTCACGTCGACCTGGCGCGGCAGCCGGGCGAGGCGCGCGTCCCCGACGACCAGGGTCACCCGGTCGTCCCAGTCGTTGGCCTTGATGATCCGATCGGCGACGGCGGCGACCTGGGGATCGGCCTCGACGGCGTACACGTGGGCGGCGCCGTGCCGTAGGGCCAGCGCGGTGAGCGCCAGGGTGCCGGCGCCGACGTCGGCCACCACCGTTTCCTCGTCGACCGCCGCGGCCAGCGCCCGGTCGTACGCCTCGACGCGGCGTCGGTCACCGAGCATCGCCTGGTGCATGAGCAGGTGGCGCTGGTCCATGTGCGATCTCCCGCCCCGTCGACCGGCTGATCTACTGGAGAATCATATAGCAGAAATTGATGCTTGTCCCCTGCCTCAGCGCCCGGTGTGGCAGCCGCAGGTGCAGCCGACGGCGGGGGGTTCGCCGTCCACGCCGTGCTCGTACAGGAGCTGCCGGGCCAGGGCGTGCACCGTGCCCAGCATCCGGTAACGCCGGCCCGACGAGCTGTGCCGGACCTCCAGGACCGACTTGTCCACCAGCCGCTCCAGCAGCATCTGCACCGTACGCGGCTCGCCGGCGATCGCCTTGTCGGCGACGGCCGCCGCCTCCAGGCAGAACGCGGCCGGCATCGCGCCGAGCGCGGTGAAGCAGCGTTGCTCGGCCGGGTCCAGCAGCTCGATGCTGCGGTGCACCGCGGCGTGCAGCGAGCGGTGGTGACTGGGCACGCCGCGGCGGGGTGGCTGGATCCGGCGCAGCGGGTCGTCGAGCCCGTCGACCAGCGTCTCCAGGCGCTGCGTCCGCAGGCAGGCCGCGGCGAGCTCGATGGCCAGCGGCAGCCCGTCGAGGGCCCGGCACACCGACGCCACCGCCTCGACGTTGGACTCGGTGAGCCGGAAGCCCGGCCGCACCTGCGCCGCCCGCCGGGCGAACAACTGCAGGGCGGGCTGCGCGGCCAGATGGCCCGGCTCCGCGTCCACGCCCAGCGGTCGCACCGGGTACACCGCCTCGTAGGGCAGCCCGAGCAACTCCCGCGAGGTCAGCAGGATGGTGATCTGTGGGCAGTTCCGCAGCACGTCGTCCGCCAGGTCGGCGGCCTCGTCGGTGACCAGCTCGGCGTTGTCGAGCACGAGCAGCAGCTTCCGGTCGTGCAGCCGGTGCACCAGCGGTTCGCACCGGCCGGCGCCCCGGGCCGGTGGCTCGTCGACGGCCACCTCGACCGCCCGCGTCAGGTCCGGGCCGGTGCGGACGTTCGCCAGGTCGGCCACCGCCACGCCGTCGGCGAACCGTTCCCGCAGCTCCTCCGCCGCCGCCAGGCCGAGCGCGGTCTTGCCGACCCCGGCCGCCCCGGTCAGGCTCACCAGGCGGTACTCGCGCAGCAGGTCGCAGACCGCCGAGAGGTCCGCCGCCCGCCCGATCAGCTCGTCCACCACCGGTGCCGGCCCCCGCCACGGCGGCTGGTGGACGCCGGGCCGGGCGTCCAGCACCTCCCGGTACGCCGCCGTGAGCTCGGGGCCCGGGTCCACGCCCAGGTCGAGCTTGAGTCTCGTGCGCACGTCGGCGTACCGCTCGATGGCCCACGCGCGCTGGCCGATGTGGGTGAGCGCCTGGAGCACCCGGGCCTGCACCCGCTCGTTGAGCGGCTCCGCCTGGGCCAGCCGCTCGGCCAGCGGCAGGACCGCGTCCGGCCGGCGCAGCTCGAGGCCGAGCGCAACGTAGTCGAGCGCGGCGGCCAGGAACTCCTGCCGCAGCGGGCCGACGTCGTCCTGGTCGGCCAGCAGCACGGACAGGTCGCCGATCTGGGGATCCTGCCACTGGTCGACGCTCTCGCCGTACCGGGCGAACGCGCTCTCCAGCTCGCCGCTGTCCCGCAGCGCCGACGCCCGCCGGACGCCGGCGCGGAACACCTGCAGGTCGAGCTGGTCGTCGGCGATGGTCAGCCGGTATCCGCCGGGCACCGACACGATGACGTTGGTCCGCTGCCGTCGAGGCGTGTCGGGCTCGACCGCGTGGCGCAACCGCGCGACGTAGGTGTGGACCAGGTTGGCGGCCCTCGTCGGTGGCTGTCCCGCCCAGAGTGCGGCGATCAGGTCGTCCAGCGGCACATGTCGTCCGGCCCGCAGGGCCAGCAGGGCGAGGACCGCCCGCTGCTTCGGGGGGCCAAGGTCGACCTCCCTGCCGCGAATCGTCGCTCGGACGGGACCGAGGATCTGAATTCGGAGTTCGATCTCGGTCCGGTTCACACGTCCCCCAGCTGTCGTGGCGCTGTGCTCAGTGTGCCTCCACTTTAAGTGAAGAACTTCCATACTTAAAGAGGCGGAGCTGTTGCACTGGGTAGCCGCTCCGGCGTCATCCCGGCGTCAAGTGCCCGTCAAGAACGGTGCCGGAAACTTGGCTGCGGCAACCGGCGGCACCCGATCGAATCGTGTCCGGCCCAGGCCGGGCAGCTCTCGACCACGACCCGGAGCGGAGAGATGCGGACGATCGCACCCCACGGTTCGTACCCCCACCTCGCGACGCGGCCCCGTCCATGATCGTCGGCATCATCGGGCGCGGTCGGATGGGATCTGCCCTGGCCAGGGCGCTTGCGGCGCACGGAGGACCGGTGCTGATCGCCGGTCGCGGCGACCCGGTGCGGCCGCCCGACCCCTTCGCCCCGTACCCCGGAATCCGGTCCGTCCCGACGGGCGCCGTCGTCGCCGGGGCCGACCTGGTCGTCCTGATGCTGCCGTTCGCCGCCGCCGTGGAGCTGGCCCTGGCCGGCCGGCTCGACGACGGACGAGGGCGTACGGTCATCGATGCGACGAACCCGCCGCAGGCTGCTGTCGCCCCGCCCGCTTCCGCGGGGTCCGGGGGGCGGTTGCTAGCGGAACTGTTACCGCAGTGGCGCGTCGTCAAGGCGCTCAACACCGTGCCGGCCGGCATGCTCGACGAGCCCGTCCTCGACGGGCGCCCGGTCACCGTGCCCCTGGCCGGCGATCACCCGCCGGCCAAGGCGGAGGTGAGTGCGCTGCTGCGCCGGCTCGGGTTCGCCCCGGTGGACGTCGGTGGCATCGACCGCGCGCCGGCGCTGGAGTCGCTGGCCGACCTGTTGATGGCGATCAGCAGCCGGCACGCCCTCCGGGGCCGGCTCGGTTTCCAGGTCGCCCTCGCGGAGCCGCGGGCCGCGGTGGACGGTGGGCTGTCCGGGCCCGCGCACGTCGAGCTGAGCCGCCGCGCGCCGGCCGGCGGCGGCGAGCGTCAGCGCCGGCCGGCGCCCGCCGCGGAGAGCGCCCGCTCGCCGGCCGGCCGGCCGCCGAGGCCGAGCAGGTAGAGGCAGCGGGGGAGTGCCGCCGGCGGACCGGTGACGGAGACCGCCCCGCTGACCACGGCCTCGACCGGCTCGATCGCGCCGCTGCCGAGATCGAAGAAGGTCCGGGCGTCGGTGGCGACCCGCAACGTGGCGTCCGCGCCGGCCGTCCCCTGCGCCGTGCGGGCCTCGCCGCCGGCGACGCGGACGTGGAACACCTCGCCCTCGATGTCGAACTCGTAGACCTCGTCGGCGAGGGCCCGGGCCGGGTCGACCATGGACTCGATGGCCAGCACGGCCCAGGAGGCCCGGGTGACCGAGGCGCCCGTGCGGACGGGCTGCTCGGCGAGCAGCGTCAGCCCGAACCGGGCCAGCACCAGGACCGGCTCCCGCAGCTTCTCGCCCAGCTCGGTGAGCGCGTAGCCCGCGGTGCGCCGTTCGGCGTCGAGCGGCTCGATGATGCCGGCCTCGGTCAGGAAGGCCAGCCGGTCGGCGAGCAGGTTGGTGCCGATGCCCGGCAGGGCGTCCAGCAGGTCGCGGTAGCGGCGAGGTCGGACCAGCAGCTCGCGGATGATGAGCAGCGTCCAGCGTTCACCCACCACGTCCAGTGCGAAGGCCAGCCCGCATTGCTGGCCGTACGTCCGGCGGTCCCGTTGCTCTTTCACGGCGCTCCTCGATGCCGCAGCGCGGACTCGGCCGCGCTTCTTTACTTAGACATAGTACATGACTGCCTCTTCCAGATTGCCCTCCTGCCTGCGGAAATTCCCGCGACGCCGGTACACCCCATTTTGTCCATCCGCGACCTGCCTAGAATCGGCCCGGTGACGACCGCCGTACCGGCCGGGCAGGACCTCACCGACGTCCTTGCCCGCCTGCCCAAGGTCGAGCTGCACGTGCACCTCGAAGGGTCGGTGCGGCCCCGCACCCTGCTCCGGATCGCCCGCCGGCACGGCCTCGACCTCGGTCGGCTCGACGAGGCGGCGGTGGTGGAGCTCTTCCGCTTTCGCGACTTCCGCCACTTCACAGATCTGTACGAACAGTGTTGCGCGGCGTTACGTGACCCGGCCGACCTCGAGCTGATCACCGAGGAGCTCGCCGACGAGGCGCACCGGCAGAACGTCCGCCACCTGGAGGTGACGTTCAGCCCCGGCACGCACCGACGGGGAGCGGGCATCCCGTTCGACGAGCAGCTCGACGCCGTGGCCCGGGGCGCCGAACAGGCCCGCCGCCGCACCGGAGTCACGATGCGCTTCGTCGTCGACCACGTCCGGGGCGGGCCGCCGGAGGAGTGCCAGCAGGTCGCCGAGTGGGCGGTGGCCGGCGCCGGCCGGGGGGTGGTGGCGCTCGGCCTCGGCGGTTTCGAGCCGCGGCGCCCGGCGTCGCTGTTCGGGGAGGCCGTCCGGTGGGCGGCGGCGCGGGGGATGCCGTTCGTGCCGCACGCGGGCGAGGCGGTGGGGCCCGAGGGCGTCTGGGACTGCCTGCCGTTCCGCCCGCCGCGCATCGGGCACGGCATCCGGGCGGTCGAGGACCCGCGGCTGGTGGCGGCGCTGCGGGACCGGGGCGTCGTCCTCGAGGTCTGCCCCACCAGCAACCTACGTACGGGCGTGGTCCCCGAGCCGGGGGCGCACCCGCTGCGCCGGTTGTGGGACGCCGGGGTGCGGCTCACCCTCAACACCGACGATCCCAGCATGTTCCACACCGACCTGCTCGCCGAGCACCGCCTCGCCGTCGAGTGGCACGGTTTCACCGTGGCCGAACTCGCCGCCATGACGCTGATCGGGGTCGACGCCGCGCTGCTGCCCGCGACGGAGCGCGCGGCGCTGCGCGAGCGGGTGACGGCCGAGCTGGCGGAGCTGGGCGTGACCGCCGCCGGCCTGCCCGCCTGAGCCCGCACGGTCAGCCCGGACGCGGCGCCAGGCGGGACCGCAGCGCGGCGATGTGCGCCGGGGTGGTGCCGCAGCAACCGCCGACGACGCCCAGCCCGACCGGGCGCCAGGCCGCCCAGAGGTCGGCGAAGGCGTCGGGCGTCAGGCGGGGCGGGAGATAACGGTCCACCGGGGTGGCCGGCGGCACCCCGCTGCGGTCCTCCACGTTCGGGTACGCGCCGAGCAGGCCCGGCCCCGCGGCGCGGAGCCGGCGCAACGCCCGGTCGGTGCCCGCCGGGTCGGTGCAGTTGACCAGGACCGCCGCCGCGCCGGCCGCCCGTACCGCGTCGGCCGCCACGGCGACGTCCTCACCGGACAGCAGGCGGGCGTCGCCGGTGCAGACGAAGCTCACCCAGGCCGGCAGGCCGTGCTCGCGTACCGCCCGGGTGGCGGCGACCGCCTCCCGGACGGTGTTCATGGTCTCGACCAGCGCCAGGTCGACGCCGGCGCGGGCGAGTCGGTCGGCCAGCCAGCCGTGCTCCCGCCGCAGCACCGCGGCGCCGGGCACCAGGTCCGGCTGGTAGCAGTCCTCGACCGGAGCGACGGAGGCGGCGACGAGCACCCGCCGGCCGGCCACCGCCGGGTCGGCCGCCCGGCGGGCCAGCGCCACGGCGGTACGGACCAGACCGGCGGCCGTGGCCTCGTCCGTCCCGGCCCGGTACGCCGTCCGCAGGGTGGTGCGGAACGTGTCGGCGGTGAGCACGTCCGCTCCCGCCGCCACGTACGCGCGGTGGATGCGGGAGACGAGGCGCCGGCCCTCGGCGTCCAGCAGGCAGCGCGCCGTCCACCACGGGGCGGACACGGACCGGCCGTGCCGTTGCAACTCGGTGCCCAGTCCGCCGTCGAGGACCAGCGGCCCGGACGTCGACGCCCCCGGTACGTCCACCGGCGCCTCCCCGCCTCCCCCGGCCGGCCCCGCTCGTCGTGGCCGGCTGCCCGATCGTGGCACGGTCGGCTCGGCCCGCACGACGTCCGCGCGCCGCCGGAGGGGAACTCCGCAAGCTGTGAGACAGGCGCGGCCGGGGACCCGCCGGCACCCCGGTGCCGCGCCCGGCCGGCGGGGTCAGGCCCGGGGGGAGGCGATCGCCGCGACGCCCCCGAGCAGCGCCCGCACGTCGTCCCGCGTCGTGTAGCGCGCCACCCCCGCGCGCAGGGACTCGGGCGCGTCGGGCGACACGGCCCGCAGCGCCCGCTCCGCGCCGAAGGTGCCGTGCCCCACGGTGATCCCCTCGGCGGCGAGGGTCGCCGCCACCTCGGCGGCGGACCGGCCGACGACCTGGAAGGACACGATCGGTATCGGGGACCTGCCGTCCGGACGGCCGAGCACGCGCACCCCGTCGATCATCCGCAGGCCGCGGGCCAACAGGTTGGCGAGGCGCTCGCCGTGCCGGAACACGGCCGAGCGGTCCCAACGGAGCAGCACCTCGGCCGCCACCCCCGCGGCGAGGACCGCCTCGATGCCCGGCCCGCGCGTCGCCCCCGGCCGGTCGGCGGTCCGGGCGAGCACCGACCGGGGCCGCCCGTCGCGGTTCCACAGCACCCCGCACCGGGGGCCGTACCACTTGTCGGCGGAGGTGACGAAGGCGTCGCAGCCCCACGCGGCGACGTCCACGAACCGGTGCGCCGGCGCCTGCACCCCGTCCACGAAGATCCGCGCGCCGGTGGACCGCGCGGCCGCACAGATCGCCGGGATGTCCGGCGCGCTGCCGAGGACGTTGGAGCCGGCGGTGACCGCGACCCACCGGGTACGCGGGCTGAGCTGCTCGGTGACCGCGTCGACGGTCAGCTCTCCGCTCGGCGACAGGTCCGCCACCCGGACGACGGCACCCTGCCGCCGGGCGGACTCGCGCCACGGGTCCACGTTCGCGGCGTGGTCGAGAGCCGTGCACATCACCTCGTCGCCGGGGCGGAGTGCGGGTGCCACGGACCGGACGAACCCCTCGGTCAGGCTCGTCATGTCGGCGCCGAACGACACGATGCCGCCCGGTGCCCCGATCAGCGTACGGAAACGGCCGGCCGCCCAGTCGAGCACCGTGCGGGGCCGCGGGTGCGCGACGTCCGCGCCGGCCCGCGCGGGATAACGGGTCATCACGTCGCGGACCGCGTGGTGCACCAGGGTGCCGGCGGGAGCGTCGAACCGCGCGGCACCCGGCCGCAGGTCGGGGAACTGCTCCGTGACGGGCCGTGTCACCAGGGCGGTGAGGGGGAGCGCATCCAGCTCGCCGAAGGTCATCTCATCGAGGGGGATCAGATCGCCGCGGCGGTCGTACGGACGCGCGCGGTGGTGCCGGTCGGCAACGGGGAACCAGGCAGAGCACGGTCCCGACAGGGCACCGGCACGGTGTCTCCTCGATGGGCGCATGTGGACATCGCGTTCGTCGCAGCTGCGTGCTGTCCCAGAGTCGTACTGACGGGCCGCGGGGGACGGCTCCTCTCAGTTCGGCGAAAAATATCACATCCGGCGCGTACGAACGACCCCGTGACGACGGTGAGTGAGTTTCGCCCGTGGTCGTGGCCGACCACCGTGCTCGTACCCGGCGCGATCCGCACGGCTACGGCATGAGCCCGGGCCCACCCGGTCCGACGTCGGTCGCCGCCGGGTCGGCGTCCGCGTCGGCACCGTGGGGGTCGCCGCACCACCGCCAGAAGTCCGCGCCGGTGGCCGGCGCCCGCCCGGCGGGTGCGCGACGCCGCGGCCCCGTCCACCCGTCCGGATCGGTTCCGGTCCACCAGGACAGATGCCGCGGGTCGACCTCGGGCACCCCGGCGCTCCCGTCGGCTCCGGCGGCCCGGGGGCCCTCCGGCGGGGCTCCCCCGTGACAGGCGACGGACACCATCGCGGACCTCCCGTCCGGTGTCGATCGAGGACAGTCAGGCTAACCCGCCGTCAGTCCCGGGCGGTCTCCCAGCTTGCGCAACACCGGGCGGCGCCGGAGCGGCTCCCACCAGGCGCGGTTCGCGCGGTACCAGGCGACCGTCTCGCCGAGCCCGCCGTCGAGGTCCTTGCGCGGCACGTACCCGAGCTCGCATCTGATCTTGCTCCAGTCGACCGCGTAGCGCCGGTCGTGCCCCTTGCGGTCCTCGACGTAGCGGATCCGGTCGGGGTCGGCGCCGCAGGCCGCCAGCAGGCGATCGGCCATCTCCCGGTTGGTCAACTGGGTGCCCCCGCCGACGTTGTAGACCTCCCCGGCCCGGCCCCGCGTCCGCACCAGCTCCAGCGCCCGGACGTGGTCGTCGACGTGCAGCCAGTCGCGCACGTGCAGCCCGTCGCCGTAGAGCGGGACGTCCCCGCCGTCGAGCAGGTTCGTGATCGCCAGCGGCACCAGCTTCTCCGGGTGCTGGTGCGGGCCGTAGTTGTTGGCGCAGCGCGTCACCCGCACGTCGAGCCCGTGCGTCCGGACGAAGGCCAGGGCGAGCAGGTCGCTGGCGGCCTTCGCGGCGGCGTACGGCGAACTCGGCAGGACCGGGTCCGTCTCCGGCCACGTGCCGTGCTCGATCGACCCGTACACCTCGTCGGTGGAGACGTGCACGAAGACCGCGCGGTCGCCGTGCCGCCGCCGGACCGCGTCCAGCAGGGTGTAGGTGCCGAGCGTGTTGGTGCGGACGAAGTCACCGCCGTCGGCGATGGACCGGTCCACGTGGGACTCGGCGGCGAAGTGCACGACCTGGTCGTGCTCCGCCACCAGCCGGTCCACTAGGTGGCTGTCGCAGATGTCGCCGCGGACGAAACGGTAGGCCGGGTGGCCGGCGACGGGGCGCAGGTTGGCGAGGTTGCCCGCGTACGTCAACTTGTCCAGCACCGTGATCCGGACACCGCCCGGCTCCGCCGGCCGCAGCAGGGTGCGGACGTAGTGCGACCCGATGAAGCCCGCGCCGCCGGTGACGAGGATCCTCGTCGCGTTCATGCCGACCTCCGTCGCGTGCGCTCCCCGCCGGCCGGCTCGGCCCGGCTCCGCTCCTCGGCCACGGCCGGCTCGGCCCGGCTCCGCTCCTCGGCCACGGCCGCCTCGATCATCCGTCGCCACGGCGGCAGCGGGCCGAGGCCGGCCCGCGCCCACCCGTCGTGCCCGAGGACGGAGATCCGTGGCCGCCGGGCGGGCCGGGCGGCGAGCGTCCCGCTGCCCGTCGGGCGCACGCGGTCCGGGTCGAGCCCGTGCAGCGCGAAGACCGTCCGGGCGAAGCCGTACCAGGTGGTCCGGCCGGCCGCCGTGCCGTGGTAGATCCCGGCCGGCGCCCGCCCGGCGGCGGCCAGCCCGGCCAGCGTGACCAGCCGGTCGGCGAGCGCGCGCGCCCAGGTGGGCTGGCCGTGCTGGTCGTCCACGACGTCCACGAACTCCGTCTCGGCGGCCCGGCGCAGCACCGCGCGGACGAAGTTGGGGCCGTGGCGGCCGTACAGCCACCCGGTGCGGACCACGTAGCCCCCGGCGGGCAGCAGGCCGCGCACGGCCCGCTCGCCGGCGAGCTTGCTGCGGCCGTACGCGTTCAGCGGGGCCGGCGCAGCGTCCTCCGGCCACGGCACGGTGGTCTCGCCGGAGAAGACGTAGTCGCTGGACAGGTGGATCAGGAGCGCCCCGCTGCGCGCACACGCCCGGGCCAGGTTGGCCGGGCCGGCGCCGTTCACCGCGGTCGCACCGGCCTCGTCCGACTCGGCCCCGTCGACGTCGGTCCAGGCGGCGGCGTTGACGACGACGTCGTGGCCGGGCACCGCGTGCCGGACCGCGGCGGCGTCGGTGATGTCGAGCATGGCCCGGTCGAGGGTGGTGTGCCGGCCGCCGGCGAGGACCTCGCCCAACTCGCGGCCCAGCAACCCGCCCGCGCCGGTCACGAGCAGTCGTGGCGTCGGCGCGCTCATCGCCGCCTCCGGTGCGTCATCGCCATGCCCACGCCGTCGGCCCCATCGTCCACAATGGATCGATGGTGTCCCGGCGTGGCCGGTGGACGCCGAGTCGGTTTTCCGATTCGCTGGCTCGACGGCCGGCCGTGACCGGCCCGCGAGTTCCGCGACGGGTGAGGAGGACAGTGGTGGACATCCGGGCGTTGACGATCGAGGGTTCGTGGCTGGTCACCCCGGAGCAGCACCACGACGACCGGGGCCTGTTCCTGGAGTGGTACCAGGCGGGACGCTTCACCGAGGCGGTCGGACGACCGTTCAGCGTGGCGCAGTCCAACGTCTCCGTCTCGGGACGGGGGGTGATCCGCGGCATCCACCTGGTGGACGTGCCACCCGGCCAGGACAAGTACATCACCTGCGTCTCCGGGGCGGTGCTCGACGTCGTGGTGGACCTGCGGGTGGGCTCGCCGACCTTCGGCCGGTGGGAGGGGGTGCGCCTGGACGACGTCGACCGCCGCGCCGTCCACCTCGACGCCGGGCTCGGCCACGCGTTCTGCGCGCTGACCGAGCCGGCCACCGTCGTGTACCTCTGCTCGTCGCCGTACGACCCGGCAGCCGAACGCACCGTCAACCCCCTCGACGCGGACCTCGGGATCGCCTGGCCGGAGGGGCCGCGTCGGCTGTCGCCCCGCGACGCCACCGCCCAGACCGTGGCGCAGGCGCTGGCCGCCGGCGTGCTGCCGGCCTACGTGCCGCGCGGGTAGCGCGACGCCGCGCCGACCGGGCGTCACCCGCCGCAACCGGGCGGCGAGCCGGCGGCCGGGTGCGACGCGCCGGTCGCCGGCCCGGGTCGGGGTCGGGCCGGCGCGGGGACACCGACGACGGTGCCGCCGGCCACGGCCGGCGGCACCGTCGCGCAGGCGGCGTGGTCGCGGCGACCCGCCGCCGCGGGTCCGGCGCCGGCCGGCCCGCCCGGCATCGCTCACCTGCTGTTGTACGGCATGGTCGGGAACCATCCGTAGTCGAACATCGCCGGTAGCCGGACGTCCCAGTAGACGACCATGAACACGCCCAGCGCGATCAGCATCCCGCCGGTCAGCGCGGCGGTCCGGGACGGGCTCGCCGCCAGCCAGCTCACGAAGCGGCCGCGGGTGAGCACCACGATCAGGGCGAACAGCGCCGTCACGACGGCCACGTTGCCGATGGACTGCAGGACGAACGCGCCGGCGCCGTAGAGCGGGTTGCCGGAATCGACGGCCCAGTGGAAGAGCTTGTTGAACAGCGGGTACGGACGGCCGATCAGGAAACCGCCGACGAGGGCGCCGAGCACCACGACCCGGGCCGCCGGCCGGTGCGCGAACGGGTCCCGCAGCACCCCGAGCGCGGCCAGGCCCAGGTAGACGAAGGCCAGCCCGATCAGCCCGAACACGACCATGGACTGGACCAGGCGTACCGGGAGACCGCCGACCGTGGCGGTGGAGAGCTGCGGCAGACCGTCGCCGACCAGTACGCCGACGAAGCCGTAGACCGCGGCGACGGCGACCATGCCGGCCGTGAGCCAGCCCACCGGGCGCACCAGGCTGCGCAGCCCGGTCCTCGTCGCCCCGCCCGCACCGGCCTGGCTCATCGGGCCGATGGACGCCGCCATGGCGATGTTGCAGGCGGTGAACGTGCCGGCCAGACCGGAGACGAAGGCGAAGACCAGACCGGCCAGGGTGCCCCCGATCGCGGTCGCCTTGGCGTCGCGGCCGAGCACCGCGTTTGCCACGGAGTCGCCGATGACGTGGTCGACGAATTCGTAGGACCACAGCACCGACAGCAGCACACCGGCGGCCGTGGCGCCCAACACGATCCGTCCCCGCCCGGCCGGTGTCGCCCGGGGGGCGACGGCGGCGGCCTTTTGCTCAGTGACAGCCATGACTGGATTTTGGGCGACCGGCCCCCGGTCGGTCTTCTCGCAGGTTGCCGGATGTCCCGTGGGCCCGACTGCGCCCGCTGACCCGCCGGGCCGGCCAATGGTCCGCGTCACGTCGGGGCCAATTTCTTGCACAAAGTGCAAGATCGCTTGTAGCGTTCCCGCGTGCACACCGCCGAGACCGAACCCGGCCCCGGCCGGCGCGACCGCAGGAAGCGCCGGACCCGGGCCGCGCTGACCGAGGCGGCGCTCCGCCTGGTGGCCGATCGCGGCCTGGCCCAGGTGACGGTGGAGGAGATCAGCGAGGCGGCCGGCGTCTCCCCGCGTACCTTCTTCAACTACTTCGCCTGCAAGGACGACGCGCTGGTCGGCGACCACGCGGGCGACGGGGCGCGGCTGGTCGCGCGCCTGGCGGCCGTGCCGCCGGAGGTGCCGGTGCTGGCCGCGCTGCGGGCCGCCCTCGCCGACGTGGTCGACGAGGTGCGCACCGAGCGCGAGCTGTGGTGCCTGCGGATGGACGTGGTGATGCGCAACCCGGTGTTGCTGCCCCGTCTGGTCGCCGGCAACGTCGAGACCGAGCGGGCCGTCGCCGAGGTCGTCGCGGTGCGGGTCGGGGTCGACCCCGACCACGGCTACCCGGCACTCGTCACCGCCGTGGCCGGCGCGGCGGTGCGTACCGCGATGACCCGGTGGGCCGCACACCCCGACGGACCGGACCTGGCCGACCTCGTCGACGAGGCGTTCGCCGCGCTCGCCGCGGGCCTGCCGCAGCCCGACCCGTCCTGACCCTGCAAGCCTCCTTCCGGGGAACGGTCCCCGGACGGCCCGTGAACCCCGCACCCGTGAGGAAGCGTCAATGACCGCCACCGTGCCCGCCAAGACCCCCGAGGTCAGCGCCGGCCGCATGTCCCGCCGAGAGGTGCTCCAGGCACTCTCCGGCCTGATGGTCGGCATGTTCGTGTCGATCCTCGCCTCCACGGTCGTGGCGAACGCGCTGCCGCGCATCATCGCCGACCTGAACGGCTCCCAGACCGTCTACACGTGGATCGTCACCACCGAGCTGCTGGCCATGACGGCGACCGTGCCGCTGTGGGGCAAGATGGCCGACCTCTACAGCAAGAAGCTGCTCATCCAGCTCTCCCTCGGCCTCTTCGTGGTCGGCTCGCTGATCGCCGGGTTGACGCCGAACGTCGAGGTGCTGCTGATCAGCCGCATCGTGCAGGGGGTCGGTGCGGGTGGCATGACCGCCCTGGCCACCATCGTGATGGCGGCGATGATCCCGCCCCGCGAACTGGGTCGCTACGCCGGCATCTTCGGCGCCGTGTTCGGCGTCGGCACCATCGCCGGCCCGCTCATCGGCGGCGTGCTGGTCGACACCTCCTGGCTCGGCTGGCGGTGGTGCTTCCTGATCGGGGTGCCGTTCACCCTGCTCTCGATCTTCCTGCTCCAGCGCACCCTGCACCTGCCGGTGACCCGCCGCAAGGTGCGGATCGACTGGCTCGGGGCGCTGCTCATCACCTCGGGGGTCTCCACCCTGCTGATCTGGTCGTCCCTGGCCGGCAACTCCTTCGCCTGGGCGTCGGGCTGGACCGCCCTGATGGTCGGCGGCGGGATCGCCCTGCTGGCGCTGGCCGTCGCGGTGGAGGCCCGCGCGGAGGAGCCGATCGTGCCGCTGGGCATCTTCCGCAACCGGACGGTCTCGTTGACCACCATCGCCAGCGTGCTGGTCGGCGTGGCGATGTTCGGCGGCACGGTGTTCCTGTCCCAGTACTTCCAGATCTCGCTGGGCAAGTCGCCGACGGTGGCGGGGCTGATGAGTCTGCCGATGATCTTCGGCCTGCTGGTCTCGTCGACGATCGCCGGCCAGCTGATCACCAAGACCGGCCGGTGGAAGCGCTACCTGGTCGCCGGCGCGGTGGTGATGTCGGTCGGCATGCTGCTGCTGGCCACCATCGACGCGCACACCAGCGGGCTGCTGCTCGGCGTCTACATGGCGGTGCTCGGCGTCGGGGTCGGCATGCTGATGCAGAACCTGGTGCTCGCTGCGCAGAACGACGTGCCCGCGCAGGAACTGGGCGCCGCCACCTCCGTGCTGACCTTCTTCCGCAGCATGGGCGGCGCGATCGGGGTCAGCGCGCTCGGCGCGGTCATGGCCAACCGGGTCGCCTCGCTCTCCGCCGAGAAGCTCGGCCCGCTGGCCGGCGGCGCCGCGGGGGAGGGCTCCGCCGAGGTGCCCGACCTGTCCACCCTGCCGCCGCCGGTGCTGCGGATCGTCCAGGACGTGTACGGGACCGCCACCGCCGAGCTGTTCCTGATCGGCGCCCCGTTCGCGCTGCTCGCCGTGGTGGTCGTGCTGTTCATCCGGGAGAAGCCGCTGCACACCCTCAGCGGTGAGGAGCGGCGCGCCCAAGAGGAGGCGGCGGCCGCCATCCCCGGCGCGCACTGAGGTTCCTCGCCCGGTTGACGGAGGGGGCGGCCCGGCCTGCGCCGGTCGCCCCCTCGCCGGGTGGCGCCGGCCCGCCCGCCCGGGCCGGCGCGTCGCTCAGGACGGGCGCAGCCGAGGCGGGGCGACCGGCACCGGCGGGCGCGCCGACGGCCAGGCCGCCGGGATGCGTTCCAGCAGCCCACCGGCGAAGACGTCCCGCAGGCCGAGCGGCTTGAGGTGCACGTACCCGATGTGGCAGTCGCAGGTCGCGTTGACGCACGGGCGGGGCCGCAGGGCCGGCCGCCACGAGCCGTCGTACAGGTTGCCGATCGGTTCGGCGATGAAGTGGCACCGGCGCACCGTGCCGTCCCCGAGCACGGAGACGGCGGTCTCGCCCGCGTGGCAGGGCCGGTCGAGCGACACGTGCGGGCGGGCGCTGAAGCCGAAGAGCGGGTCCAGCTCCGTCCAGACCGCCTCCTCGGCGGCGTCGTAGCGCCGGCCCTCGGCGGCGTTCACCCACAGGTAGACCTCGGCGGGCAGGGCGGCCCGCAGCGCCCGTGCCTCGCCGAGGTGCTCCGGCAGGCCGACCACGCCGACCGAGTACCGGATGCCCAGCTCGGACAGCCGGGCGCAGCGGCGCAGGAAGCGGTCCCGGTCGACCTGGCCGGGGTGGTAGGTGGTCCACAGGGCGGCGGCGCGGGGGTCGGCGTCGGCCAGCCAGTCCACCCGGGCGGCGAGGTTGGTCTGGATGACGACCCGGTCGACGTGCGGCAGGTGCGACAGCGACACCATCGCGTCCCGGTACCAGCTACGGGTCAGCCCCTCGCCCCACGGGGTGAACAGCACCGACAGCCGCACGTCGGTGGTGGCCGCGACCCAGCCGGCGAAGCGGTCCAGGGCGGCCCGGTCGGCGCGCAGCAGCTCCGGCGGGTCGTGCCGCTTGGCGAAGGGGCAGTACGGGCAGTCGTAGTTGCAGCTCGCCAGCGGGCCCCGGTAGAGGATCGCCAGGTTCACCTCGGCACGTACCCGGTCATCGCGTCGCGGACCCGGGCCGAGGTCAGCCACGGGCCGACCGCGTCGGAGCGGGCCAGCCCGGCCGGGGTCAGCCGCAGCCCGCCGTGGGTGGCCCAGCCCCGGTCGACCAGGCGGCCCAACTCCGGGAAGTCGTCGCCGGGCGGGCGGCCGAACCGGGCCCGGTAGGCAGCGGCGTCGACGCCGTCGACGCGCAGCAGCGACTTGAGCAACCACCGGCGGCGCTGCTCGGCGCCGTCGAGGGTGAACCCGAACTCGGCGTGCCGGAAGTCGTCGGCCGGGCGGGCCACGTAGTCGTCGAGCACCGCCCGCACCTGCGACACGCCGACCGCGTAGTCGAACGAGTAGTGCAGGCTCGTGGTGTAGGAGCGGGCGCCGCAGCCCAGCCCGACCATGCCGTCGTCCTGGCAGCAGTAGTCCGGCCCGTCCGGCGCCGGCACGTCGGCGCGGCGGAACTGCCGCATCGACTCCTGGCGGTACCCGGCCGCGCCCAGCGTCGCCACCGCCTGCTCGTAGAGGGCGAGCCGCTGGGCGTCCCAGTCCGCCCGGCCGTGCGCCCGCCGCCCGAGCCCGGTCAGCGGCCGCACGTACAGGGGGTAGAGGTACAGCTCCTCGGGGCGCCACGCCAGCGCCGCGTCGAGGCTCTCCCGCCAGGTGTCGGCGGTCTGCCCGTCGATGCCGTAGATCAGGTCGATGTTGAGCACCGGGATCCGGGCGTCGCGGATCGCCGCCAGGGCGGCCTCCACCTCGGTGCGGCGCTGCGGCCGGCCGGCGGCGCGGGCCTCGGCGTCGAGGAAGCTCTGCACGCCGATGCTCACCCGGGTGGTGCCGTGCGCGGCGAGCACCGCGAGCCGGTCCGGCGTCGCGGTGGCCGGCGAGGTCTCCACCGACAGCGGTACGCCGGGCAGCCGCGCCCCCGTCGTGGTGGTGGCGATGTCGAACAGTTCGGCCAGCTCGTCGGCGCTCAGGTAGGTGGGGGTGCCGCCGCCGAACGCCGCGCGGGCGTACCCGGCGTCGGCGCCGAGCGCGTCGGCGACCCGTTCGGCTTGCCGGCGCAGCTGCCGCAGGTAGCCGGTCACCTGCTCGGCGGGGGCGTTGGCGCGGGTGAACAGGTTGCAGAACCCGCAGCGCATCTCGCAGAACGGCACGTGCACGTAGAGGAAGAGCGCGTCGCGCGCCTCGGCCCGCCACACGTCCGCCAGCAACGGCCGGGGCCGCAACGGCCGGTACGAGGTCTTGTGCGGGTACGCGTACAGGTACTGCTGGTACGGCGAGCCGTCGAGGCCCGTGTCGGTGCTGGTCACCATTCTCCCGGGTGCAGGGTGAAGTGGGCGTACGGGACGGTCCACACGACGTCGTGGCCGATCCGGTGGCCGGTGTGGCCGTCCTCCCCGTACGCGGTGCCGTGGTCGGCGCAGACGATCGCGAACACCGGCCGGCCCCGGCCGGTGAGCAGGGCGAACAGCCGGTCGATCCGGCCGTCGACGTACTCCAGGGCGGCGGCGTGGCTGGCCGGGCTGTCGACCTGCGCGCCGGGCAGGTGGTGCCGGTTGGGCTGGTGCAGCGCCGCGACGTTGAGGAACGTGAACAGCGGCTGCCCCGCCGGTACCCGCGGCAGCACCTCGGTCAGCCGGTCGAGCTGGGCGTCCAGGCAGGTGGGGGAGGTGACCCCGAACTCCGGCTCCCAGTGCGCCTCGGCGAACAGGCCGGGCAGCACCGCGCCGAGCGGGCTGCGCCGGTTGAAGAACCCGACCCCGCCCAGACAGAGCGTGTGGTAGCCGACGCCGGCCAGGGCGGTCGGCAGGTCCGGCGCGTCGAACACCCACGTGTCGCTGCCTGCGGTCTCGCTGCCGGGGAAGGCCGCCGCGTACAGCCGCTCGTGCCGGCCGGGGGCGACCGGGGTCGGCAGGAAACCGGCGAAGAACGCGTGGTGCGCGGCGTAGGTGAAGCTGGCCGGGGAGTGCCGGCGCTCCCACCGGCCGCTGGGCAACGCCCGGGCGAGGTGCGGCGTCCGGCCCTGCTCCGCCAGCTCGGCGGCGACGTCGTAGCGGAGCGTGTCGAGGGTGAGCAGGAGCAGGTCGTGGCTGCCGATCAGACTCCGCACGGCAGCACCTCCGCCCCGGCGAGGGCGCGACCGGCCGCCGCCGACCGCCAGCGCTGCCACCGGCCGTCGGTCAGGGCGTGCACCTGTTCGGCGTAGGTGTCCCGGCCGTCGGCCAGCACCCCTGGCAGCAGGTCGCCGAACGCGTTGACCTCCGCCACCGCGTGCCGCCGCCAGCCGACGAGGAACATCAGGTCGATCCCCACCTGGAGCGTGCGGGGAAAACACCCGGCGACCCGCTCGCAGGTCTCCATCGCCGCCGCCCACGCCGCCGGTCCGGCGGCCGCCCGCAGCGCGGCGAGGTCGCCGCGGGCGTTGCCCAGGTGCAGGTTGGTCAGCGGACCCCGGGCGGCCCGCACCACGGCATGGGTGGGCCGCCCGGCGACCACCACCACCCGCAGGTCGACCACCCGGTCGCCGAGCCCCGCCTTGGGCAGCCACCGCTCCACGTGCAGGCCCTCGGGCGCGATCCGGTCGACGATCGCGGCGACCTGTGCCTCGTCCGTGTAGCGGCGGGGCCGCAGCGAGTTGAACAGCCCGTCGGGAGTCGCCTCGACGGTGGTGACCGCCTGCACCCGGCGGCCGGCGACCGCCAGCGCGACCACCCCGGCGGCGGACGAGCCGTGCACGGGCTTGACGAACACCCGACCCCAGCCGGCCGCCGCCATCGCCGCCCGCAGCTGCGCCCAGCCGTGCACCGGGGGCAGCGCGGCCGGCACCGGCACCCCGGCGGCGGACAGCCGCGCGTGGCAGCGCCGCTTGTCGCACATGACCGCGACGTCCGCCGGGTCGTTGAGCAGCTCCGCGCCGCCGGCGGCGACCCGGCCCAGGCCCCTGAGCAGCCCGGCGTACGTGTCGGCCAGCCCGACCAGCTCGCCGTGCCGGGCCGGGACGGCGGCCCGGCGCAGCAGCCGGTCCACCTCGGCGTCCTCCCCGGGCGAGTCGACCCGCACCAGCGCACCCGGCGCAGGTGGGGCCGCCCCGGTCAGCACGTCGAGCCAGGGCAGCACCGCGGGCCGGGGCAGGCCGGCGGCCAGCACCGCCCGGGTGAACAGGCCGACCCGACGGTTGTCGGGGTTGCCGACGACGGTCAGGCGCATGTCACTCCGACACCGCCGTGTAGCGGTAGCTCTCGCCGTCGTACTCGTCGGCCTCCTGCGGGTCGGACACGTCGACCCGGACGCCCGGCAGCGCGGCGACCACCGAGGCGGCCATCTCCTCCGAGAGGTAGTGGTGGTGCAGGTCCAGCTCCGCCAGGTGGCTCAGCGGCTGCCCGGCGAGCAGCCCCGCCGCGCCCCGGTCGCCGAGCGTGCCCAGCGACAGGTCCAGCCGTTCCAGGCGCGGCACCACCGCCGCCCTCGCCAGGGCCTCGGCGAGGTCGTCGGCGTTCTCCGCGTTGCGCAGCCCGAGCCGGCGCAACGCGGAGAACCGCTCCCCGGCCAGCAGCGGGGCGAGGTCGGAAACCTGCGCGTCGCCGCCGTAGTCGGAGGTGCCGAGCCACAGCTCCAGGTCGGTGAGCGCGGGCAGGTCGGAGTCGAGCACCGCGCCGACGAACGCCGCGGAGAGCCCGCCGGTCTCCACCGCCAGCTCCCGCAGCCGCGCGTGCCGCACGGGAGAGAACGTGAGGTCCTCGCCGCCGCGGACGCGCAGCACCTCCAGCTCCGGGTACGCCGTCAACAGCGGGCTGACGTCGCCCACCCTCATCCAGGAGACCTCGCACTCCTCGCCGGTCATGTCACCGAGGAAGAGGGCGCGCAGGGCGGGCAGCCGGGGCACCGCCGCGCAGAGCTGCGCGATCGGGGCGAGGTTGAACGCCGCGTACCCCCACGGGCCGACGACCAGGGACTCCACGGACGGCCCGGCCTGCGTGACGAACCGGTCGAACGCCACCCGGAACTCGTCCGAGAGCTTGTAGTCGGCGGTCTCGTCGAAGTGCCACAGGGAGAACCGCCACGAGACCGGACCGTCCACCGTGGGCAGCGGCCCGTCGACCGGGACGTCGACGACCGGTCGACCGGCGAAGGCCCGCGCGTGGGAACCGAAGGCCACGGCCGATCACTCCCCGACCGCGGTGTAGCGGTACCGGGTGCCGTCGTACTCGTCGGCGGTCTGCGGGTCGGACACGTCGACGCGCACGCCCGGCAGCGCGGCGACCACCGAGGCGGCCATCTCCTCGGAGAGGTAGTGGTGGTGCAGGTCCAGCCGCGTCAGGTGGGTCAACGGCTGGCCGGCCAGCAGCGCCGCCGCGCCCTCGTCGGTGAGCGTGCCCATCGACAGGTCGAGGACCTCCAGCCGCGGGACGACCGGCGCCGCGGCGACGGCCGCCGCCACCGCGTCGGCGATCTCGGCGTTGCACGGCGCCAGGTGCCGCAGCGCGGGCAGGCCGGCACCGGCCAGCACGCCGGCCAGGTCGTCGACGGTCGCGTCGCCGCCGTAGTCGGACCTGCCGAGCCACAGGTCCAACCGGTGCAGGGCCGGCAGCTCGCAGGCGCCGACGGCCCGCACCACCCCGGCCGGCAGCCCGCCGGACTCGAAGCGCAGCTCACGCAGCGCGTCGTGCCGGACCGGCTCCAGCCGCAGGTCCTGCGCGCCGCGCACCCACAGCACCTCCAGCGACGGGTACGCCGCGAGCAGCGGGGTGATGTCGCCGTGCCTGAGCCAGGAGATCTCGCACTGCTCGTAGGTCAGTTCGGCGAGGAAGACCGCCCGCAGCGCGGTCCACTCCCCGGCCGCCGCCACCAACGTCTCCACCGGCAGCGGCCGCTCGTACGCCTCGCCCCACTCGCCGATCACCAGGGCGCGCACCGCGTCGGCCGGCACCTGCTCGCGCAGCGCCTGCACGAGGCCGGCGAACTCCTCGGGCTCCGCGTCGAAGTCCTCGACCTCCAGCCGCCAGGCGACCGCCGACGGGTCGTCGGGGAGGGTCATCCCCGGTGTGAACGGCAGCACCGGCAACCCGGCGAACGACGACACGTGCGAACTGATCACGCCTACCTCCGGTCGACTGGTGCAGCGGCGGCGAGACCGTAACAGGTGTGCCCGACAAGATGATCAGCGGCGGTCGTTGGCAGACGCGCGCGGTCCGCCTCCGCAGCCAGCGGCGGGAAAACTGCCCCATTTATTAGCCTGTTGTGGCTTTCGTCTATCAGCCGTTCGGTTGATGTGGCGACAGCCGTTGGTCTAGGGTGGGCTGCACTGCGGTCGGCGCCCCAGGGTGCCGCCGCGCCGTGCGGGACAGGAAGGCCAACATGATCACCACGACCACCGCGCCGACGACCAGCACCGACGCCCGCACCACGGCGGCCGGGGACGAGTCCCGCGCGAGCGAGCTGATCGCCGCCCTCGCCGCACTGCCCGAGGGGCACCCCGACCGGCCGGCGCTGCGGGAGCGGGCGATCGAGGCGTGGCTGCCGCTGGCCCACCACCTCGCCTACCGCTACAGCGGGCGCGGCGAGCCCACCGGCGACCTGGCCCAGACCGCCGCCCTCGGGCTGATCAAGGCGGTGGACCGGTTCGACGCCTCCCGGGGCGTCGACTTCGCCGGCTTCGCCATCCCGACGATCCTCGGCGAGATCAAGCGCCACTTCCGCGACCGCACCTGGAACATCCGTGTCCCCCGACGGCTGCAGGAGCTGCGGCTGCGCATCTCCGAGGCCAACGGCACCCTCACGCAGACGCTCAACCGGGCCCCGACGGTCGCCGACATCGCCGCCCACCTCGACATCACCGAGGAAGAGGTCCTGGAGGGCCTCGAGGGCGCCCGGGCCTACAACGCCGTCTCCCTGTCCACCCCCATCGGTGCCGGCGACAGCGCCACCGAACTGGCCGACACGCTCGGCGCCGAGGACGGCGAGTTCGAGCTGGCGGAGCTGCGGGTGGCCCTCGGCCCGGCGCTCGCCACCCTCGACGAGCGGGAGCAGAAGATCCTCACCCTGCGCTTCTACGGCAACCTCACCCAGAGCGAGATCGCCGCCCGGGTCGGCGTCTCCCAGATGCACGTCTCCCGGCTGCTCGCCCGCGCCCTCGGCAAGCTGCGGGGGCAGCTCGCCGACTGCTGAGCCGGGCTTCCCGTCGCACCGGCCGCTGGCTTCGTCAGCGAGGGGCCCTTCCGCACGCCTCCGGCAGAGGAAGGGCCCCTCGCTGACGCTCCGCGCCGGCGGCTGGCGGCCGGCTACCGGGCCGCGCCTGCGACGGTCACCCTCCGCGGCGACGCTGCGGGCATACGCCGCAACGGCCGGCCGCCCGTTCCACCGGCCGGCCGGGCACACTCGTCCGGGTGAACCACCCACGCGAGGCCCGCCGACGGCGGGTCCCGTCGCATGGACTGGCCGGACGTCGCCGACGGACCCTCCGGTGCCACCTCGGAGGCCCGCCGGGCGAAGGTAGGAGAGAGCAATGAGCACGATTCTCGTGACGGGCGCGGCGGGCTTCATCGGGTCCAACTTCGTCCGCCACTGGCGCCGCGCCCACCCGCGCGACCGGGTGATCGCCTTCGACCTGCTGACGTATTCCGGCACGCTGGCCAACCTCGCCGACCTCGGTGACGCCGTCACCTTCGTCCAGGGCGACATCCGGGACGAGCCGGCCGTGGCGTGGGCGCTGCGCGAGCACGGGGTCGACGTCGTGGTCAACTTCGCCGCCGAGTCGCACAACTCCCGCGCGGTGCTGGGCCCGACGGCCTTCTTCGAGACGAACGTGCTCGGCCCGGTCGCCCTGATGGAGGCCGTCCGGCGGGTCGGCCGCGACGGCATCCGCTTCCATCAGATCTCCACCTGCGAGGTGTACGGGGACATGGCGCTGGACGACCCCGGCGCCTTCACGGAGGACTCGCCCTACCGGCCGCGCACCCCGTACAACGCGGCGAAGGCCGGGGGCGACCACGCCGTGCGGGCCTTCGGGCACACCTACGGGATCCCCTTCACGATCACCACCTGCTCCAACAACTACGGCCCGCACCAGTTCCCGGAGAAGGTGATCCCCCTGTTCGTCACGCACGCGTTGCGGGGCATGCCGCTGCCGGTCTACGCCTCCAGCCGCAACCGGCGGGAGTGGCTGCACGTGGCCGACCACTGCCGCGCGGTCGAGGCGGTGCTGCTGCACGGCCGGCTGGGGGAGACGTACAACGTGGGCAGCGGCGTCGAGGTCGACGTCGAGACGCTCGCCGACGCCGTACTGGGGGAGCTGGGCCTCGGCGCGGAGCTGAAGCGACGGGTGCCCGACCGGCCCTCGCACGACCGGCGCTACCTGCTCGACTCCGGCAAGCTGCGCCGCGAGTTGGCCTGGGAGCCGAGGATCGGGTTCGGCGACGGGCTGAAGGCGACGATCGCCTGGTACCGGGAGCACGAGAGCTGGTGGCGGCCGCTGCTCGACCGCGTACAGGTGGCGGAGGAGACCGCGTGGCGGTGAGCCGGCGCTGAACCCGTCCGTCGGGCGGCGGGTGGCCCGGCCTCCCGCCGATCGCGGTGATCCCCGGCCGGGTGACCCCCGGTTCTCCTACAGTGGTCCGTGCGTCCGGTCGCACGCGGGCCGCCCGCCCGGCACCGACGGCGGTGGCGGCGGCCGGTGGTCCCGGCCGGGTGTGGCCGCGGGAACGGGGGTTTGGGTGTTCGCACGGGCGTTCCGCCCGCACCGTGACGCGGCCCGCTCGGCGGGCGGCCACGGCCAGGGCCACGACCGAGCCGCGCACGGCGGGCCCGACGACCAGGGCGGGCCCGGCCGGCACGGCGGATCCGGCGAGCAGGCGGGGCACGGCGGGCACGACAAGCACGCCGGTCACGACCCGGAGCAGTTCCGCCGCAAGTTCTGGCTGTGCCTCGCCCTCACCGTGCCGATCGTGCTGACCAGTCACATGGTGATGGACTGGTTCGGCTACACCCTGGACTTCCCGGGCCGGAGCTGGGTGGGCCCGGTCCTCGGGTCGGTGGTCTTCTTCTACGGAGGCTGGCCGTTCCTGGTGGGCGCCGTACGGGAGGTCCGCGACCGCGCCCCGGGGATGATGCTGCTGGTCTCGATGGCGATCGCGGTGGCGTACGTCGCGTCGCTGGCGACCAGTCTCGGCGTGTTCGACCTGGACTTCTGGTGGGAGCTGGCGGCGCTGGTGACCATCATGTTGCTGGGGCACTGGCAGGAGATGAAG
>NZ_JBEOVW010000048.1:0-28814 GCF_040295705.1 Micromonospora sp. NPDC002717 | reverse complement strand
TCGCGGGCTCAGCGGCCGGCCGGCGCCAGCGCCGACTCCAGGAACCCGCCGACCGAGCGGCGCAGCCCGGCGGCGTCCAGCCCGTGCCACCGGGTGTGGTCCTCGGCCGACCCGTAGCGGCGCAGCTCCTCGCGCCCGACGCCGAGCGTCAGCAGCCGGTGCGGCCGGTCGGCCAGCGCCGCCGACACCACCCGCGCCGACGTCCCGGCCAGGTAGGGCTCGACCAGGATCACCTCCGTGCCGGCCAGCGCCCGCAGCCCCGCGGTGTCGAACGGCCGGGGCCGGTGGGTGTACGCCACCGTGACGCCCAGGTCGGCCGCCGCGGCGAGCGACGCGTCCAGCACCGGGCCGACCGCGACCAGCAGCGGGGCGCCCGGCCCCGCGTCCCGGAGCACGCGCAGCGCGCCGTCGCCGCCGTACGGCCGGTCGTTGTGCTGGCTGGAGAGCCGCAGGTACGCCGAGCCGTCGGCGGCCACCGCGTCCCACAGCAGCGCCGGCACCTCGTCGGGGTGGCCGGGGACGTGCACGGTCCAGCCGTGCAGGGTGTCGATCAGCGAGACGTCCGCCGGCGAGAGGTGGGTGCGCCCGGCCGCCGCCCGGTCGTACGACGCGCCGACGCTGACCAGCACCGCGCCCACACCCTGGTGGTCGAGGTCCAACTTGAGCTGCTCGTACGCGCGCTCGACCAGGAACGGGGCGTAGCTGTGCGCGATCGGCCGCAGCCCGGTCAGCGCCAGCCCGCCGGCCACGCCCACCATCAACTGCTCGCGGATCCCGACGTTGAGCACCCGGTCCGGGTGCCGCCGCGCGGCCGGGGCGAACGCGGCGGCGGAGATGTCCGCCAGCACCAGCGCCGTACGCGGATCGTCCGCGAGCAGCGCGGTGGTGGTGTCGACGAAACGGTCCCGCACGGTCACTCCCCCTGGTCGACGACCGCGACGACGACGTGCGGCCGGTGGTTGTCCTGCCCGGTCAGGGCGGTGTGCAGGGCGTCGTGGTCCCGCCCGTCGACGGTGGCGGCGGTCCAGCCGTTGACGGTGAACCGGGCCGCGGCGCCGCCCGGCCAGCCGTGCGTGGCGGAGCCGTTGTCGATCACGATCGCGGTCAGGTTGCCCAACCCGGTCGCGCCCGCGTACGCGATCGCCTCGTGGTTGGATCCCTCGTCCAGCTCCGCGTCGCCGAGCAGCACGAAGACCCGGGGCGTGAGCAGGCCCTGGGCGCGCAGCCCGAGCGCGGTGCCCACGCCGAGCCCGAGCCCGTGGCCGAGGGAGCCGGAGCCGATCTCCACCCCGGGCACCAGCATCCGGTCGGGGTGGTCGCCGAGCCGGCTCCCCGGGCCGCCCTGGTCGTCCAGCCAGTCGGCGGGGACGAAGCCCTTCGCGGCGAGCACGGCGTAGTAGCCGGCGACGGCGTGCCCCTTGGAGAGCAGGAACCGGTCCCGCTCCGGCGCGTCGACGGTCTCCGGGGTGATCCGCAGGATCCGGTCGTAGAGCACCCAGAGCACGTCGACCGTGGAACGGACGTTCGCGCCGAACTCCCGGCCCGCGCGGACCCGCTCGTACAGCGGGGCGACGGGCCCGGGCAGGGGCGGCACGGTCGGGTCGTCCGGCGGTGAGGCGGTCGCCACCCGACCCGCGTTGGCGGTCATCGTGGTCATGCCGCTAGCCTGCAAGTTGAAGTCCGCTTCAACTCAAGGCGACGTGATGCACGAGTCACTGACCATCGGCCAGCTCTCCACCCGCAGCGGCGTGGCCCCTTCGGCGCTGCGCTACTACGAGCGGCTCGGGCTGATCCGGGCCGAACGGACGGGCGGCAACCAGCGCCGGTACGCCCGCACCGAGCTGCGCCGGGTGGCGTTCATCCGGATCTCCCAGCAGGTCGGCATCTCGCTGGAGGAGATCCGGGAGGCGCTGGACTCGCTGCCGGCCTCCCGTACCCCCAGCGCCGAGGACTGGGCGCGGCTCTCCGCGGCCTGGCGGGAGCGCCTGACCGAGAAGATCCGGCTGATGACCAAGCTGCGCGACGACCTCGACGGCTGCATCGGCTGCGGCTGCCTGTCGCTGCGGCGCTGCACGCTCTACAACCCGGACGACTCGCTCTCCGGAGAGGGCTCGGGGGCCCGCCTGATGCTCCCCCGCCCGGCCGCCGACCCGGCACCGGCCGCCTGACGGCGACCCGGCGGCCGACGGTGGCGGTCACGGCGGCTGACGGTGGCGGCGCGGCACCGGCCGACGGCCGGCCGGCTCGTGATCCCTGCGCCGGCCCGGTTTGACGCGTCAGCCGGTGGTGAGCAGCACCTTGCCGACGTGGTCGCTCGACTCGACCAGCCGGTGCGCCTGCGCCGCCTCGGTGATCGGCAGCCGACGGTCCACGATCGGCCTGATCGCGCCGGCCTCGACCAGCGGCCAGACCTGCTGGCGGACGCCACGGACGATCTCCGCCTTCTGCTCCCGGGGCCGGGACCGCAGCGCGGTGGCCGCGACCGTGCCCCGCTTGGCCAGCAGCGCGCCGAGATCCAACTCGCCCTTGCGGCCGCCCTGCATGCCGATGACCACCAGCCGGCCGTCGGTGGCCAGCGCCGCCACGTTCCGGGGCAGGTAGGAGGCGCCCATGATGTCGAGAATGACGTCGGCGCCCCGGCCGTCCGTGACCCGCCGCACCTCCTCGACGAAGTCCTGCTCCCGGTAGTCGATCGTGTGCGCCGCGCCCAGCTCGCGCAGCCGCTCGTGCTTGGCCGACCGGGCGGTGACCACCACCGTGGCGCCGAGCGCGACCCCGAGCTGGACCGCGAAGGTGCCGATCCCGCTGCCGCCGCCGTGCAGCAGCAGCGTCTCACCCTTCGCGAGCCGGGCCAGCTGCACGACGTTCGACCAGACCGTGCAGGCCACCTCGGGCAGCGCCGCCGCGTCGACCAGGTCGACCCCCGCCGGCACCGGCAGCAACTGCCCGGCCGGCACGGCGACGCGCTCCGCGTACCCGCCGCCGGCCAGCAGCGCGCAGACCTCCTGGCCGACCTCCCAGCCGGCCACGTCGGGCCCGGTCGCGCTGATCACCCCGGAGCACTCCAGCCCGGGGTACGCGGGCGCGCCCGGCGGCGGCGGGTAGTGCCCCTGCCGTTGCAGCAGGTCCGCCCGGTTCACGGCGGTGGCCCGCACGTCGACGAGCACCTCGCCGGGGCCGGGCTCGGGATCGGGCACCTCGCTCCAGACCAGTGCGTCGGGTCCGCCAGGCTCCGGGATCGTCATCGCGCGCATGCCCTGTGTCTACCCCACCCGCCCGTCGGTCCACGCCCGGGCCAGGATCTCGTCCACCGTCTGCCCCGGCGTCTGCGCGGAGGTGTCCAGCCAGAGCCCGATGCGGGGCGTCTCCGCGCGGAACCCCGCGTCCAGGTCGGCGACCGGCCAGTCGCCGTACCCGGTCTTCTCCCGGGCGTCCTCGCGGGCGGCGACGACCTCGGGGCTCGGCGCGAGCACGACGACCGCCAGCGGGCGGTGCCGGATACGGTCGACCATGGCCGGCAGGTCCGCGCCGAGGACCACGTCCTGGAGCACCACGGTGAAGCCGTCGGCGGCGTAGCGGTCCGCCGCCGACGCCGCGAGGTCGTAGCGCAGCCGCAACTGCCGCCACGCCTCCTCCGACGGCTCGGCGGTCATCTCCTCCCGCCCGCTGACCACCATCCGCCGGAAGACGTCCCCCCGCAGGTGCATCGCCTGGGGCAGCCGCCCGGCCAGCGCCTCGGCCACAGTGGACTTGCCGGCGGCCATGATGCCGGTGATCAGCACGACGGACGGGGTCTCCCACATGCCGCCGATCATTTCAACGCGGGTGCCGTGCCCGCTCGCCCGGTGCGCCGCCGTGGCAGACTAGGCACGGTCGCGTACCCCTGCGGGGCGCGGCCCGGGAGGGTTCGCCTAGTGGCCGATGGCGCTGGTCTTGAAAACCGGTAAGGGCAGCGATGTCCTTCGTGGGTTCGAATCCCACACCCTCCGCCGATGAACAGCAAAAACGCCCCCTGATCAGCGCGAACGCCGGTCAGGGGGCGTGTCTATGGATGGCGAATCGGTCTCACTTCGTCTCGCTGGGGGCCGTCGTGTCTCACTGGTCGTGTCGTTTACGTGTCGGCGACTCCCGGCTCACTCTCGGCCGTGCCCGGCTCCTCGGTGCCCAACGCTCCCTCGATCCGCTTAATGGACCGCGTGGCCTGGTTGCCGCTCAAGGAACAACGGCCGAGGCCCACTGCCGATTCAGCCTTCTAGGGGATCAAGGCGCTCCGCGCGGCGCGGGCCGGGGCGCGGCAACCGGCTCCTACGGAGCCGCCGCCCCGGCCGCCTACGGCGCCGGGGCGGAAAGTCAGCCGGCCCGCAAACCACGCCCCGCCCCGCGCGTCACCCTGGGTCCGTGAAAGGGACCGGTGACGAGTCCCGGACTGACCGGGACCATGCGACAGCTCTACCTTCCGGCTCTTCCAACCTCGTGACGTCTCACCGCAGACCGATCGACGGTCCGTCGGTCGAGCTGCCGAACGGAATTCGCCAGGCCGCTCACGAGTCCGAGGTGGGAAAGGGGTGAGGTGGAGGAGGGGCAGAGGGTAGGGGCGGGGTTGGGGTTAGGGCTGCCTCCAGCGGGGGCGCAACGACTCCAGGATGGAGTTGCCGAACGGTTGCGGTCGTGGGTGGTTGGGGTGGGATGGCAGGCACGGGCGATGTAGAGAGGCTCGGCCCAGCCCTAATTCACCAGAGCGTCTTCGCCTTCGACAAAGCCAGTGAGGTTGGGGTTGGCGGTGGCCGGCCTGCACAGCGGCTGCGTCCAGCCATCGATTAAGCCAGCCAGACGATGACCGTTTGGCGACCTGGTTACGCGTCCGCCGGGACTAAGCATCAAAGAAACAGTGCCAGCACAGGGAGTATCGGCTTCATGTAGGCCAGAATGACACCGTTCCGTTACCTGCGTGCAGATAACGTCGGTGTTGTTGTTAGCAACGAGTCTAACTGTCGATGGTAGCGGGTGCCCGTACCTATTATGGCTTCCCGCACTGAATATCACAAGCGAAGGCTCTACTGCGTCCAGTAGTTCTTGGTCGTCAACATGGCGTTCCGTGTGCCTCATCGCTCCGTGGTGTGGCCACTTGAGAAAGTCGGATCTAACCGAAATTCCCTCAGATAGAATTCGACTCCAAACCCTGCCGTCCGCGTCGCCTCCCACAAGCACTCTAGTGCCGTTCGCTTCGATTGCCACTACGCCGCTAGCAAGGTTTCGGTCGAAGGAAGAAACAGCAAAGAGCAGTTGGCGATAGGACGGGGCGAGTAGTTCGAAACGAACCGCCCCGACTGTCCCCACGAGACCCTGTCTAGCATCACTGAATTCTATGTGATTGTATCGCTGATCGCGCAGTCTCCGAAGGGTGGCCAATACGCGGCCTTGGTTTCCATGAGCCAGCAGCGTCTCGTGGTTGAAACGCAAGGTCTTGGTTCCGCACTGGTCTAGAACACCGATAATGCCGCCAAAGTGATCTAGGTCCCAATGTGTGATCAGCGCTACTGCTAGCTTGCACCCGCGATCGCTAAGGGCCTGCTCGACCACATGCTCCCGGCCACCCGGGCAGTCGATTAGTATTGCTTCTTTAGTTGAATAATCGACGACGAGTGTCGAGTCTCCTTGGCCTACATTCAGAAACAGAACCTCGACGTTGGCCGCTTCGGTGGCATCGGGGGATGCAGAAGATCCCGGCAGATTGACCTCATTCACGTTCACTCCCCGTCACCGAATTCAGTTAGTGCCAGTCACGACCGGATGGGCATCGTGATAGGCGGGGTTCTGCATCAAGGCCTCGGCGTCAACCCAGCTTTCAGGCTGGTAGAAGTACTGCCCGTCCCTAAGTGGGGCGCCGTCTGGAATAATAACGTCAAAGGTGGCGCCCGGACGACACAATGCAGCCGGCAAGCTGGGCGGCGGATCAACCCAAACACCCTCGGACGAGGTTATGCCAACAACCTCGATCAACATGCGCTGATCACTAACGTCAAGCACGACGCCGAACCTAGACCTAGGCTTACCATTGTTGCTTGCTGCTGCGGGCACTGGTGATTGTTGGTACCGGTAAACCCCCTCAGGTGCCACAAAGTCCGACAGGCGGCGTTCCAGACCTGTTTGCACTTCTGGCGGAACCTCCAAGGACCTCCAGACAAACTGGTCGATGGCGCGAGTGATATTGCCAAGAGCGTCGGGTTCGGTCGCGGCCCTAATTCCCTCTCGCCCCAGTTCGGCCAGCGCTTTCCAGTCCGACCGGCGAGACGGCGAGGGAATGCTCAGGACATCTGCTGTGCTGACGTTCCGCTCAACAGCGCGTTCGTCAACCCAGCATGACGCGAAGCCGGAAGCAAGGAAGGCCGTTAGGCCATAGAGGTAGGCCTCGTCATCTTCATGTGGAATAACCATGTGCATGCTGTTCCTCACCAGCACGCCACGGCTGTCGAGTCCTGTCCATAGGCGCCATGGAGTGTCAGGGCCACTGGCTGCAGGGACAACGACTTTCCGACGGCCTAAGCCCACCGCACCGCGACCCGTTTGAAAATCGCCTGGAAATCTCATTGGGCTTAGTCGACCTTCGGGCATCTCGGCAAAAGGACGCATGTCGCGAAGACGCGGAAGGTACAGGCAGTTTGCCTCTCGTGTGGTTCGAGCCGTGAATCCCGCCACAGGTTGGGGCCCTGCAGTCACAGTGGCGACGGACGAAACGGTAGTAACATCGCGCCCGATAAAAGAAGCAGTCAGCAGGCCGGAAAGGAGTGGACCGGACTCGGGTAATTTGTGGGGGTCGGCCAGGTAAGCCTCACCACCAGACAATCCACGATAGAAGGAAGCAAGGCTCGACTTGCGGAAGACTCTGCGAAAGAGGATGGGACCCTTGCGAGAAGGCGCGGGGGTCTGCTTCTGAGCGAAGAGCACCGCGGGCGCCATGTTTCCCGACTCGAAGGACCCCTTTGGGAGACGCCACACTTCAAATAGGTCGCAGGACTCGCGCAGGGATGCTCTTGCTTCTCTGCTACTTCTGTTTCGAAGCCAGCCAACAGGCAATACGACCGCAAGCAGGCCCCCTGGCCGGAGGCTATTTAGCATCCATCTCAGGAAGTCGTCTGCAGCCTCTGCTCTGCGTCCGTGGCTCGTGTTCGTATTCCTCCATGGAGGATTCGCTACTACGATAGACGGCCTATCGGTTTCAGGCATGTATTCAAGCAGCGCGTCCCTCTGCCTTACATCCCACCCATTGCCCGCTGGCATAGCGTGAAGTAGCAGACTTAGGCGAGCAATCTCTACTGCAAACGCGTCTGTATCGAAGCCTCTTAGGTGTTCCGCCAGGTCGTGATGGCTCTGGGCCAGGTTCCATTCTGCGGGTTGAAGAGCTCGCAAGCGGTCATGTGCCGCAAGCAAAAGACTTCCCGAACCGCAGGTTGGGTCTAGCACCGATCGGTCGCCCGGGGGTATCAGCTCGACCGGTAGTTCCGCCAGCATGCGCCGAGACAGTCCAGGAGGCGTGTAGTGGGTGCCTAATTGCCGCCTGGTGATGTCGCTAACGAGTGTGCTTTCATAAACCCCGCTGAGGACGAGCGGATCCAGGCTCTTGAAGTTAATATCTGCGCCTAGCCCGGCAACTACGCCAGTCAAGCCGTCCAGTTCGAGCGGGCTTAACGCCTGCACCCATGAAAACTCGCTCGGATATCTTTGGAGAATTGTATCGAGAAGGGCCCCAGCGGGAAGCTCGGGAAAATCTTCCTTGTCTCTAAGGACTAGCGCTGCGAGCGCGCCCACCACGAGCCTTGAAGCTCGCTGGTGGGACCTCTCCAATGCGTCACGCTCGGAGTTCGCCTCACGCTCGTAACCGAGATGATCAAAGGCTGCAATTAAAGCCCTCTCGACCCGCGGCGCCAGACGATCCTCGGTTGCTTGTCGCGCATAGTCTAACAAAGACACATCTATTGGAAAAAGACCGGGCTGGCGGCTTCCAGTCTTCATTTCGAAAATGTGACGCGGGCTTAAATGCTCTCGCACATCCCTTGTTAGGCTCAGGTCGCCGAACGGGATGTCAAAGAGCCGGTGAGTGCTGCCGTCCCGAGTCACCGTCGCCAAAGATAGTCCCGCCGAATCAGCGAGCCCCACAATCGGCGCGGCGAGAAATCTTCCGATTTGAGCAGCCTGCCCCCACACGTCCTCGCGCGCGCCCTCAGCGAACTCGACGACTAGAGCAGCCGTGCTCATGTCCTTCGGTTCACTGCGGCTAAACGCGACGAGATCAGCCTCGACCTGTCGGTCCCCAAGCCACACCGTGTACTCATGCTCGATGAGGTCAGAGCCGTAGCCGAGCAGTTGCAGTGTGTCAAGAAGCTGGCGTGCCTGCGGCCTGCTCTTCGCCTGTCTCTTGTGCCGCATACGAGAAGGGTCGCACAAAGACGACGATCAGCGCAGTACCGATAGTCTCATAATTTGCGGTGGTTACCCAGCTCGTCGGCCGCCACCGCTGTCTAGCGCGATCGTTCTTGCCGGCCACCGCCGGGCTGCGGTCACGGCGACTGGCTGTGGGAGCTAGGGCATCTCGGTGAGCTTGCCTCGACTTGCGGGGATAGACCTGTCTCTAGCGCTTCCGATACAGCCATCGGTACAGCCAAGCCCGCCGACGGGCTGGTCCAGGGGCGGCAGTAGGCGACACGGCGAGCAGGTCAGCGGCACGAACCGACGCTGGCCGACAGAAGTCATGATCTTTGCAAGGCAGGGGGCGATGCCGGTTTCGTGACCAGGCGGCAAACTTTCAGGCATGAGTTACGACCTGGCGGTGTGGGAGGGCGCGCAGCCCGGAGACGACGTTGAGGCCGGCGGGGTCTATGAACAGCTCTACGAGGAGTACATGGAAGGTGGGGAGTTCGGTCCGACCCCGCGCATCCTTGCCTACGCCGCAGCGCTAGCCGAGCGCTGGGCCGCCCATGCCTGGAGGCAGAACCTCTGGTTGGGGCTCGCTGCTCGATGACGCGTCTGGGCCGATGATCTACCTGACGATGCCCTATGGATAGCCGGAGAGCTGTCGGCCGAGGCCGCCCGGCTGGCAGCCAACCATGGCCTTGTCTGCTATGACCCGCAGTCGGAGCACCTACGGCCAGTACATGAGGACTAGGTAGCGCGTCGGGCTGGCGGTAACAGCCTTGCCCGTTGGCGCGAAAGCCGAGGGCTGGCGGCGGTGAACGACCTGGCCTGAGTGGGCCGTGTGTCGTATCCGTGTCGCGACGACCGGGCGGGACGGCGTTCATGCTGGTCAAAGTCTTGAGTTGCATGGTCTTGAAAACCGGTAAGGGCAGCGATGTCCTTCGTGGGTTCGAATCCCACACCCTCCGCTCCCTCGGACCGGACAAACGCCCTCTGACCAGCACGAATGCCGGTCAGGGGGCGGTCTACGGACGGTGAGCCGGTCTCACTTCGTCTCGCTCCCGGCCGCCGCGTCTCGGACGCTGTCGCCGTTGTCGGTCTCCGCGTCGGCGATCAGTAACGTCACCGGTGGCGCTCAGTGGGCCGGCACGCCCGACAGTTCGGCGCGCTGCTCCCTGTCGCTGGGTGACGCGGACCGCCGACGCGCAGCGACGACCACCGCAGCGGCCGTCACGAGGGTGAACACCGCTACCCCGGCGAAGGCGACCAGTGTCTGCCGATCGAGACGGGTCACCGGCATGCCTCGCTTCGCCTGCCAGGTGAATATCGCGAACACGCCGGTGTAGCCGAGGCTGGCGACGCCGACCAGCCGGGCCCGGACCCGTTCGTCGCGGAGCCAACCATGACTGGCCGCGAGCACACCCAGGATCGCGGTGACGAACAGCAGCACCTGGATGGCGTGCAGGCCGACGAAGTGCGGTACGCGGAGGTCGCCGCCGGTCGTACTCCAGTTGGTGAAGAACATTCCGTGGCCGTCGGGGTCACCGATTCCGTGGCCGCCGCTCATGGACACCGGGTGGCCGTTGGCGTCGGTCACCGTGCGGGGTGCTGCGCTCGAGGAGTTGCCGAGCCAGAGGGCCACGACCATGCTGGCGATGGCAAGCCCGAGTCCGGCGCGCAGGGCGCGGGTCATGGCGCGGTCGCCGGTGCGTTGGATCAGGACCAGGACCGCGATGATCAAAGTGGTCAGCAGGAGTGGCGCGACGCCGATGGAGAACACCGTCCGCACGGTTTCGGCGACAGGCTCGGCATTGTTGTTGAAGTGGCTGAAGGTGCCGTGCGCGGCGGCGTAGGCGACGGCACCGACGTCCAGCAGGCCGGCGACCGCGAAAACGGTGCCGAGCCACCAGCCGAAACGCCTGCCCTTGCTCAGCTTGCTGAGCAGCCATGCCAGGGTCAGGCCGTACACCCCCATTGCGAAGCCGAACTTCATCGGCTTCACCCAGACCGATTCGCCCATGAGCAGGCGATCGTCGACGAACAGGCCGACGGCGGAGACCAACGTCAGGGTGAACATGAGCGTCGCGTTCGCCACCAGCGGGCGGTGCCAGCCGCGTAGCGTGCTGACGCACGTTGCAACGATGGTCATCGGGCTCCAGACGAGGATCAGGGGGCCGTGTCTGTTCGAACGAGCCCGCCTTGGACGGTGCTGATGTGTCCACCAGCCTCAGCGAATCCGCCCCGCCCAACCATCCGATACACCCCCGGACGCGTCCGCCGGTCCACCCCCGGTCGGGCCGGGGGTTAACCCCCTGGGCGCCGGTACACACTCTCCGGCCCTGACCAGCACAACGCCCCCTGGCCAGCGCAAACGCGGCCAGGGGGCGTCGTGGTGCCTGTCCGGGCGGCGGGCTCGGCGACTGCCGCTCCTGCTCACTGGTTGTGCCCGAGCTGACCCGCCCAGCCCGAACGTGGCGTCAGTAGTCCAGGAGTAGGGGCTGACGGTGCTCGATCGCGGTCTCGGCGAGATCGAGCATCACCGCGAGGCCGAACCGTGCGAACTCCACCAGCGTCGGGTCGTCGGTGAACAGCCCGCGCCGAAGCTCGGCCGGGTCGTGCCCGGCGAGGAGACCGGTGCGTTCGTCCAGCAGGCGCAGCTCCGCGGCCAGCCGATCGATCGAACCCATCCGGGTCGGTTGACCCGTCGGCCGGGACGCCTCGATCACCAGCGGATCCTCGGCGAGCGGCAACCACCACTCCACCCCGGACAGCAGGGTGACGTAGCGCTCGGGCTGTGCCGAGGCCGCCTGGTAGGCGGGCGCGTCGGCGAACTCGCGCGGGCTGTCTTCCTTGCCCCAGGGGCCCGGATGCAGGTCCGGACGCTCGTCGTACGCGGCGAACAGCAGCACGGCGCCGAATCCGTCCCAGTCGGGCTTGTCGGTCCAGTACGGCTGGGTCGTGCCCTCCGGCCAGTCCACGGGACCGCCGAGCGCCTCCCCGAGCCACTGTTGCCACTCCCGTACGGCGTTCTGGACCACGTCCGGGTCGGCTTCGTGGTCCTCGTCCTCCTGCGCCCGGATGATCCGCACGTCGTACCCGTCCTGTGCGCCGATCTGCTGTGTGATGGTCAGCCAGTCGTTCAGGTGGTAACGGGTCAGCGGTCCGACGTAGAGATCAAGGCCCATGGGGAGGCATTCTTGCCCACGGCGCACGTGACGTGTCGACTCGGGTCGAAGCCGCCTCGTACGGGACGCCGGGCGCCTCCGGTTCGATCGCGGGCGTCGGCGGGGTATGAAGGGTGCGGAGGACAACCGCGCTCACCGGAAGGACCTGTCCAGATGACCCTGGAACGACCGATCGCCCCGGACCCGTACGAGCTGCTGCCGACCGTGTCGTCGTTCACCCTGACCAGCGACGACGTGCAGAACGGCGAGCCGATGGACGCCACGTACGCCCACGGCAGCGTCGGGGGCGGGAACGTCTCGCCGCAACTCGCCTGGTCCGGCTTCCCGGCCGAGACCAGGGGCTTCGTCGTGACCTGCCTCGACCCGGACGCCCCGACGGGGAGCGGGTTCTGGCACTGGGTGCTGGTCAACCTGCCGGCGAGCGTCACCGAGTTGCCCAGAGGAGCGGGCGCGGAGGATTTCGGTGGCGCCTTCACGGTCCGCAACGACTACGGCGACCAGGGCTACGGCGGCGCCGCACCGCCGGCCGGTGACCGTCCGCACCGCTACGTCTTCGCCGTGCACGCCCTCGACGTGGAGCGCCTCGACGTCACCCCCGACGCGACCCCCGCCGCGGTCGGCTTCAACCTGGCCTTCCACACCCTGGCCCGCGCCGTCATCCGCCCCACCTACCAGGTCAAGCAGTAACCCCCTCCCCTCCCTCTCCCTGCCCCGCGATCTTGCGCTTCGGCCCTTGTCTCGCGGCTTTCGCCCCGTGCGCCGGGGCGGCAGGTGCAAGATCGCGGGGCAGGGCGGGCAGAGGGAGGAGGGTCAGGCGGGGACGCGGGCGACGGCGAAGACGGACTGGCCGAACGGGGGGCGGACGCGCTGCTCCGCCGCCTTCGTGGCAGGGAGCACGAGGGTGTCGTAGACCTTGACCATCGGGCCCTCCTTCGGCATCAGCCGGAAGACCTTGGTCGCCATGAAGTAGCCGATCAGCCCGAGCGCGTTCGCGTAGTGGATCTTCTCCACCGTCAGGCCGGCGGCGGTCATCGCGTCGGCCAGGGTCTTCTTGGTGTAGCGGCGCACGTGACCGGTGGCGATGTCCGCCGGGCTCATCGCGAACTGGAACGCCGGCACGATGATGATGACGTTGCCGCCCGGCCGGACCAGGTCGCGCATGCTGCGCAGCGCGCCCACGTGGTCCTCGATGTGCTCCAGCACGTTGTACGACACGGCTGCGCTGTAGTCGCCCCGCTCCGAGTGCGGCAGCAGCATCTGGCGGACCTCGATGTTCGGCTGGTCGGCCAGCCGCTCCTTCAGTGAGACGAGCCGGTCCGGGTCGGCCTCGGTGGCGGTGAACCGGGGCAGCCGCTCCGCCCACTCCAGAGCGTAGTCGCCGAGCCCGCTGCCGATCTCGATCGGGTTGTCACCGAGGTGCGGCACCGCCAGCTCGACAAACCAGCGACGGTGGTTGACCGCGGTCGCGAGGCCTTCCAGGACCTCGGACTGCACGCGCTGATCCCCAGTGATTTCTGCCATGCGTCGATTCCTCACGATATGACTCGACCCGCGCCTGGACCGACAGAGTGAATCATCCGCGCTGACGGCAGAAGAATCGGGGCACCTGGGTGGCCGAATTGCGGTCGGGGGGTGGGCGCGTGATCGGCGGTCGGCGAACCCGGCACATGGTACGCCAGTACCCCGAAACATGTCACGGCGGTGCCATAGCCTGACTACTCTACGAATCGTTATGACTACTCCTGAATCGGACCTCCCCGCCGGTGCGCCGGGACGCGGAGCGCCGGAAAGCGGGTCCGACCGGGGCGTACGCCCCTGGAAGGGGTGGTGGACGGACCTCGCCGCCGTGGCGAGCTTCGTCCTGCTCGGCTTCTGGGTGACCGCGCGGCTGTGGCTGCGCCCGGCCCACGGCATCCGGGACAACCGTACGGACCAGTCCCAGTTCGAGTGGATGATGGCGCACGGCGCGCGGGTGGTGACCGATTTCGTTTATCCGTTCACGTCGGACCGGATGAACGTGCCGGACAGCGTCAATCTGATGGCAAATACGTCCGTATTATCCGTATCTATCCCAATGACGCCCGTCACGCTGCTGTTCGGCACGCGGGCGTCGTTTCTGCTTTTCCTCACATTGGGCATGATTGCCACGGCGACGGCCTGGTATCTCCTGCTCTCCCGGGTGGTCGTCGGCTCCCGGGGGCCGGCCTGGCTCGGCGCGGCGTTCTGCGCGTACGCCCCGGCGATGGTCTCGCACGCGAACGCGCACCCCAACATCGTCTCGCAGTTCGTCGTGCCCCTGATCATCTGGCGCACGCTGCGGCTCGCCGAGCCCGGGCGCTGGCTGCGCAACGGTCTGCTGCTCGCGCTCGCGATCGTCTGGCAGGCCTTCATCAACCTCGAAGTGCTGCTGATGACCGCGATCGGGCTGGGCGTGGTCGTCGGGGCGCTCGTCCTCGGCCGACCCGAGCTGCGCCGCCGGGCCCGGCCCTTCCTCGCCGGCCTGGGCACGGCCGCCGTGGTGGCGCTCGTCCTGCTGGCGTACCCGCTGTACGTCCAGTTCTTCGGGCCCGGGGCCTACCACGGACTGTCGTGGCTGATCCGCGGCTACTCCACGGACCTCGCCTCGTTCGTGGCGTACTCCCGGGAGTCCCTCGCCGGTGACGCGCGCACGGCGCAGGGGCTGGCGAAGAACCCGACCGAGGAGAACGCCTTCTTCGGCTGGCCGCTGGTCGTGCTCGTCGTCGCCCTGCTCTGGTGGCTGCGCCGGCACGTCGTGGTGCGCGGGCTGGCCGCCCTCACGCTGCTCTTCGGGCTGCTCTCCCTGGGGCGGGAGATCCAGCTCAACGGGAGGGGGACCGGGGTGCCCGGCCCGTGGGCGGCGCTGGAGGGCCTGCCGATCCTGCACTCGGTGGTGCCGACCCGGTGGGCGCTGGCGATCACCCCGATCGTCGGGGTGCTGCTCGCCTACGGGGCGGAGCACGTGCGCGTCCTGGCCGCCCGGCACCCGCGGGCCCGACCGCAGATCCGCTTCGCCGCCGCCACGGTGCTCGCCATGGCGCTGCTGCCGATCCTGCCCACCCCGCTGCCCACCACCCGGCTCGACCCCGTCCCCGCCTTCGTCACCTCCGGCGCCTGGCGGCCGTACGCGGCCGGCGAACGGAGCATCGTGACGCTGCCCCTGCCCGACACCCACTACGCCGACCCGCTGCGCTGGTCGGCGCGGACCGGGCTGGACATGCCCATCGCCCGCGGCTACTTCCTCGGCCCGGACACCCGTCCCGGGCGGGACCGGGTCGCGCTGTTCTCCGCCCCGCCCCGGCCGACCAGCGAGTTCTTCGCCGAGATCCGGCGCACCGGCGCGGTGCCGCCGATCACCCCGCAGGCGCGGGTCGACGCGGTCGGGGACCTGCGGTACTGGCGGGCGGGGGCGGTGGTCCTCGGCCCGCACCGGCACGCCGACGCGCTGCGCCGGGGGATGACCGAGCTGACCGGCATCCGCCCCACGTACACCGGAGGGGTCTGGCTCTGGGACGTCCGTACGCTCACCGATTGAGGCGGGACCGGGAGGTCGGGCGCTACGGGCGGACGCAGCAGCCCTGGCAGATCTTGGGCTTGGGGAGGGTGAAGGCGAGGCAGCAGGTGCGGCGTTGCACGGTCGGCTCGCCCGTCGGGCCGGGGACCAGTTCCACCAGGTCGGCGAGGTCCAGCGCGCCGAGCAGGGTCTCGATCGTCTCGACCGAGGAGCCGGGCAGGCCGTCGGCGGCCCGGAGGATGCCGTGGGCGATGCCGGAGGCCACCGACCCGAGCAGGGTGCGCGCGCCGATCCGGACCTCGGCCTGGATCGCGGCGATCATCGGGGCCAGGTGGGCGTCGAGCAGCGAGGCGCGGAGCACCCGGAGCAGCTCGGCCTCGTCGGCGACGACCCGCACCTCGGGCAGCCCGGCCAGCGCCAGCGGGTCGCCCGGCAGCACCGCGACCGTGGTCGAGCGGCGCAGGCCAAGGGTGAGCAGCGGGCGGTGGTCCTCGAAGTGGATCAGCACGTCGGCCGGGTCGAGCAGCGGCACCCGGCGGGCGGAGGCCCAGCCGAGCACCACGGGCAGCGACGTCCAGTAGCTGTAGGACTTCCAGGCCAGCGCGGCGCAGGCGTGCGGGGTGCCGCCCCAGCGCAGGGTGGCCGAGTGCAGGAACTCCGGCAGCCGGGTGCCGTCGACCAGGGTGCTGGCCCGGCCCCAGCCGAACTCGTCGGCGACCAGCAGGCCGGGCGCGAGGCCGGGAACGTCGTCGGTGCCGAACATGGCCCGCAGGGCGGCGGTGACCGGGGCCAGCGGCGCGGCGGCGACCTGACGCCCAGGCATCACCGCTGTCATCCGACTCATCCCCCGTTCGAAGCACCCGTCGCCGAGCTAAGGCTAGCCTAACCACAGCTCGCGGGCTAAGGGAAGCCTCACCTACGCCGGATCGGGAGGTGCGGATCACTCCGCCGCGTGCGGCGTACTACCCGGGGGGCGGGGCGGGAAACGCCGGCGCGCAGTATCGATAAACATCGCTTGATGTCAAGGCTCGTGTCGGCAAGGCGGCACTTCCCGTGTGCGCGTGGCCACAGAACGTGAAACTGATACTCCCGGCCACGAGGAAGCTGATGACGACCTCACCGCTCGATCGGGCTGCCGACTCCTTCGCTGCCGAGCTCGCCCGGCACCGTACGGGGCGGGGGCTGTCCAAGAAGCAGCTCGCCACCCTGATGGGGTTCGACCCGTCGTACGTCAGCCACGTCGAGGGGCGGCGGCACCGCCCCACCGAGGACTTCGCGCGCCGCGCCGAGGCCGTGCTGGAGGCCAGCGGCGCGATCTGGCAGCGCTTCAGGGAGTACGACGAGCTGCGCCACGCCCGCGCCGAACGGGCCCTCCGGGAGCCGCCCGTCCCCGGGCAGTGGATGCCGCCCGGCACCGGGCTCATCGTCGAGCGGGAACTCGCCACGCTCACCCACCTCGGCGACGCGTACCGCTGCGTCATCCGGCGGGAGCTGTACAACGCCGGCACCGAGCCGGTCACCCGTTACCTGGTGCGGGTCGCCGTCGACCGCTACCCGAACGACCCGGGGCGGTCCAACCGACACCACCGGGAGCATCCGCTCACCTTCGCCGAGCTGCGGCTGCGGGCCGTCCGGGAGGACGCGGACGAGCAGGAGGCGATGCACTGGCGGGCCAAGCACGACCGGGACGCCTTCAAGGAGATCTGGCTGCTCTTCGAGAACGCCGACCGACGCTTCCCGCTCTACCCCGGCGACCGCGCCACCATCGAGTACGCGTACTGCGTCGGGCACGACAAGTGGGGCCCCTGGTTCCAGCGGGCCGTCCGGCTGCCCACCCGGCAGATGGCCGTACGCCTGGACCTCCCGGCTGCCCTCGACCCGCAGGTCTGGGGCGCGGAGACCTCGCTCTCGGCGGAGGAGGGCCCGCTGCGCACGCCGGTGACCCGCCGCGACGACGCCGACCGGGTGATCTTCGACTGGGCGACCGACGATCCGCCGCTCAACGCGCGCTACCGGTTGCAGTGGCGGTTCCGCGGCCGGCCCGACGCCGAGCCGGAGGAGGCCGGGCGGGTCCGGCCCAGCGACCGGATGCGCGGCATCGGCATCGTGCAGCGCGGCAGCGACCTGCTCCGCCAGCCGGCGCGCCCCTTCGACCTGCCCCGCGAGGAGCAGGCGGCCCGGGACGTGGTCGACCGCCTCTGCGCGGCCCTGGTCCGGCTCGACGAGCTGCACCCGTTCAGCAAGGGCGTGGGCATCGCCGCCCCGCAGCTCGACCTCGACCGGGCCGCGGCGGTGGTCCGACCCCCCGACCGGTCGGCCGAGCCGGTCGTGCTGCTCAACCCCCGGGTGGTCGACACCTCCCCGGACACCGACGAGCAGTACGAGGGCTGCCTCTCCTTCTTCGACCACCGCGGCCTGGTGCCCCGGCCACTGCGGATCGACGTGGAGCACGCCCAGTACGACGGCAGCCGGATCATCACCTCGTTCGAGTTCGGCATGGCCCGGCTCGTCGCGCACGAGATCGACCACCTGGAGGGGCGGCTCTACGTGGACCGGATGGCGCCGGGCGTGCCGCTGGTGCCCGTCGAGGAGTACCGCGAGACCGGCCACCCCTGGCGCTACTGACGCCCGTCCGCGCGTCGTGGCCCTCCCGCCGCCGTGCCCTTGTGCCCTCGTGCCGTGGTGGCGTGCCGGTCGGCTCCCCGGGTGCGCGACCACGTCCGCCCGGGTGGGAAGGACGGCCGGGCGGACGTGGTCGAGCGGGGCGGTGCCGGTCCGCCCGTCGGGGACCGGGGCGCGTGCCCCAGGGGGCAGGGGCACGCGCCCCGGTTGGGGGGAGGAACGCTTCTAGAGGCCGCCGAAGGTGTCGTAGCGGGTGTTCTCCGGCGGGACGTCGTTTTCGGCGAGGACGCGCAGGGTGGCCCGGACCATCCGGGCGGAACCCGAGACGTAGCAGTCGTGCGCCGTCCACGGCCCGTACCGGCTGGCCACGTCGGAGATGTCGCCCAGCTCGCCGTCGAAGTCCGGGTCCTCGCTGCACGCCGGGGTCACCGACAGCCACGGGTGCGCCGCCACCAACTCCCGGAGCGCGGCCAGGCCGTACAGGTCCGCCTCCGTGCGGGCGCCGTAGAAGACGTGCACCCACCGGGTCCGGTTGTAGCTGGCCAGCTCCTCCACGAGCGCCTTCACCGGGGCGAGCCCGACGCCGCCGGCCACGCAGAGGACGTCCCGCTCGGAGGAGCGGTCCAGCGTCATCGACCCCATCGGCGCCGCCACCCGGAGCAGGTCACCCGGCTTCACCCGGCGGACCAGCGCCCCCGAGACCCAGCCGGCGCCCGTCGGCGTACGGACGTGGAACTCCAGCACGTTGTCGTCGTTCGGGGCGTTCGCGATCGAGTAGGTGCGCCACACCCGGGGCTGGTGACGGGGTACCTCGACGCTCACGTACTGGCCGGCCCTCCAGCGCAGCGGGTGCTGCAACGCCCGGCAGGTGAGCACCGCCGTGTCCGTGCCGTACCGCTCGTGCGTCAGCACCTCCGCGTGCCAGAACGGCGGGTTGTCGTCGGCCGCCGCTCCGGCGAGCATCTTCTCCGAGATCGCCGCGTACGCGTCCCGCCACGCCTGGTCGTACTCCAGGTTCCAGCCGTCGCCGGCGGTGCTGCGCAGCGCGTCCAGCAGCGCGACGCCCATGGTCTCGTAGTGCGCCGCCTCGACGTGGTACTTCCGGTGGTCCCGGCCCAGCGAGCGCAGGTACTCGTCGAAGCTCTCCGGGTCGCCGACCGTCTGGCTGGCGGTGACGATCGCCTCCAGGATCCGGTCGCCCTGCCCGGTCATCTGCACCGGGAAGAGCTTCCGCAGCTCGGGGTCGAGGAGGAAGAGCCGGGCGTAGAAGTGACCACCCAGCCGCTCCCGGTGCTCCTCGACCAGGGTCCAGCTCTCCTTCAGCAGCCGTGCGAAGTCGTCCACGGGCGCGCGCTCCTTCTCCTGACGGCGGATCGGGCGCCCATAGAATGTCCACGGAGCGTGTCGACCGGTCGCACAGAATGTGCGATCGGCTCGTGAGGTTGGTTCGGCGCTGCCGCCGAGCGTCGTCGTCGGGCACAGTGGTGCGGTGACCGTTGAGCTGGACCGCCCGGCGACCCGCCGGATGCTCGGCACCGAGACGCTGCTGGTGCTCGGCCTGTCCCTCGGCCAGTCCGCCGTCTACGCGGCGGTGTCGATCGTCGCGAAGCTGACCGCCGACGGGCCGCTGTCGAAGCAGACCGCCGCGCTCAACACCTCGGTGTCGCCCCGGCCGTGGCTGGACCTCACGTACCAGCTGCTCGGGATCCTGTTCGCGTTGCTGCCGGTGCTGTTGGCCGTACACCTGCTGGCGCGGGACCTCGGCGACCCGGCGCGGGGGCTCGGCCTGGACGCCCGGCGGCCCGGCCAGGACCTGGCGCGGGGCGCCGGGCTGGCCGCGCTGATCGGACTGCCCGGCCTGGCGCTGTTCTGGGTGGCGGCCCAGCTCGGCGTCAACGCCACGCTGGTTCCGGCCGCGCTCCCCGAACTCTGGTGGACGGTGCCGGTGCTGGTCCTGGCCGCCGTGCAGAACTCGGTGCTGGAGGAGGTGATCGTGGTCGGCTACCTGGTCACCCGGTTGCAGCAGCTCCAGTGGCGGCTCGGCGCGATCATCGCGACGAGCGCCGTGCTGCGCGGCTCGTACCACCTCTACCAGGGCTTCGGCGCCTTCGTGGGCAACGTGGTGATGGGCGTCGTGTTCAGCCTGTTCTACCTGCGCACCCGCCGGGTCATGCCGCTGGTCGTCGCGCACACCCTGCTCGACGTGTTCGCCTTCGTCGGCTACGCCCTGCTGCCGAGGGAGTGGTTCGACTGGCTGTGAGCTTGTCCGCGCCGCCGCCTGCCCGCCGGCTTCCGACCGCCGTTGTCGGCTCAGCCGGCCGCTGTCCGCCGGCTTCCGTCCTTCCGCCGGTACCCGACCGGCGTTGTCGGCTCAGCCGGCCGCTGTCCGCCGGTAGGCGCTGATCGCGCGGGCGGCGAGCCGCTCGGCCCCCGCCGCGTCGCCGGCCGCTGCCGCGAGCACCGCCGCGCCCGGCAGCAGCCGGGACGCCGCCCGCAGCGCCAGCCAGCCACCGGCCTGGGCGGCGAGCGGCGCGGCCAGCCGCCACGCCGCCTCCGCCGCCCGCGGCCACGGTGCCTCACCGGGCCCGTCCGCCGCCCGGGCCGCCGCCAGCGCCGCCTCCGCGCTCTCGGCATCCGGGTGCACGCGAGTCAGCACCAGCAGCTCCACCGCCCGGTCCGGATGGGCCGGGTCCCGGCCGTACGCCGCGGCCAGGTGCAGCACCAGGTTGGCCTGGGTCCACAGCACCGCCGCCAGCTCGGCCAGCGGCGCGAACAGCCCCGCCAGCGCGGCCGTCGCCCCGCCCGCCCCGGCCTGCCGCACGAACCGCCGGGTCGCGAGCCGGGCCAGCCCGTCGGCACCCGCATCGGGGTACGCGTCGCGTAGCCCCTGCGCCCAGTCACGGGCACGCGGGCCGAGCACCTCGACGGCGGCCAGGGCCAGCAACTCCGGAGCGAACCCGGGATGGCCGAGCACCCGCGAGACGATCCCCCGCAGGGCCGGTTCCGGCGTACGGTCCGACGGGGTGCTCGGCGGCCCGGCCTGGACTGTGGTGCTCGGCACGCCGGCCCTCGCGCTCTCGATGCGCGCAGGTGTGGCCTTCCTCGCGGTCGTCGCCTTCCGAGCGGGTGTGGCCTTCGTCGCGGCGGACGTGTCTGCTGTCGCGGCCGGCGGCAGGTCGACGGCCTCCCGCGGCTGCTCGGCCGGCGAGCTCTTCGTGGCGGCCGTCTTCCTCGCGGGGGTCTTCTTGGCGGGGGTCTTCTTGGCCCCGGTCTTCTTGGCCGGGGTGGCGGTGCCCGTGACGGCCTTCCGCCCGGGGGGCGTGGCCCGCGCTGCGGCGACTTCCTCGACCGGGGTCCCGGCGGCGGCCTTCTTCGCGGGGATCTTGCTGGCGCGGGTGGCGCGGCGCGTCCGCTCCGCGGCGGCCGGCGCGGACGACCCCTCTCCCGGCGCGCTCGGTGCCTGTGCCGCCACCGGCCCCGCTGACGTGCCCTCGCCCGGACCGTTCGTCGCCGCCGTCCCGGCAGGGACGTCGGTCGGTGTCCCCTGACGGGCTCCGATGGTCACGGGATCCGCGCCGCTCGTGTGTGGGACGTCACTCTGCCCGACCGCCCCGGCCCGGTCGGCGCGCTCCCGGGGCGCCGGCCCGGCCGAACGATCGGCCTGGCGAGGCAGCGGCGGGTCGTCCGCAGGTGGCTGGAAGAGCACCGCGGGGGCCGGCTTCACCCGCCGGGGGCGCTCCTCGGCATCCTCCGCCCGCCGGGCCGGCGAGGGCGCGGGCGGTGCCGGCTCCGGTGGCGCGGGCGGCGGCGTGAAGGTCGGCTTCGCGGAGCGCTGCCGCGCCCCCTCAGCAGGCTCTCGTCGGGTCGGCTCCCGCGGCGGCTGCTCCTGCATATCGATGGAGCTTAGTCCCGATCAGGCTCGCGCACAGCCGGGATACCCGAGCCCCGGCGGCCCCGCGCGCTCCGGCCCGCCAGGGCGGCCGGTCGTACGGGGGAAGTCGCTTTGCTCCTGATCGCTGCGGGCATGTATCCTCGGGCGCGGTGGTCTGCAGGGGCCACCAGGGAGACTTCGCCTAGTCTGGTCTATGGCGCCGCACTGCTAATGCGGTTGGGGTCTTAAAGCCCCTCCCGGGTTCGAATCCCGGAGTCTCCGCGCGAAAGCCGGTTGTGTAGACTGGCCGAGCACCAAGCGCCCGTAGCTCAATGGATAGAGCATCTGACTACGGATCAGAAGGTTAGGGGTTCGAGTCCCTTCGGGCGCACCTTACGATCAAGGCCGTGACCAGCGAAAATGCAGGTCACGGCCTTGATCGCTTCTGCGGGCTGGGACGGATCTTCCCAAGATTTGGAATCTGGTGCTCCGATGGTGCTCCGTTGTCGCAGTGCTGTTTCGGCGGTGGTCCGTGCCGGCCTAGGCTGACCAGTGCGTTGCGTGTCGGCGGTCTGCCGGGACACGACCACCGCCAAGGCCGACAACATCCGCGCGCCGCCACGGCCGGCCAACTGCCGCACCACCGCACCGACCCGGGAGATCAACCGGCATGTGCGGCGCTGGTAGCGGCTCAGGACCCCGGGCAGTTGTTCGCGGAACGTTCGACGGCAGCCCTGAGTCGGGCACACCAGACGACGTATGCGCACCCGGACCACCACCGGCCGGGCATCGACCGGAACGTCCGCGAGGGTCCGCTGGTGATACCCGTGCACCCGGCCCGTCACTGCCGCGCAGCCCGGACAAGCCACCGGCCTCTCCGGAGTCCGAGCCCGCACCAGGATCCGCTTGCCCTCGTCCCTTACGTCATCGATCACCGGCGGCAACAGCCCCGAGAACGCCATTTCGTAAGATCATCGATCTCACACACATGGTCTCAACGACATCGACCACCTTCGGTGACCATCGAATGTGAGACAGAGACGAATGTAGACAGAGTTGAAAATCTACGCAGTCCCCGCTACGGGTCGCCGACGCGTTCACCGAACTCGCCCACGCCATCTGACCAGCGCTGGGCACGGCTTCGGGATACCCACTGATCCGATAAGGCAACAGCGCCGTCAGGGGTCGTACCGGAAGCGTGCCGGCGGATCGCCCTCCAGGCAGGCCCGGAGGGGCGTCTGCGCACACTCGACCCAGTGGTCGCCGCCTGGGGGTACCTGGTAGGTCCGGGGTCCGGGTGCCGCGGTCGTGACAAAGCTCCGGCCCCGATTGGTCACCTCGACCCGCTTCCGTTTCCCAGCGACCACCAGGTCGAGTTCGAGATTCCACTCCACCGTGCCGGTGGTGAACGCGGTCAGGTCGAACACCTCGGTCTCGCCCTTGGCGAGGGTGAACCCGAACAGTGGCCGGCGCCCCTCAATCAGGGTGCGGTAGCGGGCGGCCGGCTGGGCGGCGTCCAGGTCCATCTCGACGTCCCGTGGTTCGGCGGCTCCCTGCTGGCCGCCGCAGCGCAGTTGCACACCGGCCGGTTCCGGAGTCTGGCTGCGCCGGATCACGCGGGCACGCAGGTTGTCGATCAGCACCCCCTGGTCGCTGGCGCCCTGCACGACGAGGCGTACCCGGCTCACCTTGTGATCGACCGCGCCGAGGGCGCGCGCCCAGTCGATCAGCGTCGAACAGCCCACCGGTGGATCATCGGAGGGCCGGGCGTCCTTCGGCAGCACCATGGCGAACTCAGCGGTGCCCCAGGTGTCCACGGTGGCCGGATTTGCCACGACGTGTACCGCGACGACCTGCGGGTCCAGATGGTCAACCCACCTGGGCACATAGATGCTCGCGGTGGCGCCGAGGAGGGCGGCCACTGCGGTACCCAGCACGAACCACCAGGCCCGATGTAACGATCCCAGCACCCGGCGCAGCCGCGGTACCGGCTCAACGCCGCCCGGTTTGTCCCGGCCCCCTGCCGGACGCCCGCCCCGGACTCCCCGCTTCCGCTCCGGACCGCTGGTGCCGCGCCGCCGTTTCGGTTTGCCGGCGCTCACGACCCGGACCCCTGCCACGAACCCGCCAGCTTGCCGTCCGGGACCGACCACACGTGGCCGTACTCCGGGCCGGCCAGCAGCCAGCCGCCGTCTTCGGTGAAATCCAGCTCGGTGGGGTTCACGGCCGGTTTGGCTCCAGGGGCCACGGCCGGCACCTTCCAGTGTCCAACCTCCTGGGGAGGGCCCGGATCCCAGAGCACCACTTCGTCGTTCAGAGTCAGGAATGCCACGTGCCGAGCCTGCCGGTCCACTGTGCTGGTCAGGGTGCTACCGCAGGCGCAGGGCCGCCACTGGAATGTCTGCTCGTCCGGCACCCAGACCAGGAAGCCTTCTTGACCGGCGATCACCACCCGCTTTCCGCCGTTGACCACGGTCAGCCCTGCTACGTACAAGATGACACCCGGATCACTCGGGACCTCGATGCTCGGCGGAAGCGGTGAGACGATCTCACGGCGAGTGTGCAGATCGTGGAGCCAGTAGCGACTGTTGGCCCGTTCATCGAACAGTTCGACCACCAGATGGCCGCTGTCGGCCGAGAAGCGCAACTTGCCGGTGCGCGGCTGGGGTTCGCCGTCCGGTCGCTTCACCTCCTCGGGCAGGGGCAGCGCCGTGGGGTCCTTCGTGGTGAAGTCGTAGAGGACCACCGAGTCCGGTAGTCCGACCGCGAGGTATCGCCCGTCGGGAGAGAAGTCCATGCTGATCCGGGTGTCTTCGGCGCCGGTGGCGAACCGGTCGAACTCGGCACCGTCGGCGGTAGAGACGATTACCCAGTCGCCGGCCAGCCGGGCCTGATATTTGCCGTCCCGGGTGAGCTGGGCGCCGGCGAGTCTCCGACGGGCCAGGTCGAACTCAGGACCGGGCGGCGCCGCGCTGCTGACCGTCGGCTCGACGATCTGATCGGTGCCGTCCAGTCGGGTCGGCTCCGGTTCGGTGGTGCACCCGGCGAGCAGCAGACCGACCAGTCCGGCGAACATGGCCCGCGTTGGCCAGGTTCTCGCCGACGCCCGGCAAGCCGACAGTGCCGCGCGCGGGCGATGACGCCGGCCCGCTGGCCCGCCGGCCCGCTCGGACAGCCGGAACGGCTGGCGCACGTCGCACACCGCCGATCGCCACCGCACCAGTGCGCCTCCAGTGATCCACTATGGCCACTCGTTTCGCTCAGGCATCCTATCCCTTGGCGGCGATTTGCCCGGATGACGGAATACCGACAGTTCGCTGCTCGACAATGTTGATAGTCCAATGCTGCGGCGTCGGCTCAGGGCGCAGGCATGCCTACGGGCAGAACGACCGCCGGCTGCGGCCATCTGCCGGATTTCGTCCTCGCGGCGGGAGCTGGCAGGTCGGGTGCTGCGGCTCATGTGCGCCCCAACGGGAAAGGTCGCTACGGGCACCACGTCCGACACCGGCGCTGAGCCGACAGGAATCTCGTGGGCCAGCACGAGCCCATCCCGGTACCGGGAACGCACGCAGAATCGCGTCATGGCGCCGGTCCGGCCTCAGCGAGGGGTGTCGACGAGGCCGGCGCGGTGCGTGATCACAACCAACTGGGCACGATGCCCGCTATCCCCGTTGGTTCGCGGTTGCCGGGGCGATCGCCGGCGCGCTGGTGCTCACCAATGGCCTGCTGTCCTTCGCCGGGATCGGGTTGGCGCCGGCTGGTGGCACCGACCTGTTTCTCTTCGTGATGGTCCTACCGCTGGAATCCCTCTGGCTCATGGTCCTCGGCCGCCTCATGTGGCGGAACGCCAAACGCCGAACCGCCCAGCCTCCAGCCGAGTAGGGGTGAACGAGCGGGGAGGCGGGCGTGGTGCCGTCCCCGCACGCGTCCAGGATGACCCGGCGCGAACCGGCCCGCCGCCACCATCGTCGTACGCGTCAAGGCAATCCGTCCGGACAGCGGAGCTCCTGGTCTCGGGTGTATTGGAGTGACAACCCTCTACCGGGGCTCCGCTGCCTCACACTCCTCGGCGCGCCTCGACAAGCCACAAACCGGCCGGACTGAACGGCGTGGGTGTCAGATGCCCGCGTCGAGCGCCAGCGCCGTCGCCTCGCCGCGGGAGCTGACTTCCAACTTCTTCAGCAGACCGGCGACGTGGAACTTCACGGTGCTTTCGGTGATGCCGAGTTCGATGCCGATGGCCTTGTTGCGCTTCCCTTGGGTGACAAGGCGAAGTACCTCGAGTTCCCGCCGGTTCAGGCTGCTCAGCTTGCTCCCGCCGGAACGATCGGGAGCTGGAGCGAGTGGAAGACTGATGGTGGCGCGGCTGCCCCAGTCGGGCACGGCGTCGAACTCGACGGTGGCGCCCAGCGTACGGGCACGGCCGTCGAGCTCGCGGCGCAAGGCGAGGGTGTCGAGGCGGCCGGGGCCCTGGTCGCGCACATCGACCCGCAGCGACGTGCCGTCGCAGTCCCAGGCGATACGCAACCGGTCGAGTCCCGGCTGGGCGGTGAAGGCCAGCACGACCGTACGGGTCATGGCGTGCGCCGCGCGGGCAATCTCGCCGGGCACCGGGCGTACGTCCTTGGGCGGTGGCACGAAATCCAGCTGCGCGTCGTGGTGGCGCAGCACCTGGCGAATCTCCTTGCGCAGCTTGGCGAACACGGCCGGCGCTGGTTCCTCGGACGAGGCCAGGTCGGACTCCTGAGCGGTGCGCAACGCCACGAGCGCGGCGGACGCCGAGTCGGTGGCGGCGAGACGGGCGCGGCGATCGTCGAGGCCGGTGGAACGCAGCGTCGTGAGAATGGTGACGAGCGCGGTCTCGTGGGCCGCGGCCATCTCCGCGATCGTGCGTGCCCGCTCGGTCGACGCCGCGCGCGATTCAGCGAGGTAGTCCGGACTGGCCTGGGCAACCTGCTGCCGGATCGACGTCGCGACGATACCGAAGACCTCCGCCAGGACCTCGGACTGAGGAATGTGCCCGGCCGCGCTGCGAGCGACGAGGACGAGCAGCGTATCCACCGGATCCCGCACCACCCACACCGCGCGTGCCTCCCCGGCTACCGTCGCCGTGGTGCGGAGCGGACGACCGGGTTCGGTGCGCGCCTTGAGGTCCTCCAGCTCCGCGAGAGTGACCTTGTTGATCGTCTCGATCGCACCGGCCACCTTGCGAGGGCGGCCGGTGCACTCGCGGGTGAAGATGATCAGTGCGGTATGCGGCCAGCGGTCGGCCAGGTACCGGGAGAACCGCCCGGCGATCTCGTGCAGCGGCCCCTCGATCACCTCACGCAGCCCGGCAAGTTCCGTTCCCATCCGAACACCCTAGCCGGAAGACCAGGTTTCTCTCGTCCGTCGGCCAGGTCGCGTACAGGGAAAGCGCAGCTAGTGTCGCTGTCGTACGAACCGCCGATCGAAAGAGGAACCATCTCCATGCCACAGCAGGTGCGCGGTGTCATCGCCCGTTCCAAGGGTGCGCCGGTCGAGCTGACGGACATCGTCATCCCCGACCCCGGTCCCGGCGAGGTCGTGGTCGCGGTGGCCGCCTGCGGGGTATGCCACACGGATCTGACCTACCGCGATGGCGGGATCAACGACGAGTTTCCGTTCTTGCTGGGCCACGAGGCCGCGGGCACCGTCGAGAGCGTCGGCGAAGGCGTCGAGTCGGTGCGACCCGGCGACTTCGTCGTCCTGAACTGGCGAGCGGTCTGCGGTCAGTGCCGGGCCTGCAAGCGGGGCCGCCCGCAGTACTGCTTCAGCACGTTCAACGCGACGCAGAAGATGACCCTGACCGACGGCACGCAGCTCACCCCCGCCTTGGGCATCGGCGCATTTGCGGACAAGACGCTCGTGCACGCCGGCCAATGCACGAAAGTCGACCCGTCCGTCGACCCGGCCGTCGCGGGCCTGCTCGGCTGCGGGGTCATGGCCGGCGTCGGCGCGGCGATCAACACCGGTGCGGTGGGACGCGGGGATTCCGTGGCCGTCATCGGCTGCGGGGGAGTGGGCGACGCCGCCGTCGCCGGCGCTCGTCTGGCCGGCGCCTCGACGATCATCGCCGTGGACCGCGACGCACGCAAGCTCGAGTGGACCCGAGACCTCGGAGCCACCCACACCGTCGACGCCTCAGCCACCGACGCCGTCGCCGCGATCGCGGAGCTGACCGGCGGGTTCGGTGCCGACGTCGTGATCGACGCGGTCGGGCGGCCGGAGACCTGGAAGCAGGCGTTCTACGCCCGCGACCTCGCGGGCACCGTCGTGCTCGTCGGCGTGCCCACCCCGGACATGCGCCTGGAGATGCCGCTGCTCGACATCTTCTCCCGCGGCGGCGCGCTGAAGTCCTCCTGGTACGGCGACTGTCTGCCTGAGCGGGACTTCCCCATGCTGATCGACCTGTACCTGCAGGGCAGGCTGCCGCTGGACAAGTTTGTCACCGAACGCATCGCGATCGACGACGTCGAGAAGGCGTTCCACACCATGCACGCAGGCGAGGTGCTGCGTTCGGTCGTGATGCTGTGAGCGGCGCGCTGCGGATCGACCGCGTGGTCACCTCCGGGGTGTTCCAGCTCGACGGTGGCACGTGGGAGGTGGACAACAACGTCTGGCTCGTCGGCGACGACGACGAGGTCGTCATCGTCGATGCCGCTCACGACGCCGAGCCGATCATCGAGGCCGTGGGCTCCCGTGCCGTCGTCGCCGTCGTGTGCACACACGGGCACAACGACCACGTCACCGCCGCGCCGCGTCTCGGCAAGGAGTGCTACGCGCCGGTCCTGCTGCACCCCGGCGACGAGGAGTTGTGGCAGCAGAGCCATCCCGACGAGAAGTTCTGGCCGGCGACCGACGAGCAGCGGATCGCCGTGGCGGGCACGGAACTGCGGGTGATCCACACCCCGGGACACTCGCCCGGGTCGATCTGCCTGCACCTGCCCGAAGCAGGGGTCCTGTTCACCGGCGACACCCTCTTCTCCGGCGGCCCCGGCGCCACCGGCCGCTCGTTCTCGGACTTCCCGACGATCATCTCCTCGATCCGGGGGCGGCTGCTCACCATGCCCGGCGACACCCGGGTCCACACCGGTCACGGTGACGGCACCACGATCGCCGTCGAAGCCCCGCACCTCGACGAGTGGATCGCCCGCGGTCATTGACCCGGGCACGT
>NZ_JBEOVW010000047.1:0-30442 GCF_040295705.1 Micromonospora sp. NPDC002717 | reverse complement strand
GCGCCCCCCCCCCGGGGGGGGGGGGGGGGGGCGGGGGGGGGGCGCGCCCCCCGGGCCGCGGCCCCCCCCCCCGGCCCCGGACGGACGTGAGTCCGTCCGGGGCCGCGTCGTGGTCGGTCGAGCAGCCGTCGCCCGGCTACGAACCGGATTGGACCAGCGCGGCCCAGGCCTCGCCGCGCTCCTGCGAGATCCGCATCATCTCGGGGCTCGGCTCGAACTCCTCGGCCGCGTCCTCCGGGACCGGGCCGCCCGGCAGGTCGCCCCGGACGAACATGCCGAGGAAGTCGAGGGCCATCTCCCAGCCGATGCCGACCTCCACGAGCATCTGCTCCGAGGTCGTCGCGTGCTCAAGCTCCAGCAGGGTGCCGTCGCCCTCCTCGCTGAGTCGCAGCTCCACCTCGCTGTCCGGCTTGCCCTCGTACACCCAGCTGATGGTGAGCCGCCGCGGCGGCTCACAGCGCAGGATGTCGCCGCTGGCGTTGCCCTGCAGGGCGAAGTTGCCGCCCTCGCGGAGGTCGCCCTTGGGCTCGATGAACCAGCGGTTGATGCGGTTCGGGTCGGTGCAGGCGCTCCAGACCTCGTCGACGGGCGCGTCGTACCGCTGCCGGATGATGATGCTGCGGGCCTCGCCGGCCGGGATGGTGCGTCGGCCGAGGGCCCGCTCCGTCGCCTGACCTGATGCCACCGGGCCGTTCACTTCTTCGCCCCTTCCTCGTCGATCTTGTTCTGGAACGACTGGAGGATCGTCGGCCAGCCCTTGTCCATGCCGTTGCGGACCCGCTTGGCGTGCTTGGTGCCCATCCGGTCGAAGTGGGTGTGCTCGACGTCCACCCGGGTCTTCTTCTGGCCGTCGGCCACGAAGGTCACGGTGAACTCGCTCGCGTTGTCCGGGTCGATCCGGCCGAAGCCGTTGAGCCGCCAGCCGATGACCAGCGTGTCCGGGGAGTCCACCTTCCGGATCAGGCCGAAGGTGTGCTCCTCACCCTGCTCGTCGATCTCGTACCAGCGACCGCCCTTCTTGTCGACGCCCAGCGGGGCCCCGACCTTCGTGGTGCGGAAGTTGTTCGGCCACCACTCGGGGAAGCCTTCGAGGAACACCGTGAAGGCGGTCTTGCGGTCGGCCTTGACAGTGACGCTGTGCCGGACGAACGGGTCGTAGTTCGGGGGCTTCGGCTTCTTCGCGGCGGTGCTCTTGGTGGTCGTGCTCTTCGCGGCCGGTGCGGTCTTCTCCTGAGTCATGTCTCGTCCTCACTGTCGCTGCGCGGCGGATGGGCGGGTCAGACGGGGTCCGCCCATCCTCCTCCATAAGTCGGCACGAACGTAAGTTATAGTTTATACGTAGTCCGGTCAATCGCGCGCGACCGCCGCGGTTCCCGCCGGGTGTCGCCGTCCCGGGCCCCGCGGCAGGCTTCGCCGGTCAGTCGCCCCACCGCAGGTACGCCGGCGCCGGGCGGCCCGGCAGCAGGCGCAGCGGGGCATGGTCCAGCCCGAGCACCTCCCGCATCGCGATGTTCTCGCCGGGCCACTTCGGATTGTCGAGCTCGTCGAAGGCGATGATGCTGCCCTTGGTGAGGTAGGGGCGGATCGCCTCCAGTACGGCCTTCGTCGGCTCGTAGAGGTCGAGGTCGAAGTACGCCAGCGCGATGACGGTCTGCGGGTTCTCCGCGAGGTAGCGCGGCACCGTCTCCCGGACGTCCCCCTCGACGAGCACGCTGCGCCGCGTCACGTGGCCGAAGAAGTCGCTGCACTCGTGCGCGTCCAGCACCTCTTTCAGGTACGCCGGATAGCCCCCGGGCACGGCGAAGCGGCCCTCGTACGCCGTCGGGCCGACGCGGTCGACGTCGTTGACGTCGGGGAAGCCGGTGAAGGTGTCGAAGCCGACGATGCGCCGCAGCGGGTTGTAGGGCTCGTAGACACCGCGCAGGGCGGCGAAGGTGGCGAGGTGACGGCCGAACCGGACGCCGAACTCCATGATCACGCCCGGGACGTCGAGGACCTCACGGTAGAGCGCGTCCATGGAGAGCAGGTCGGTCATCTGGTGGCGGCGCAGGAACAGGGGGAGGTTGTTGACCAGTTCCTCCGTCGGGATGGGGGAGTTGGTCAAGAGCTTCGTCAGGCGCTGGGTGGTCTCCGTCTCCTCCGGTGAGTCGTGCACGAACGCACGCAGGTCCTGACCGTCGCCGCTGTCCATCCGCAGCCTCCATTGCGTAGATCACTTGATAGTTTCAAGCGTAGTGGAGGGGTAGGGTCGGCACAACACGGTCGCAGCGGCCGTGATCCTCAGGTCGTTGCCCGCGCATGGGACTTGCGCAAGATGAGCCACTGTAGACCGACTTGCCGACGTGCTAGATATGAATCAAGTAGACGGATCGCCCTGCCAACTCCTGGAAAGGCAAGTGATCACCGTGCGTGTGCTGTTCGCCAGTCTCGGAACCCATGGCCACACCTACCCCCTGCTGCCGCTGGCCACGGCCGCCCGTGCGGCGGGCCACGAGGTCACCTTCGCCACCGGCGAGGGCTTCGCGGGCACCCTGCGGAAGCTGGGCTTCGAGCCGGTCGCGACCGGGATGCCGGTCTTCGACGGGTTCCTGGCGGCGCTGCGGATCCGCTTCGACACCGACAGCCCCGAGGGGCTGACCCCCGAGCAGCTCAGCGAGCTGCCGCAGATCGTGTTCGGGCGGGTCATCCCGCAGCGCGTCCTCGACGAGCTCCAGCCGGTGATCGAGCGGCTGCGGCCCGACCTCGTGGTGCAGGAGATCAGCAACTACGGCGCCGGGCTGGCCGCACTCAAGGCCGGCATCCCGACCATCTGCCACGGGGTCGGCCGGGACACGCCGGACGACCTGACCCGGTCCATCGAGGAGGAAGTGCGGGGGCTGGCCCAGCGGCTCGGCCTCGACCTGCCGCCTGGGCGCATCGACGGCTTCGGCAACCCCTTCATCGACATCTTCCCGCCGTCGCTGCAGGAGCCGGAGTTCCGGGCCCGCCCGCGGCGCCACGAGCTGCGCCCGGTGCCCTTCGCCGAGCAGGGCGACCTCCCGGCCTGGGTATCCTCGCGCGGCACCGCCCGCCCGCTGGTCTACCTGACGTTGGGCACATCCAGCGGCGGCACCGTCGAGGTGCTGCGGGCGGCGATCGACGGGCTCGCCGGCCTCGACGCCGACGTCCTGGTCGCCAGCGGCCCGTCCCTCGACGTCAGCGGGCTGGGCGAGGTGCCGGCCAACGTGCGGCTGGAGTCGTGGGTCCCGCAGGCGGCCCTGCTGCCCCACGTCGACCTGGTGGTGCACCATGGCGGCAGCGGCACGACCCTCGGCGCCCTGGGCGCCGGCGTGCCGCAGCTGTCCTTCCCGTGGGCGGGGGACTCCTTCGCCAACGCGCAGGCGGTGGCGCAGGCCGGCGCCGGCGACCATCTGCTGCCCGACAACATCAGCCCCGACTCGGTGGCGGGCGCCGCGAAGCGCCTGCTGACCGACGAGAGCTACCAGACCGGGGCGCGGGCCGTGGCGGCCGAGATCGCCGCCATGCCGGGCCCCGACGAGGTCGTCCGACTGCTGCCGGACTTCGCCTCCCGCAGCGCGGGCTGACCGGCGGTACGCCGCCGGGGCCGGCCCGTGTCGGCCCCGCCGGCGCCCGTCCACCGGGCGGGGCCGACTGCCCGTGACGCCTGGTCGCGGCTGTCCGTGGCTGCCCGTGACGCCTGGGCGTGGCCGTCGGCGACTGCCCGTACCACCTAGTCCTGGCCGTCGGCGGACGCCCGGGGGCGCGGCCGGCGCCCCTCGGACCCGCCGGTGCGGCCCTCGCCCTGGCGGGCGCGACCGCGCGCGATCTCCGTGCCCAGGGCGTCGAGGCGCTGGTTCCAGAAGCGCCGGTAGCGCTCCAGCCACCGGTCGAGCTCCTGCAGAGGGGCGGGGTCGACCGCGTAGAGCCGCCGGGTGCCCTGCGGGCGGACGGTGGCGAAGCCGTTCTCGCGCAGCACCCGGAGGTGCTGGGAGACGCCGGGCTGGGAGATGCCGAACTCGCGCTGCACGACCGCACCGACCTCGCCGGCCGACAGTTCGCCGTCCGCCAGCAGCTCGATGATGCGCCGGCGGACGGGATCGCCCAGGATGTCGAACGCGTGCACGGGTACGACAATATCAGACCGGGGTTATAGAAGCCGCAGGTTCGGCCGGTCGGGCCGTCGGTACCGCCGTGACGGCTGACGGACCGGGCGGCCGCGTCGCGAGGGGGAGAGATGTTCGGACCGGAGCACGCCGAGGTGTACGAGGCTGCCTACCGCGGCCGCGGCAAGAGCTGGCACGACGAGGCGACGGACGTGGCCGACCGGATCCTGGCCGCCCGCCCCGACGCCGTCCGGCTGCTCGACGTCGGCTGCGGCACGGGCGCGCACCTCGAGACCTTCGCCGCCCGTTTTCCCCACGTGGAGGGGCTCGAACTGGCTCCGGCGATGCTGGCGCTCGCCCGGCACCGGCTGCCCGGGGTGCGCCTGCACGCCGGGGACATGCGGGCGTTCGACCTCGGCGTCACGTTCGACGCGGTGACCTGCCTGTTCACCGCGGTCAACTTCCTCGGCACGGTGGCCGAGATGCGGGCCGCCGTGGCCGCGATGTCGGCCCACCTGGCGCCGGGCGGCGTGCTGGTGCTCGAGCCGTGGTGGTTCCCGGAGCGGTTCATCGACGGGTACGTCGGCGGCGACCTGGTGCGCGAGGAGGGCCGCACGGTGGCGCGGGTGTCGCGGTCCACCCGGCAGGGGCGGGTGACGCGGATGGAGGAGCGCTGGCTCGTCGGCGACGCCGCCGGGATCCGGGAGTTCAGCCAGGTCGGCCTGCTCACCATGTTCACCCGCGAGGAGTACGACTCGGCGTTCGCGGCGGCCGGCTGCGAGTCCGCGTACGTCGAGGGCTGGTTGACCGGCCGGGGCCTTTTCGTGGCGACGCGCACCGGCGGCTCGGCCACCCCGTCAAAGGGCTGACCGCCCCGGGTCGAGCGGCTCGACGGCCGATCTTCCGAGCCCTTCAGATAGCCGACAGGACGCTGGCTGCGGCATCACGGCCGTGGCAGTCTCCTGTTCGCAATGATCTATTCGTCAGTTTGTCGAAATTGCTAGAACCGGACGCTCGTCGGCGATCTCGTGAGCCGTTCACGGATTCGTCGGAATGTGTCCCGGTTGATTTCCGTGCCTGGCCGGACCGACCCGCCCGCCACCCGCCGGCGGTGAAGGCCGACGCACCGGCCCGACCTACCTGACGACCAGTCCGTCGTCGGCCTGCGCGGTCCACCACGGGTTGCGGCGGGCCCACTCGACGGTCCGGCGCAGGCCGGTCACCAACGGCACGCGGGCCCGCCAGTCCAGCAGCGCGGCGGCCTTGCCGCAGTCCGGCACGCGGCGGGGAATGTCCTGGTAGCGGGCGCCGAGCCCGGCTCCGGTGTCCGCGGTCTGGGCCGCCACCGGCACCCCGGCCACCGTGCCGGCCAGCCGGATCGCCTCGGCGACGGTGGTCTCCACGCTGCTGCCGATGTTGAAACACTCGCCGACGGCGCGTGGGTGGGCGGCGGCCAGCAGGGTCGCCTCGGCCGCCTCGTCGATCCAGGTGAAGCACCGCGTCTGGCGGCCGTCGTCGTACACCACGGGCGGAACGCCCCGCAGCAGGCGGGCGACGGTGCGGCTCAGGACGTAGGCCGGGCGCTGGCGCGGGCCGTAGACGTTGAAGTACCGCAGGACCGTCACCGGCAGGCCCTCCTGCCGGTGGAACGCGAACGCCAGGTGCTCGGCCGCCGCCTTGCTCGTCGAGTACGACCACCGGTCCGTCGCCGTGCTGCCGAGCACCCGGTCGTCGTCCTCCCGCCACGGCACCCGCGGATTGCGCCCGTACACCTCGCTCGTGCTGGACACCACGACCCGGGCGCCGGCGCGCAGCGCGGCGCGCAACGCGTTCCGGGTGCCGTCCACGTTGATCTCGACCACGTCCAGCGGCCGGCTGAGGTACCGGTCGACGCCGACGACCGCCGCGAGGTGGTAGACCTCGTCCACCCCGGTGGCGGCAGCCGCCAGCCCGTCGGCGTCCCGGACGTCGCCGCGGACGTGCCGGATCGCGCCCGGCGGGTGCTCCAGGTCGGGCGGCGGGTCGGCGAGGTCGAAGACAACGACCTCGTCACCCCGGCGGAGCAGCCGTTCGACGACGTGACTGCCGACGAAGCCGAAGCCGCCGGTGACCAGGGATCTGGGCACTGTCTCTCACCTTCCAATGCCGCGGTAGGCGAAGCCGAGCCGGTGCAGCTCGCGGATGCGCGCCGGCGAGAGGTGCATGCGGCCGTCGAAGACCAGGCAGGGCTCGTCCACCCGCTCGACCAGGGCGCCGAAGTCGAGCTCGTGGAACTGGCGGTGCCCGGCGAGGAAGGCCAGGCAGCCCGCCCCGCTCACCGCCTCGTCCAGGCTCGCCGCCGGTGCGGTGCCGAACCGGGCGACGATCTCGGCGGGGTCGGCCAGCGGGTCGAAGATCCGGACCTGGAAGCCGCTGTCGCGCAGCGCCGCCACGACCCCGCGCACCGGAGTGTTGCGGACGTCCCCGGTGTCGTTCTTGAACGCCGCACCGAGCACGGCGATCGTCGTCTCGGACCGGTCCCGCCCCAGCTTGACCAGCTCGTCGGCGATGACGGCGGCGGTGTGCCGGGGCATGTCGTCGTTGACCGCGCGCGCGGTCTCGACCGTGCGCAGGGGCACGCCGCGGTCCCGGCCGTCCCGCCACGCCATCCACGGGTCCTTCGTCAGGCAGGAGCCGCCGACACCCACCCCCGGCAGCAGCAGGTTCACCATGCTGCTGCCCTTGGGCAGGGTGTTCGCCGCGCCGATGACGTCGAGGACGTCCACCCCCAGCACCGCGCAGTACCGGGCGAGCTCGTTGGCGATCGCCACGTTCGCGTCGATCCACCAGTTGGTCGCGAGCTTGACCACCTCGGCCGCCTCGGCCGAGGGCACCTGCCGGACGTCGACGCCGAGCGCGGACCGCCAGAACCGCTCGGCCGCGGTGGCGCTGCGCGGGCCGCACCCGCCCACCACCACCGGCAGCGTCCGCACCTGCGCCAGCGCCACCCCCTCGGCGAGTCGCTCCGGGCAGAAGGCCAGCCCGAAGTCGCGCTCGTGCACCAGCCCGCCGCTCTCCAGCAGGGGCGCGACGAGGGTCCGGGTGGTGCCGGGGGAGACCGTCGACTTGAGGATCACCAGTTGCCCGGCGCGCAGCCGTGGGGCGATCTGCTCGCACGCCGCGACGAGCTGGTCGGTGACCATCTCGTGGCCGGCGTCGGTCGGGGTGCCGACCGTCACGATCACCACGTCCGCCGCGGCGACCGGGTCGTACGACGTGCTGGCCGTCAGCCGTCCGGTGGCGGCGAGGTCCCGGACGGCGCCGGCCAGGCCGGGTTCGGGCAGCCGGCAGCGGCCGGCCCGCAGGTCCGCGACGGTGCCCGGGTCGCTGTCGACGGCGACCACCTCGGCGCCGCGGCCGGCGAGGGTGACGGCGAGACAGGTGCCGACGTAGCCGGCACCGGCGATGACCACCCTCAGCGGAGACGGTCCGCCCGGGTCGGGAAGGAACGGCATGATGGCCCGGCACCGCCTTCCTGGTCACGACCTCGTGGTCCTGTCGCCGACACGCGCGCGTGCCCGTGCCGGCGGGTCACGCGATGGCCGCCGCGGCCAGCGCGGTGCGGCCGGCCGACCAGGCCGGGCCCGAGCGGCCCACCGGGCCGGACAGCCGCGTGAACGTCTCGACGAGCCGGCACACCGGGCCGATGGCCAGCGCCGGCGGGTCGGTCGGCCGCGGCGGCGCGGTGGCGACCGGGGCGGCCGCGCAGCCGTCCTGGGGCAGCACCAGCTCGGCGGTGCCGACCAGATGGCTGGTGGGCTCCTCGTCCACGAGTGCCCGGGTCAGCGTGCTGTCGCCCCGGACCAGCACGACCCGGGCCTGGTACGTGCCCGGGCGCGCCACCACCGGGACCTGCGCGCCGTCGGGCGCCACCGCCCACGCGGTCGGCGCGTCCGCGGCCTCCCCGTCAGCCCGCAGGCCGACCAGCACCAGGTCGCCGGGCTCGCTGTCGGGCACGTGCAGCACCATCCGGGGCCGGGTGACCTCAGTGACGGCGTTGCGCAGCCAGCCCGCCAGGACGTGGCAGGGCCGGCCGGCCAGCAGCCGGGACATCTGCCGGAAGTGCCCCGGCGACGTGCCGACCAGCCGGGAGAACTGGGTGGTGAAGGTCCCCGCGCTCGTGTAGCCGACGTGGCCGCTGATCGCGGTCACCGTCAGGCCGGAGTGCAGCAGCATCCGGCGGGCCTCCGCCATCCGCAGCGCGGCGAGGAAGCGGGCCGGGGTCATCGTGGTCACGTCACGGAACAGCCGGTGGAAGTGGAACGGGCTGAAGGGAACCACCCGGGCCAGGTCGGCCAGCTGCAGCGGCTCCGACAGATGCCGGCGCATGTAGTCGATGGCCCGCGCCGCAGCCGCCTCCCGGGACTGCTCCATCGTGCTCCGGGCAACGCCAGACGTCGATTTCACATCAGCTCCCTGTGGCAGTGGATCGGGCACCGCAGAGGAGTCTGCGTAGTCCTCCTTGACGATTTCTTGAACGCCTCGGCAACCGGCGGGGGGCGCCATTGGCGGGTCAGCCGAGCAAGTTGGGAGAAGTGGATCCGATGAACGCCGTGAAACATGGGTCCGTAGCGGTACGGCGATCCGGGGCTCCCGTCGGAGCTGGATTTCGACGAACCATTTCGTCAACTGTCGTCTGATTTCACCGCGTCCCACCTGCGGGAGGAGTGCGGCATGCCCGCCAATTGGCGAACCATTCGTCAATACGTCCTGACGCCGGGGATGGCCCAGACCACCTTCGCGACCCGAGGCTTCCGTGCCCGGGACGAGCCGACCCGTGAGCGGCTCGAGTCGGTCGGCGCCCACTTCCTCACCGGCTACGGGCACGCCGTCGGCGCCCGCGGCCCGGACGAGGCGGCCGTGGCGCTGGAGACCGTCGAGCCCGAGCTGCGCGGGTTCGCGTACGAGGGCGCGGCGATGGGCCTCGCCGTCCTGGACGGGCTGACCGGTGGCCGCCGCGTCGCCCGGTTCCTGGCCGGGCCGGCCGCCCGGCACGTCTACATGGTCCATGTCGGGGTGGGCTGGGCGATGGCCCGTCTGCCCCGCTGGCGTCGGCACGCCATCCAACCCGCCGACCGGCTGCTGGGCTGGCTCGCCCTGGACGGCTACGGATTCCACCAGGCGTACTTCCACACCCGGCGGTACGTGCGGTCGCACCGGCGCGACGAGGTGCTGCCCTGGCCCGGCGACCCGATCGGGCGGTGGACCGGGCGCGTCGTGGACCAGGGCATCGGCCGCGCGCTGTGGTTCGTCGAGGGCGGCGACACCGACCGGATCGCCGACACGGTCGACGGGTTCCCGCCGGACCGGCACGAGGACCTGTACAGCGGGGTGGCGCTGGCCGCCACGTACGCCGGCGGGGCACCGCCCGAGGACCTGTGGCGGCTGCGCGAGCGCAGCGGCGCGTACGCCCCGGCGATGGCGCAGGGCAGCGCCTTCGCGGCGGAGGCCCGGGAGCGCGCCGGGCTGACCACCGCGCACACCGCGGTCGCCACCGACGTCTTCTGCGGCGCGCCACCGGCCGAGGCGGCGGCGGTCACCCAGGCCGCGCTGGCCGACCTCGACCGGGACGGGCCGGAGCCGGCCTACCTGGTGTGGCGGCAGCGGATCGCCAAGCAGTTCGTGACGCTGGGGAGGTGCTGACCCTTGTCGGCAATCATCACTATGCTCCGCCGGCAGATCGCCGGGCTGGCCGCGCTGGTGCTGCTCACCGGCATGTACGTGCTGGTCCGGCAGCCGGAGGCGAACGCCGACGAGCGGCGCGCCATGGCACAGCCGTACCGGTTCACGCCGATGTCGCTGCCGATGCCGGGCGGGCTGCCGCAGCAGTCGATCCGCCGGGTCAACGGCGCGTACCAGCATCTGGCGGCGTGGATCTCCTCCGTCGGCGCCGGCGTCGCGATGAACGACCTGGACGGCGACGGGCTGGCCAACGACATGTGCGTCACCGACCCGCGCATCGACCGCGTCGTGGTGACCCCGGCCCCGACCGCCGGCGCCGAGCGTTATCAGCCGTTCGTGCTGGACCCCGCGCCCCTGCCGACGAACCCGTACATCGCCCCGATGGGCTGCCTGCCCGGCGACCTCAACGCCGACGGCCGCACCGACCTGCTCGTGTACTGGTGGGGCCGGACCCCGGTGGTCTTCCTGGCCCGGGCGGACGCGACCGGACTGTCCCGGGACGCCTACCACCCGGTCGAGCTGGTGCCGGGCGCGGTGACCGGCGGGAGCCGGTACGACGGGCCGAAGTGGAACACCAACGCCGCCACGCTGGCCGACTTCGACGGGGACGGGCACCTGGACGTCTACATCGGCAACTACTTCCCCGACAGCGCCGTCCTCGACGACACCGTGCACGGCGGGGTGGCGATGAACCGGTCCATGTCCAACGGCCTCAACGGCGGCGAGGACCACGTGTTCCGGTGGACCGGCGGCACGGCCGGCGCCACGCCGAGCGTCTCCTTCGCCGAGGTCCCGGACGTCTTCGACACCAAGGTCTCCCGGGGTTGGACCCTGGCCGTCGCCGCGAACGACCTCGACGGCGACCAGTTGCCCGAGCTGTACGTGGCCAACGACTTCGGGCCGGACCGGCTGCTGCACAACCGGTCGGAGCGGGGGCGGATCGACTTCGCGCTGGTCGAGAGCCCCGGGCTGCCCGGCCTGACCCCCAAGTCCAAGCGGCTCGGCCACGACTCGTTCAAGGGCATGGGCGTGGACTTCGGTGACATCGACGGCGACGGCATGTTCGACCTGTACGTCGGCAACATCACCACCTCGTTCGGCATCCAGGAGAGCAACTTCGCGTTCGTCAACACCGCCGCCGACACCGACGCGCTGCGCGCCGCGCTGCGGGCCGGCGAGGCGCCGTGGCACGACCGGAGCGCCGAACTGGGCCTGGCCTGGAGCGGGTGGAGCTGGGACGTCAAGTTCGGCGACTTCACCAACCGCGGCGAACCGGCCATCGTGCAGACCGCCGGCTTCGTCAAGGGCGAGGTCAACCGCTGGGCGCAGTTGCAGGAGGCGGCCACCGCCAACGACGACCTGCTGTCCAACCCCCGCTGGTGGCCCAGGGTCGAGCAGGGCGACGACATCGCCGGCGGCCAGCACCTGGCCTTCCACGTCCGGGGCGCCAACGGCCGCTACGAGGACCTCAGCCATGAACTGGGCCTGGCCGACCGGGTGCCCAGCCGGGGCATCGCGACCGGCGACGCCGACGGCGACGGCCGGCTCGACTTCGCCGTCGCCCGGCAGTGGGACGCGCCGGTCTTCTACCGCAACGACAGCCCGGACACCGGGTCCTTCCTCACCCTGCGGCTGCTGCACGAGCAGGCGCCGGCCGCCGGCCCTCTCGCCGGGGCGGGGTCGCCGGTCGTCGGCGCGCAGGTCCGGGTGACCACGCCGGACGGCCGGGTGCTCATCGACCGGGTCGACGGCGGCAGCGGCCACTCCGGCCGGCGCAGCAACGAGGTGTCGCTCGGTCTCGGCGACGTGACCGGCCCGGTGTCGGTCCACCTCACCTGGCGGGACCGCTCCGGCGTCCCGCACGAGCAGGAGCTGGCGCTCACCGCCGGTCGACACACCCTCACCCTCGGTTCGCAGGCTCGGGAGGTCTCGCGATGACGCAGAAGCCGGCGAAGGACCCGCGGATCACCGCGCTGCGCAGGTTCGCCATCTCCATCACCATCCTCAACATCGCCGGCTACACCGTGCTCGGCTTCGAGCAGGCCTGGGCGTGGCCGCTGATCGCGATTGCCACCGGCTACACCGTCGAGCTCGGGCTGGAGATCATCGGCGCGCGGGCGGAGCAGCGCCCGCCCCGGTTCCGCGGCAACGGCCTGCGCGGCCTGGTCGAGTTCCTCTACCCCGCGCACATCACCGCCCTCGCGGTGAACATGCTGCTGTACGTCAACGACCGCCTGCCGGTAATGATCTTCGCGGTGGCCGTGGCGATCAGCGGGAAGTGGCTGCTGCGGGTGCCGGTCAACGGCCGGCTGCGGCACTTCATGAACCCGTCCAACTTCGGCATCGCCGTGGTGCTGCTGCTCTTCCCGTGGATCTCGATCTCCCCGCCGTACCAGTTCACCGAATACCTGGAGGGTCCCGCGGACTGGATCGTCCCCGCGGTCATCGTCGTCTTCGGCACCATGCTCAACGCGAAGCTCACCGGCCGGATGTGGCTGATCGCCGGCTGGCTGGGCGTCTTCGTGCTCCAGTCGGTGGTGCGGGGACTCGTGCTGGACACCTCCATCCCGTCGGCGCTGGCCACCATGACCGGGGTGGCGTTCGTCCTGTTCACCAACTACATGATCACCGACCCGGGAACGACCCCGTCGCGGCCGCTGTCCCAGTTCGCCTTCGGCGGCGGGGTGGCCCTGGTCTACGGCATCCTCACCGGCGCGTCCATCGTCTACGGCCTCTTCTTCGCCACCGCCATCGTCTGTCTGATCCGGGGCGGCTTCCTCTGGTCGCTGCACGCGGTGCGCATCGCTGCCCGCGACGGCAGGGGCACGACGCCCGCCGCCCCGGGGACCGTCGACGGCACAGTGCCACCCGTGGCCCGCGAGATGGTGCGGGCATGAGCAGGATCGCCGTCGTCGGCCTGGCCTGCCGCTTCCCGGACGCCGCCGGCCCCGGGCAGCTGTGGGAGAACGCCCTCGCCGGGCGGCGCGCGTTCCGTCGCCTGCCCGACGAGCGGATGCGGGCCGCCGACTACTGGTCCCCGGACCCGGCCGCCCCCGACCGCTACTACGCCGGCAACGCGGCCGTCATCGAGGGCTACGAGTTCGACCGGGTCGGGTTCAAGGTCAGCGGGAGCACGTACCGGTCCACCGACCTCACCCACTGGCTGGCCCTCGACATGGCCGCGCAGGCACTCGCCGACGCCGGGTACCCCGAGGGCGACGGGCTGCCGCGGGAGCGGACGGCGGTGGTCGTCGGCAACACGCTGACCGGCGAGTTCACCCGGGCCGGCATGATGCGCCTGCGCTGGCCGTACGTCCGGCGCGTGGTGGGCGCCGCCCTCGGCGAGCAGGGCTGGGACGACGCCCGGGTGGCCGCCTTCCTCGCCGACCTGGAACGCTCCTACAAGGCGCCGTTCGCCGAGATCACCGAGGACAGCCTCGCGGGCGGCCTGTCCAACACCATCGCCGGGCGGATCTGCAACCATTTCGACCTGCACGGCGGCGGGTACACCGTGGACGGTGCCTGCGCCTCGTCGCTGCTGTCGGTGGTCACGGCCTGCCGCAGCCTGACCGACCTCGACGTCGACGTGGCCGTGGCCGGCGGCGTGGACCTGTCCATCGACCCCTTCGAGATGGTCGGCTTCGCCAAGACCGGCGCGCTCGCCGGCGACGAGATGCGCGTCTACGACCGCCGGTCCAACGGGTTCTGGCCCGGCGAGGGCTGCGGCATGGTGGTGCTCATGCGGGAGCGGGACGCGCTCGCGCAGGGCCGGCGCATCTACGCCTCCGTGGCCGGGTGGGGCGTCTCCTCGGACGGCCGGGGCGGCATCACGCGGCCGGAGGCGGCCGGCTACCGGCTGGCGCTGCGGCGCGCGTACCAGCGGGCCGGTTTCGGGGTGGACACCGTGCCGCTGTTCGAGGGGCACGGCACCGGCACGGCCGTCGGCGACGGCACCGAGCTTCGCGCCCTGAGCGAGGAACGCCGGGCGGCCGACCCGGACGCCGACGCCGCCGCGATCGGATCCATCAAGGGGATGATCGGTCACACCAAGGCCGCGGCCGGGGTGGCCGGCCTGATCAAGGCCGTCCTGGCCGTGCACCACCAGGTCGTCCCGCCGACCGTCGGGTGCGTCGAGCCGCACCCGGAACTCACCGCGGACCGGCCCGCGCTGCGCGCCGTACGGCGGGCCGAGCCGTGGCCGGCCGGCGCCGCGCAGCGGGCCGGCGTCACCGCGATGGGCTTCGGCGGCATCAACACCCACCTCGTCGTCGACGGCCCCACCCGCCCCCGCCGCCGGTCCCTCGACCGGCGGACGCAGCAGCTCGCCCGGTCCGTGCAGGACGCCGAGCTGCTCCTGGTCGACGCGGACACCCGCGACGAGCTGCACGACCGGCTGGACGACCTGCGGACGGTCGTGGCCGGGCTGGCCTTCGCCGAGCTGGGCGACCTCGCCACGACCCTGCACCGGGGCCAGCGCGGCCGCGTGTACCGGGCGGCGGTCGTGGCCCGGTCGCCGGAGGAGGCCGACCGCGGCCTCGGACTGGCGGCCCGGGCCCTGGCGCCCGAGGGCGCCGGGACACTGGTCGACCCGGGGCGGGGCGTCTTCGTCGGCCGGGTCACCCGGCCGGCCCGGGTCGGCTTCCTGTTCCCCGGCCAGGGCTCCGGCCGGGGCTGGGGCGGCGGGGCGCTGCGCCGGCGGTTCACCGAGGTGGACGACGTCTACCGCGCGGCCGGGGAACCGCCCAGGGACGAGGCGGCCGGGTCGACCGCGTTCGCCCAACCCCGGATCGTCACGGGCTCGCTGGCCGGGCTGCGCGCCCTCGCCGCGCTCGACATCGACGCGACCGTCGTCGTCGGCCACAGCCTCGGCGAGCTGACCACGCTGCACTGGGCGGGCTGCCTCGACGAGGACGAGCTGCGGGAACTCGTCACGCTCCGGGGCGAGGCCATGGCCAGGCACGCCGCGCCGGGGGCGATGCTCGGCGTCACCGCCGGGCCGGAGGAGACCCTCGCCCTGCTGGCCGGCACCAGCGCGGTGATCGCGGGCTACAACGGGCCGCGGCAGACGGTGGTCGCCGGCGGCGACGACGTCGTGGCCGAGGTGGCCCGGCGGGCCGCGACGGCGGGGGTGAGCTGCACCCGGCTGCGCGTCCCGCACGCCTTCCACTCGCCGCTGATGACACCGGCGGCCACCGCCTTCGCCGAGCGCCTGCGGTCCCGCCGGTTCGGGCCGCTGCTGCGCCGGGTGGCCTCGACGGTGACCGGCGCCGTCCTCCCGTCGGACACCGACCTGCCGCAGCACCTGCACCGGCAGATCGAGGCTCCGGTGCGCTTCGCCGCCGCGCTGGCACGCGCCGCCGCCGAGGTCGACCTGTTCCTCGAGGTCGGCCCCGGCAAGGTGCTCACCGGGCTGGCCCGCGAGCAGGCGCCGGACGTGCCGGCGCTGGCGGTCGACACCGACGCCGAGTCGCTGTCCGGCCTGCTCGCCGCGGTCGGCGCGGTGTACGCGCTCGGCGGGCCGGCCGCGTACCCGGCCCTGTTCGAGGACCGGCTGACCCGACCGTTCGACCCGCACCGCGCCCGCACCTTCTTCGCGAGCCCGTGCGAGGCGGCACCCGAGCTGGCCGAGCCGGCGCCGGCCGCGGTCGAACCGGTCCCGGCTCCGGCCCGGGCCGACGACACCCCGCTGCCGGCCGTCACCGGCGCGCTGGAGCTGGTGCGGAACCTCGTGGCGCAGCGCGCCGAACTGCCGGTGGAGGTGCTCCGGGACGACAGCCGGTTCCTCGACGACCTGCACATGAGCTCGATCACCGTCGGCCAGCTCGTCAACGAGGCCGCCCGCGCCATGGGGCTCTCCGCGGTGGCGATACCGACCAACTTCGCCACCGCCACCGTCCGGGAGATGGCCGAGGCGCTGGAGGCCCGGGAGCGCGAGGCCCCGCACGAGCGCCCGGACCTCGTCGCCGGCGTCGCGCCGTGGGTGCGCACCTTCGTCGTCGACCTGGTCGACGAGCCGCTGGCGGCGACGGAACCGACGGAGCCGTGCGGTCGCTGGCAGGTGTTCGCCGACCCCGACCACCCGCTCGCGGACGCGCTGCGCCGGGCCCTGGAGGCGGGCGGCGTCGGCGACGGCGTGCTGGTCTGCCTGCCGGACGAACCCGACGAGGAGCACCTGGCCGTCGCGGTGCGCGGGGCCCAGGCGGCGCTGCGTCAACCGCCCGGCGGGCGGCTCGTGGTGGTGCAGCCGGCGGCGCGGGCGGGGGCGGTGGCCAAGACCGCCCGGCTGGAGGGCGACCGGCTGCGGACCACCGTCGTGACCACCCCCCTCGAACCGGCCGCGGTCGACCGGGTGGTCGCCGACGTGGCCGCCACGGAGGAGTTCACCGAGGTGGTGTACGACCCGGGCGGCGTCCGCCGGGTGCCCGTGCTGCGCCCGCTGCCCGCGTCCGGCGCCGAGCCGGAAGCGCTGCCGCTGGGTCCGGCGGACGTGCTGCTGGTGACCGGCGGCGGCAAGGGCATCACCGCCGAGTCCGCGCTGATGCTGGCCGGCGAGAGCGGCGCCCGGTTGGCCGTCCTCGGCCGGTCCGACCCCGCCGCCGACGAGGCCCTGGCCGGCAATCTGATGCGACTCGCGGACGCCGCGTCCGACCTGCGCTACCTGCGCGTCGACGTCACCGACGCCGCCGCGGTGGCCGCCGCGGTCGCCGCGGTGACCGCCGACTGGGGTCCGGTGACCGCCGTGCTGCACGGCGCCGGGCAGAACACCCCGTCCGCGCTCGTCGACCTGGACGAGGCGGCCCTGCGGGCCGTGTTCGCCGCCAAGGTCGACGGCCTGCGGGCGGTCCTCGCCGCGGTCGACCCCGCACAACTGCGCCTGCTGGTCACGTTCGGCAGCATCATCGGGCGGGCCGGACTGCACGGCGAGGCGCACTACGCCGCGGCGAACGAGGCGCTGGCCGAGCTGACCCGGGAGGTGGCCGCGACGCGGCCGGGGTGCCGCGCCGTCTGCCTGGAGTGGTCGGTGTGGTCCGGGGTCGGCATGGGGGAGCGGCTGTCGGTGGTCGAGTCGTTGAGCGGCTCCGGCGTCACCCCGATCAGCCCCGACGACGGCCTGCGGGTCCTGCGCGAGGTGGTCGCCGACGACACGCTGCCTCCGGTGGTGGTGGTCACCGGCCGCACCGGCGGCGTGGAGACCCTGCGCTACCACCGCTCCGAGCTGCCCCTGCTGCGCTTCACCGAACGGCCGCTGGTGCGCTACGACTGCATCGAGCTGGTCTGCGAGGTCGACCTGGCCCGCACCACGGATCCGTACCTCGAGGACCACCGGCTCGACGGTGACCTGCTGTTCCCGGCGGTGCTCGGGTTGGAGGCCATGGCCCAGGTGGCCACCGCCCTGGCCCGGCACCCGGGGGTGCCCGTGATCGAGGAGGTTCGGTTCGACCGCCCGGTGGTCGTCGACCCGGACGCCGGCACGACCGTACGCATCGCCGCGCTGGTCCGGTCGGAGCAGGTCATCGACGTCGTCCTGCGCAGCGCGGCGACCGGTTTCGCGGCCGACCACTTCCGCGCCCGGCTCCGGTTCGCGCCGGACGAGACCTATCCGGCGTACACCGCGGCGCCGGCGCCGGCGGAGCTGCCGGCCGTACCGCTCGACCCGGCCCGCGACCTCTACGGCGACGTGTTGTTCCAGGCCGGTCGGTTCCGCCGGATCAAGGGCTACCGGCAGGTCGCGGCGCGCGTCGCCGAGGCCGAGGTGGTCACCAGCGACGCCGCCTCCTGGTTCAGCGCCTTCCTGCCGGGCCGGCTGGTGCTCGGCGACCCGGGCGCCCGGGACGCGTTTATGCACGGGATCCAGGTCTGCGTGCCGGACGCGACGCTGCTGCCGGAGGGCATCGACCGGATCTGGTCGGCGGGCCCCAAGCTGTCGGCCACCGAGGCCGTGACGATGACCGCGCGGGAACGCGAGCAGCACGGCACCGCCTACGTGTACGACGTCGTCGTCCGGGACGCCACCGGCGCGGTGATCGAGCACTGGATGGGCCTGCGACTGCGCGCCGTGCGTCCGCACGCGCCGCGCGGGTCCTGGCCGCCCGCGCTGCTGGGGCCGCTGCTGCAACGACGGCTCGCCGAGGTGTTCCCCGGCGACATCGCCGTCGCCGCCGCGCCCGGCGGCGGGCCCCGCGACTCCGGCGCGCTGCTCTCCCGCGCGCTGGGCCAGCCCGTGGTGGTGCGGCACCGGCCTGACGGACGGCCGGAGGTCGACCTGCCGTACACCGTCTCCGTGGCGTACTCGGCGCCGCTCGACCTCGCCGTCGCCGGGGACGGGACGCTCGCCTGCGACGCCGAGCCGGTGGCCGCCCGCCCGGCGGACGTGCGACACGACCTGGTGGGCCGGCACGGCGCCGTGGCGGCGCTGCTCGTCGCGGAGGTCGGCGACCCGCCGGACGTGGCCGCCACCCGGGTCTGGTGCGCGGAGGAGTGCCTGCAGAAGGCCGGCCGCCCCGAGGGCCGGCTCACCCTGCTGCCCGGGGCGCTCCCCGACGGCTGGGTGGTGCTGGACGCCGGCGACGTCCGGATCGCCACCCGGGTCGTCGCGGTGGCGGGAGCGGCGGCGCCGACCGTGGTCGCCGTGCTCGGCGGGGCGGGGCGGTGAGCATGCCGCGCTACTACGAGTACCGGCACGTCGTCGGCTTCGAGGAGACGAACCTCGTCGGCAACGTGTACTACGTGAACTACCTGCGCTGGCAGGGCCGGTGCCGGGAGATGTTCCTGCACGAGCACGCCCCGGAGATCCTCGACGAGCTGCGCGCCGACCTGAAGCTGTTCACTCTCAAGGCCGAGTGCGAGTTCTTCGCCGAGCTGGCGCCGTTCGACCGACTCGCGGTCCGGATGCGACTGGTCGAGCTCAGCCAGACCCAGATGGAGCTGGGCTTCGACTACCTGCGGCTCGGCGGCGACGACCTGCTGGTCGCCCGGGGGCGCCAGCGGATCGCGTGCATGCGCGGGCCGAACGGGCGCACCGAGCCGGTCCGGGTGCCGACCGGCCTGGTCCGGGCCCTCGCCCCGTTCCGGGCGGCCACGGTGGGGCAGGGGTGAGCGGCATGCGCTTCGACACCCGGCTGGTGCACGGCGGCCGCCGGCCGTCGGCGGGCACCGGGGACGTCGTCCCCCCGATCCACGTCTCCACCACCTACGAGCGCCGGGCGCAGGACGAGCCCCGCTACTTCTACGGCCGGGGCGAGAACCCCACCCGGGAGGAGCTGGAGGAGTGCCTCGCCGGGCTGGAACGGGCCCCGTTCGCCACCGTCTTCTCCTCCGGCCAGGCCGCCGCCGCGACCCTGCTGTCGCTGGTGCGTCCCGGGCAGTGCCTGGTGAGCACCGACGACGTGTACGCCGGCACCGACGGCCTGTTCGACCTGGCCGCGCGGCAGGGCGTGCGGGTGCGGTACGCCGACCTGACCACCCCGGAGGGGATCACGGCGGCCCTGGCGGAACCGGACCTCGCCCTGGTCTGGATCGAGACGCCGACCAACCCGCTGCTCACCGTGGTGGACGTCGCCGAGGTCAGCCGGCGGGCGCACGAGCGGGGAGCCCGCGTGGTGGTCGACAACACCTTCGCCAGCCCGGTGCTCCAGCAGCCGCTGGCGCTCGGCGCCGACGTCTCGCTGTACAGCACCACGAAGTCCATCGCCGGCCACGCCGACGTGCTGGGCGGCGCCCTCGTCTACCGCGACGCGGACCTGCACGCCGCGGTCCGGGCGTACCGGACGACGGCCGGGAACGTGCCGGGGGCGCTGGACTGCTTCCTGGTCCGCCGGGGGCTGCACACCCTGTCGCTGCGGGTGCACCGGCAGGTCGCCACCGCGCGCGTCCTGGTGGAGCGGCTGCGGGCGAGCCCCGCGGTCGGCGCCGTCCACTATCCGGGGCTGCCCGAGCACCCGCAGCACGCGGTCGTCAAGGCCCAGATGAGCGCCCCCGGCGCGATCGTCTCCTTCGACTACCTCGGCGGCCCCGCCGAGCGACTGCTGGACCGGTTCACGCTCTTCACCTGCGGCGTCAGCCTCGGGAGCGTGCACTCCCTCGTGGAGTGCCCGGCCCTGATGACGCACCGTCCGCTGTCGGCCGAGGCCCGTTCGCGGCGGGGCATCGGCGACTCGCTGATCCGCTTGTCGGTCGGCATCGAGGATCCGCACGACCTCGCCGAGGACCTGTCCCGGGCGCTGGCGGGCGGGCCCTGAGCCGGCCGCCCGCCCGCGTCCCGCCGTCCACCCGCCTGCCACGAAAGGGGCCGTCCATGGCCATCCGCGAGATCGACACGACGTTGCCGGTCGTCCGGTCGCTGCCCGCCCCGGGCCGCTACCTGTGCGGCCTCACCTTCGACGGCGAGTTCTTCTGGCACTCCGACCAGGAGGCCGGGCAGATCTACGCCCTCGCCCCGGACACCGGCGCCGTCGTGCGGACCCTGTCCTGCCCCCGGGCGCGGGCCGACCTCACCGTGGGCGGCGGCGCGCTCTGCCAGGTCGGCGGCCGGCCGAAGCGGATCCTGCTGATCGACCCGCTCACCGGCGAGGCGCTCGGCGAGAAGGAGGTGGCCCCGCCCAGCGGCCGGCTCTGCGGGGTGGAGACCACCGGTGTGGCGATGTGGATGGGGCTGCGCGGGCCGTCGGTGGTGCAGCTCCGCGACGTCGCCACGATGACCGTCCAGCGTGAGTTCCCGGTGCCCGGCGTGCCGTCCGGGCTGACGGTGGCCGGTGACCTGGTGGTCTACGCCGACTTCGAGGGGGCGATGCTGCGGGCGGTCGACGCCCGGCACGGCACGCTGCGCGGACAGGCGCCGGTGGAAGGCCGACCGGTCGGCCTGACCTGGGACGGCGCGCTGCTCTGGTACGCCGACTTCGCCGGCCGCCGGCTGGCGGCGGTGCGGCTGCCCGACCTGCTCGCCACCGGGTCGTGACCCGGCGGCGAGCACCCGTCGCCGGGCGGGCCCGGGACGGTGTCGTGCCGGCCCGGGCGAGCCGCCGTGCCGGACGCGCGATCGTGCCGGTCCGGGGAGGCCGCCGGGCCGTCCGGGGGCGGGCCGTCAGGCCGGTGCGGGGGACGCCGCCGGGCCGGGGACGTAGTCGTTGCCGGCGTACCAGTCGCCGCGGCCCTGGGGCAGCAGGTCGAGGACGTTCCAGACCGGGCTGAGCAGGTCGATGCCGCGTTCGCCGCCGTCGGGGAAGCTCGCGGGGGCGGAGTAGAAGTGTCGCACCCGGTCGCCCTCGGCGCGCAGCACGCTGACCATCGGTCGTTGCGTGCCGTCCGGGTGCTCGGCGCGCAGGTCGGCGTTGAAGGACGTGCCGTGGCTGGACAGGATCCGCAGGCCGGTCCAGCCCCGCCCCCGGGCCCAGTCACGCAGTCGGGGCAGCGGCGCCTTCGCCACCACCGCGACGGCGGTGTGCCGGCGCAGGTGCGGAAGCACCCCGTGGAAGCCGTCCACCCACAGCGAGCACATGGGACAGGCCTCGGCGGCGTCCGGTGCGAACATCAGGTGGTAGACGAAGAGGGTCTCGTGCTCCTCGAACAGGTCGCGCAGCCGGACGCTCCGGGCCGGCCCGGGCCGGGCCAGGTCGGCCGGTCCCTCGGCGAGCCGGTAGTCGCCCAGCAGCGGGCCGGGTGGCAGTCGACGCCTTGCTGCGGCCACGCGTTCGAGCTGGTCCCGCAGGTCCTGCTCGGCCGACGCGAGCGCCCGGCGCGCGGCCACGTACGCACTGTCGGCGCCGGCGGGCCAGCTCGGCAGCCCGGTCTCCTGGTCGACATCGGTCATTGCGGCTCCCTCCACGACGGTCGGGCCATCCCCGGGCAGGCTACCCGCCCGGCACCCGACGTGATGTTTCCACCACGCGCAGGCGCTATGCGCTACGCTTTAAAAATGCGTGGTGTTTTGCTCGCTGGTGGCACCGGCTCGCGGATGTGGCCGGTGACCCGGGCGGTCTCCAAGCAACTGATGCCGGTCTACGACAAGCCAATGATCTTCTATCCGCTGAGCACCCTCGTGACGGCCGGTGTACGGGAGATCCTCATCATCACGCGCCCCGACGAGCAGCCGCTGTTCCGGCGCCTGCTCGGCGACGGCGGCCAGTGGGGGCTCGACCTGCGGTACGCCGTGCAGGAGCGCCCGGACGGCATCGCGCACGCACTCCTGCTCGCCGCGGACTTCCTCGCCGGCGGCCCGGCCATGCTCGTCCTCGGCGACAACATCATCCACTCCGCCGAGCTGGACCGGCAGCTCGCCGAGCTGACCGGGGTGGACGGTGGGCTGGTGTTCGGGCTCCCGGTGGCGGACCCGCGGCCGTACGGGGTGCTCGACCTCGACGAGTGCGGCGCGGTGCGCGACATCGTGGAGAAGCCCTTGGTCCCGCCGTCCCGGTACGCCGTGCCCGGCCTCTACGTGTACGGCGCCGACGTCGTCGCCATCGCCGCGGAGCTGACGCCGAGCGCCCGGGGCGAGTTGGAGATCACCGACGTCAACCGGGAGTACCTGCGCCAGGGCCGGCTGGAGGTGCGGCTGCTCGGGCGGCGCACCGCGTGGCTGGACACCGGCCGGTTCGGCGACCTGATGAAGGCGGCCGAGTACGTGCGCGTGATCGAGGAAAGGCACGGCGTCAAGGTCGGCTGCGTCGAGGAGGCGGCCTGGCGGGCCGGGCTGCTCGACGACGCGGCGATGCGCCGCCTGGCGGTGCCGCTGCGCGCCAGCGGGTACGGCGACTACCTGCTGCAACTGCTCGACGGCGAGCGTCCGGCGCGCCCGGCCGCCGTCCGGTGAGGGACCGCGGGTCGGCGGCGGGTAGGTGATGGCAAGCTCACGCCGTTGCCCGACCAACTTGTCAATCATATAGTGAGCTGAGGCCGAGTTCGCCTGCGAGGAGAGCGACATGACCGCCGTCCGGTTCGACTCCGTGGCCTTCAAGGCCGAGCAACGTGACACCTGGAACGCGGTCAGCGCCGGGTGGGACTTCTGGCAGGACCGCTACGAGCGGGCCGCGGCGCCGGTGACCGACTGGCTGCTGCGCGCCGCCGGGCTCCGCCCCGGGCACCGGGTGCTCGACGTCGGCTGCGGCACCGGCGAGCCGTCGGTCAGCGCCGGCCGGCTGGTCGCCCCCACCGGCCGGGTGCTCGGCATCGACCTCGCACCGGAGATGGTCGACCGGGCCCGCCGCTGCGCCGCCGGCCTCGGCCACCCGATCGAGTTCGCCGAGTCCGACGTGGAGGCCCTCGACCTGCCGGCGCACTCCTTCGACGCGGTGCTCAGCCGGTGGGGGCTGATGTTCGCGGTGGACCGGCAGCGCACCCTCGCGGACCTGCACCGCCTCCTGGCCCCCGGCGGCGTGCTGGCCGCCGCCGTCTGGGGGCCGCCGGAGGCGAACCCGATGACCTCGCTGGGCTTCCGGACGCTGGCCGCGGGCCTGCCGGTCCCCCCGCCGGGCCGCCCCGGCCCGTTCAGCATGTCCGACGCCGAACGCACCCGCGCCGACCTGCTCGCCGCGGGCTTCACGGACGTCGGCACCGAGTCCGTCGGGATCGCGATGCGCTTCGCCTCCGTCAACGAGTACCTCGCGTACACCCGCGACGTGACGCCGCCCGGTGTGCTCGCCACGGTGCGGCGGCAGCTCGGCGCCGACGCGGAGCGGGTGGGCTGGGACCGGCTCGCCGAGGCCGCCGCCGCCTTCGCCGACGCGGACGGCGTGCTCACCCTGCCCGGCTCGGCGCTCTGCCTGCGCGCGCGCCGCCCCGCCGACGCCGCCGGCGTGCCGGCCGACGCCGGCCGGCCCGAGGCGGCCGGATCCGGCCCGCCGGGGGCCGGGCCGGGGAGGGCCGGATGACCGCGGCCTGCCCGAGCGCACCACGCCCGGCCCGTCCGCCGGCCGGCCACCCCGGCCTGCTCGCGCTGGCCCAGTCGTACGTCGACGACGCCGCCGCCCGCGGTGAGCTGCCGCGCCGGGACCTGGGTGGGTTGCCCGGCACCCGGGTGCGCGTCGACCCGGAGTTCTGCCGCACGGTGGCCCGGCACTTCGACCGGGCGCCCCGGCGGGACCTCGGGCCGGGCCTGGCGGCCCGCTACCGCCGGTTCACGGAGGAGAACCTGCGCCACTTCGCCCTGCTGGACCGGGCGGGGATCCGCGTCGAGCCGTGGCGGGGCCCCGGGCAGCCGTACCGGGGCGCGGCGGACCTGGTCGACCGCCTCGCCCGCACCGGCGTGCTGCACGTCTACCTGACCCGCGACGGCCACGGCCCCGACGGGCCCGCCCCGGACCATCCGCTGTGCGCCCCGTCGGGTGTCACGGTCGGCGGCGTACCGCTGCTGCACAACGACATCTTCCGGGCCGTGCACGACGTCTTCGGTCACGTCATGCTCGGCGCCTCGATGGGGGTGGCGGGCGAGTTCCTGGCCGCGTACGGGCACATGGCGATGTACTCGCCCGAGGTGCATCCCGTCGTCTTCACCGAGCAGGTCAGCCAGATCTGCTGGTTCTTCCACGGCCCGCACCTGGCGGACCGGGCCGGGCGGTGGCCCCGGCGCGGCGAGCCGGGGTGGATCCCCCCGTCCGAACGGCCCTACCCGGAGCAGAAGCTCTTCCCCTGCCCGCCGGGTTTCCTCGACCGCTTCACCGCAAGCTTCACGGAGGAATCAGCATGACCGACACGGCTGCCCATCCCCTGTCCGCGGTGCGGGCCGAGTTCCCGTTCCTCGACGTGGCCGGGCACGGCCCGCCGCTGGCCTACCTCGACAACGCCGCGACGACGCAGAAGCCCCGGTCGGTCCTCGACGCGGTGGTCGACTTCTACACCACGTCGAACAGCAACATCGGGCGCGGCTTCTACGACCTCAGCCGCCAGGCCACCGGCCGCTACGAGGACGCCCGGGAGGTGGTCCGGCGGTTCGTGAACGCCGCCCACGCCGACGAGATCGTCTTCACCCGGGGCACGACGGACGCGGTGAACCTGCTCGCCGGCACCTTCGCCGAGCGGATCGTCGGCGCCGGCGACGACATCGTGGTCACCGGCATGGAGCACAACTCCAACCTGCTGCCGTGGCGCCGGCTCTGCGAACGGAGTGGGGCGAGACTGCGGGTCGTGCCGTCGCCGGCCGGCGGGCCGGTCCGGCCGGAGGACCTGGCCGCCGTCCTGGGCCGCCGGACCCGCCTCGTCGCGGTCAGCCACGTCTCCAACGTGCTCGGCACCGTCAACCCCGTGCGGGAGCTGGTCCGGGTGGCGCACGACCGGGGCGTGCCCGTGGTCGTCGACGGCGCGCAGGCGGTCGCGCACCTGCCGGTCGACGTGCGGGAGATCGGCGCGGACTTCTACTGCTTCTCCGGCCACAAGGTGTACGCCCCGATGGGCTCCGGGGTGCTCTACGGCCGGCGCGAGCTGCTCGCCGACCTGCCGCCGTACCAGGTGGGCGGCGGGACGGTCAAGGGGGTCTCGCACGACGCCCCGGTGTCCTACGTGCCGGTTCCGGCGCGGCTGGAGGCCGGCACCCCGGACATCGGCGCCGCGGTCGGCCTCGCCACCGCGTTGACCTGGCTGGACGGGCTCGACCGGGACGCGGTGCGGGCACACGACGCGGACCTGGTCCGGTACGCCGTCGACGTCCTGCGCGACGTCGACCGGGTGCGGGTCGTCGGCGACCCGGCCGCGGACCCGGCCGGCATCGTCTCCATCGCGGTGGACGGCCTGCACCCGTACGACGTGGGCGGGCACCTCGACGCGCACGGCATCGCCGTGCGGTCCGGCGTGCACTGCGCCAGCGCGTTCCTCGACGACCTGGGGCTGCTCGGCACGGTGCGGCTCTCCTTCGCGGTCTACAGCACCCGTGACGAGGTCGACCGGGTCGCCGAGGCGCTGCGTACCGTGCGGGCGGGGGAGTGGACCACCCAGTACCCCGACATCCGGTTCCGGTGACCGCCGGGCCCGCCCCGGCCGCCGCCACGGAACCGGGATTCGACACGCTGCCGGCCGGGGAGCTGGCCCTGGCCGCGCTGGAGCGGGCCCGCCGGCTCGGCGCCTCGTACGCCGACGTGCGACTGCGGCGGGTGCGGGCGCTGCGCGAGCGGGTCCGCGACGCGCAGCCGGAGGGCACCCAGGAGAGCGTCGAGACCGGGGCCGGCGTGCGGGTCCTCGTCGACGGCACCTGGGGTTTCGCCTCGGGGGTGGACCTCTCCCCGCCGGGCGTCGCCGAGCTGGCCGCCCGGGCCTGCGAGCTGGCCCGGATGCTGCGCCCGCTGCGCGGCGCGCCGCCCCGGCTGGCGCCCGAGCCGGTCCACGGGCCGGCGGTGTGGGAGTCGCCGTGCGAGGTGGACCCCTTCGCGGTGCCCGCCGCCGAGCGCACCGCCCTGCTGGCCCGCTGGTGCGCGATCCTGTGCGATGGCGGCGCCGACCTGGCGGAGGCGTACCTGCAGGTGTTCCGCGAGTCCACCGTGTACCACGACAGCGAGGGGCGGCGCATCCGGCAGCGGCGGACGTGGCTGCACCCGATGGTGGTCGGGTTCCGGATCGACGCGGACAGCGGCACCTTCGAGACCATGCGCACCCTCGGACCGCCGGCCGCCCGCGGCTGGGAGTACCTGACCGGGACCGGCTGGGACTGGGCGGGCGAGCTGGCCCGGCTGCCGGGGCTGCTGGCCGAGAAGCTCGCCGCCCCCTCCGTCGAGCCGGGGGAGTACGACCTCGTCATCGACCCGACCAATCTCTGGCTGACGATCCACGAGACCGTCGGGCACGCCACCGAGATGGACCGGATCCTCGGCCGGGAGGCGGCCTTCGCCGGCACCTCGTTCGTCACCCCCGACGACATCGGGTCGCTCCGCTACGGCTCGCCGGCGATGAACGTGGTCGCCGACCGCACCACCCCGCACGGGCTCGCCACCATCGGCTACGACGACGACGGAGTGGCCGCCCGGTCGTGGCCGCTCGTCCGCGACGGCGTGCTGGTCGGCACGCAACACGACCGGCAGACCGCCGGCGCGGCCGGGCTGGACCAATCCACCGGCTGCGCGTACGCCGAGTCGTACCGGCACCTGCCCGTGCAGCGGATGCCGAACGTCTCGCTCCGCCCCGCGCCGGACGGGCCGGACACCCGCGAGTTGATCGGCCGGGTGCGGGACGGGCTGTACGTCGTCGGCGACAACAGCTTCTCGATCGACATGGCGCGGGTGAACTTCCAGTTCACCGGGCAGCGCTTCTACCGGATCCGGGACGGCCGCCTGGCCGGCCAGGTGCGGGACGCCGCGTACACGGGGACGACGCTGGAGTTCTGGCGGTCGCTGGAGGCGGTGGGCGGCCCGCAGACCTGGCTGCTGTCCGGTGCGGGGCAGTGCGGCAAGGCGCAGCCGCTGCAACTCGCCGCCGCCGGGCACGGCTGCCCCTCGGCGCTGTTCCGGGGCGTACGCGTGACCAGCACCCGGACGGAGGAGCCCGCGTGAGGACCCCGAGCCCGCAGGAGACGGTGGAGATCGCCCTGGGCGCGGCGGGCGGCGACGACTGCGTGGCGATCGTGGAGCAGGGCGCCGACGTGCACCTGCGTTGGGCGGACAACGCGCTGACCGGCAACGGGAGTGGCGACGAGCGCCGGGTGTCGGTGGTGGCCGTCGCGGGCGGCCGGGTGGGCGCGGTGTCGCTGTGCGGGCCGGCCGACCGGGCCGAGGTGGTCGCGCTGGTCGACGCGGCGCGGGCGGCCGCCCGCCAGGCGCCGCCGGCGCCGGACGCGCGGCCCCTGCCGGCCTCCGGCGCCGGGTCGCCGCGCTGGGAGGACCCGGTCCCGGCGGCGCCGCCGACGGTGCTGACCGGGCTGGTCGACCAGTTGGCCGCCGGTTTCGGCCGGGCGCGTCGCGGCGGCCGGGTGCTGCACGGGTACGCCGAGCACCGGATGCGCAGCACGTTCCTCGGCACCTCCACGGGTGTGCGGCTGCGCCACGACGAGCCCGCCGGGCACCTGGAGCTGACCGCGCGCGACCGGGACGGCTTCCCGGTCTGGACGAACGCCGTGACCACCGACTTCGGCGACGTCTCGGTGGCCGCGCTGCAGGACGAGCTGGACCGGCGTCTGCACTGGGGCCGGCGACGGTTCGAGGTGCCGCCCGGCCGCTACGAGTGCCTGCTGCCGCCGACCGCCGTCGCCGACCTGATGAACTACGCCTACACCACGGCGGGAGCCAGGGCGGCGGCGCAGGGGCGGACGGTCTACAGCGGACCGGGGGGCCGGACCCGGATCGGGGAGCAACTCGCCGGCGTGCCGCTGACCCTGCGCAGCGACCCGGCGGCCGACGGGCTGCGCTGCGCCCCGTTCCTGGTGGCGCCGGCGTCGACGCCGACGAGGTCGGTGTTCGACAACGGCCTCCCGCTGGGCGCGACCCGCTGGTGGGACCAGGGTCGGCTGCGGTCGCTGGTGCACACCCGCGACAGCGCGGACGAGTTGGGCATGCCGCTCACGCCGGCGGTGGACAACCTCATCCTGGAGGGGCCAGGCGGTGCGTCGGCCGCCGACCTGATCGCGACGACCCGGCGTGGCCTGCTGGTGACGAGCCTCTGGTACATCCGTGAGGTGGACCTCGCCACCATGGCCCTCACCGGGCTGACCCGGGACGGCGTCTACCTGGTGCGCGACGGCGAGGTCGTCGGGGCGGTCAACAACTTCCGCTTCAACGACAGCCCCCTGGCGATGGCCGCCCGGGTCACCGAGGTGGGCCGGACCGTGCCGACCCGGGCCCGCGACTGGGGCGACGCGGTGGCGCGTACGGCCATGCCGATGCTGCGCGTCCAGGACTTCCGGCTCACCGCGGCGACCCACGCGGTCTGACCGCCCGATCCGGCCGGCGCACCGCTGACACCGGCTGCCCTCCGGCACGCCCCGGCGTGACGCCGGCGGCCCGTCGCGGAGGGGTGCGACCGCTACCCGAGCCTGCGGGGAACTCCGACCATGCGGCGCGTGGCACACCGACCCGGCCGGGCTCGCCCGGAAGCGGTATACGAACAAATAGCGTTGGTGGGATGTGCGCCTACGAGGATTCAACGCTCCCCATTGGATGATCCCCTTGAACCATCAGTGAAACCGGACATTATTTCGCAAACGATCACTGCGGGCCCGTTGACAGTCACTTTAGAAAACAATAGCGTTCGGGTCAGTGGTCCTCCCGGGTTGAGCAGAGCGTCACAGAGGGCGTCAGGGCATCCGGGGCAAACAGGGAGGTGGAGCCGTGACTGACACGGCGAGAGAGACCTACGAGTCGCTCAACATCGAGCCGAAGCCGCTGCGGCCGCACATCCTGGCTGCGGCGACGGTCGTCTTCGGTGACGACTACTACGGCGGCCGTCGGGAGACGATCAACCTGTCGGGCTTCGTGCAGATGAACAAGTGGCCGATGCCGGGGTTCAAGCACACCGTCGACGAGGACGGCACGGCGAGCTTCAACCTGGAGCTCATCAGCGCCCCCGAGGTCGGCATCAAGGGGTTCAGCTACACGCTGAACGACCGGATCCAGATCCTGTCGAACCCGTACCTGCCGAACACCGGTCACATCAAGCAGATCGTGCCCGGCAAGAACTTCCCCGCGGAGTTCTACATCCGGCGGTTCGGCATCCTGGAGACCAGCACCATGCGGCTGGCCCACCGGGGTGTCATCGACGTCAAGGGGATCGTGGACGGCCTTCCGCCGTACAAGACCCCGCTCACCTCGCCGTTCCTCGGCCGCCCGTACGGCGACCAGGGTGAGGTCATGCCGGCGCACAACGTGGTCCGGGGCACCAACCTCCCGGCCGCGTGGTACCCGTCGAACGACGAGAACGAGGCCGTCGGCAACACGCCGAGCGCCTTCTTCGCGTCGAGCATCGGCCCGTGCGTCTCGATGCTGGTCGACCCGTCGATCATCATCCAGGCCTCGACCGAGGCGAAGATCAAGGTCGAGGTCAACGGCCGCACCGAGGAGATCGAGCTCGCCGGCGACTACCCGCTCGCCGCGGGCGCCGAGATCCTCCTCTTCGGGCCGGAGAAGCACGACCAGGGCTCCGGGGTGCTGGCCCAGCTCGCCCGCGTGGCGCTGGTGGGCAACAGCCCGGCTCTCGGCGGCAAGGTCATGCTGCGGGCCAGCTTCTTCACCGTCTCGGGCGGCCAGCTCGGCGACGGCAACGAGGAGAGCCTGAGCCGGCTGCGCTACCCGGGTGAGCTGCACTTCGACGCTCACTTCGAGCTGGTGACCCCGTCCGCCACGCTCTACGCGGCGGCCCCGGTGCACCTGAGCGGCCAGCTCAAGGACATCGAGCCGACCGGCACGCTGCTGACCGCCGAGCACGCCGACGCCGCGCTGCGGACGAAGGACGGCGAGTCCCGGGCGCGCCTGACCGGTGTGTCGATGAAGCTGGGTGACGCGCTGGTGGGCTCGGAAGCCTACGTCAGCGCGTGACGACCAACCGCCGTTGGTAGTCCCGAAAGACGTCGTCCCGGGTGGCCTCCTGTCACCCGGGACGGCGTCACTCTCCAGGGGTGGCAGACATGTTCGAGCGGTTCACCGACCGAGCGCGACGGGTTGTCGTCCTGGCCCAGGAAGAGGCCCGGATGCTCAACCACAACTACATCGGTACGGAGC
>NZ_JBEOVW010000046.1:1341-36876 GCF_040295705.1 Micromonospora sp. NPDC002717 | reverse complement strand
AAAGGCACAAACGCCAGTCAGAGCAAGAGTCACGCCCGCCACCACCAGCTGTCAGCTCACCACTGCTGAGCCGACCCTGCCACCCTCACAGTCAGGGCAGGGCTGCGAACCTACCCCTGTGTTGCTGCATGGTTGTGAAGCCCGCTGTACGTAGAGTGACGGGCCAATTGACCGTGCCCGCGCGTTATCGGCGGCAGATCCGGATGTCGTTACGGCCTGCGCCAGCAAGCTGCCGCCCCTTGCAGCGGTACTATACGCGTGTATAGCCAGCTGTCGGGTCGAGTAATCCGCCATACGTCTGTATGGAGGGGGTGGGGTGTGGAGCACCCGGTTGGCGATCCAGCGTTCGAGGACGTGACGGCCCGGGCGCGGATCAGGGACGCCGCGATCCGCCTGTTCGCCGAACATGGCATCGACGGCACGACGGTCCGCGACATCACTCAGGCGGCCGGCGTGTCGCCGGGCCTGCTTCGGCACCACTTCGGGTCCAAGGAGGCGCTGCGGGAGGCATGCGACCTTCACGTGCTGAACCGGCTCGTGAAGATTAAGGAGGAGCTCGTCCTCGAGGGCAAGGTGGCCAGCCCGGGCTTCCTGCCGGCGGTCCATCCGACGATCTTGCTGTCTTACAAGTACGTCACCCGGGCCCTGCTCGACGGCTCACCCAGCGCCGCGGCGATGTTCGACGACATGGTGGTACTGACCGAGCAGTGGATCAGCAAGAACGCGCCAGACGTCACCGAGGACTACCGGGCATACGCGGCGGTGCTCGTCGGCATGCAGTCCGGGATCCTCGCGATGCACGACCACGTGTCCCGCGCGCTGGGCGTCGACATCTTCACCACCGACGGGCACCTGCGCATGGCCGGTGCGCTGGCCGACTTCTACTCCCACTCGCTACTCGATCCCGAATTCGTCGCGAAGGCCCGCGGGGCGATGGAGCCGCTGCGGGCACCCAATCCGCCTACTGCCGCAGGGACCGACCCCGGGGCCGAAGGAGCATGAGGATCATGACCGAAGCGATCCGCGCAGACGCACTGGTCAAGACGTTCGGGCGTACCCGTGCCCTCGACGGGCTCGATCTCGCCGTGCAGACCGGGGAGGTGCACGGCTTCCTCGGCCCCAACGGCGCAGGGAAGTCCACCACCATCCGGATCCTGCTCGGGCTGCTACGCGCCGACGCCGGCGCCGTCCGGCTGCTCGGTAGCGACCCTTGGCGCGACTCCACGGAACTGCACCGCCGCCTGGCATACGTGCCCGGCGACGTCACACTGTGGCCCAACCTGTCGGGCGGCGAGGTCATCGACCTGCTCGGCCGGCTTCGCGGCGGCCTCGACGTCAGGCGCCGCGCCGAGCTTTTGGAGCGCTTCGACCTCGACCCGAGCAAGAAGAGCCGGACCTACTCGAAAGGCAACCGGCAGAAGGTCGCGCTCGTCGCTGCCCTTGCCTCCGACGTCGACCTGCTCGTGCTCGACGAGCCCACCTCCGGCCTCGACCCGCTCATGGAGGAGGTCTTCCGCCAGGTGATCCGCGAAGAACAGCAGCGTGACGGGCGCACCGTCCTGCTGTCCAGCCACATCCTCGCCGAGGTCGAGGCGCTCTGCGACCGGGTCACCATCATCCGCGAGGGGCGGGCGGTCGAGAGCGGCACGCTCGCCGGCATGCGGCATCTGACCCGCACCTCGATCCAGGTCGACCTCGCCGGGCCGGCGACTGGCCTGGACACGCTGCCCGGCGTGTACGACCTGCAGGCCCACAACGGCACCGTGCGCTTCGACGTGGACACCACCGCGCTCGACGCAGTGCTGCGGCAGCTCACCATGGTGGGCATCCGGAGCCTGACCAGCCAGCCGCCGACCCTCGAAGAGCTGTTCCTGCGTCACTACGACCGGGCGCAGGCCGACGCAAAGCACCGGACGGAGGTGGCCCGGTGAACTCGCTGACCGGCACGCGCGCCCTGGTGCGGCTGGCGCTGCGGCTCGACCGTGTCCGGCTGACCGTGTGGGTGCTCGGGCTCGCGGTGATGCCGATGGCGACCGCGGCCAACTACTTCAAGCTGTACCCGACCGAAGAGAGTCTGCGCGCGGTGAGCGGCGTTCTCACCAACCCGTCACTCGTCGCGCTGAGCGGCCCGCTGTTCGACGTGTCGATCGGTGGGCTCACCGCGTGGAAGATCGGCGTGACCGAGTTCATCCTGGTCGGGCTGATGAGCCTGCTGACGGTCGTGCGGCACACCCGGACCGAGGAGGAGACCGGCCGGCTGGAGCTCATCCGCGCCACCGTGATCGGGCGGCATGCGCCGCTCACCGCCGCCCTGCTTGTCACCGCGCTGGCGAACCTGGCCATCGCGGTGCTCATTGCGCTCGGGCTGATGGCGACCGGGCTGCCGGCCGCCGGTTCGGTGGCGCTCGGCGTTGCGACCGGCCTTGTCGGGATGCTGTTCGCCGCGGTCGCGGGCGCGGCCGCGCAGCTTACCGAGAGCGCCCGGGCGGCCACCGGCATCGCCAGCGCCGTCCTCGGCGGCACGTACCTGCTGCGCGCCGTCGGCGACACCGGGCCGACCTGGCTGAGCTGGCTGTCGCCGACCGGCTGGGCGCTGCACCTGCGCCCGTACGCCGGGGAACGGTGGTGGGTGGCCGCACTGTTCGTCGTGGGCGCGGCTGCCTTCGTCATGGTCGGGTACGCGCTCGCGGACCGCCGGGACGTGGGCGCCGGCCTGCTCCCGGAGCGGCCTGGGCCCGTCGAGGCTTCCCCTGCCCTGCGCAGCCCATTCGCGCTGGCCTGGCGGCTGCACCGCGGCCTGCTCCTCGGATGGACCGTCGGGCTGGCGCTAACCGGTGCCGCCATGGGTGGCGCCGCCGCCGGCATCGGGGACCTGAAGTCGCCGAACCAGCAGCTGACCGACATCTTGACCCGGATGGGCGGGCGCAGCGGCCTCACCGACGCGTTCCTCGCCGCGATCTTCGGCATCACCGGCATGGTCACCGCCGCCTACACGGTTCAGGCGACGCTGCGGCTACGCCAGGAGGAGAGCAGCGGCCGGGTCGAAGCGCTGCTGGCCACGCGCGTCAGCCGGCTGCGCTGGGCAGCGAGCCACCTGGCGTTCGCACTGCTGGGCACGGCGCTGCTGCTGGCCGTGTCGGGCATCGCCGGCGGTCTCATGTACGGCGCGCAGGTCCACGACGTCGGCGGGCAGGTCGGGCGGCTGCTCGGCGCCGCACTGGTGCAACTGCCGGCCGCCTGGGTGTTGGCCGGCTTCGGCACCGCCCTGATCGGCCTCACACCGAGGCTCAGCTCGCTGGCCTGGGCCGCGCTCATCCTGTCCGTCCTGCTCGTTGAACTCGGCGCGCTGTTCGGGCTGAACCAATGGATCGTCGACCTCACCCCGTTCGCACACGTACCGAAGCTGCCCGGCTCCGCATTCACCGTGACACCGATACTGTGGCTCACCGCCATCGCCGTCGCACTGGGAGCGGCCGGGCTCGCGGGGCTGCGCCGAAGAGACATGCCGGTGGCGTGAACACGGCCGGATCGAGGACCGGCCGACTCGACCCGCGCGGCCCTCCATCGGTTCCGGACCACCGCCGCCCCCGGCGGCTCGAAGAAGCGTCGCGGGCGTCGGTCTTGGCCGCGCCCGGGTGCAGGTTGGCGATCCCGCGCATCGCCAACCCTGGCAGGTAGGCCACCTGATGCCCGCAGGCGCGGGCGACCGCGACCGGCAGCGCGCCGATCGAGGCCGGCTGGTCGACCACCATCAGGACCTTGCCGTGCTTGGCGAGCTTGCCGAAGACCTGCCACAGCTTGGCCTCGGTGTTGGCCAGGGCAGCATCGTGCAGCCGCTTGCCATCAAGGGTCAGAGCGACTGCGTGGTGGCCGTCCTTGCCGACATCGACCTCAAGGAACACCTGGTAGTCGCCGTGCACATCGCCCCCGCGACGTTGCGTCCGCCTCGGTCGCCAGTCTGGCGTCGACTGCCGGCAGCCACGTTACGAAGAGACCTACCCCAACCCTGCGAGTGGTCGTGTCCCTATCAGCGGTCCGCCGACGCCACCCGGCCCGGCGACAACACCCCCCGGATCATCGGAACGACAGGGGAAGTAAGTCATACCAGGCCGGGCGACCGAGCAGTCCCCGGCTGGGGACGATCAAAGGTAACGGGGACGAGCGCGTCCAGCAGCCGCGCCGCCGGATCTTCGCCGGCCAGTGACGGGAGGGGGGTAAAACGACTCAGGCGCGGGCCCGAGGCACTCCGACCGCGGCGCCGGGCCGCGCGGTCAACCGGCGCTCAGGACGAGTTCGGCGGTCCGCTCCGGCTGGTCGACCTGCACGAAGTGGCTCGCATTCGGCAGCAGGTGGAGGTCGGCGCGGGGGAAAAGCTCCGCGAAGCGGCGCGCGACCCGTGGATTGAGGGAGCGATCTTCCGTGCCGAAGACCACCCGCACCGGCCGGTCGAACCGGCGCAGGTCGGGTATCCGGCGCCGGTGGGTCAGCACGGTGCCGAGTAGGTCGTCGTTGAGCCGCCAGAACGCTGGCTGGGCCGCGGTGAAGGAGTCGTACAAGAGGTTCACCATCGGGTCCCTGCGCTGGTCGTCCGAGATGAACCTGCCCACCTGCCAGATGTAGAGGCGCCGAGCGAGGTCCGACCCACGGCCGGCCAGCGCTCGGGCTACGTTGCGCAGCAGCGGAGTTGAGTACAGCGCGATGACGGGTGGTCGGCGCAGCGCCGTCGTCTGGTGGTAATAGGTATTGAGCAACACCAGCGCGGCGACCCGGTGCGGATACAGCAGCGCCCAGTCGATCGCCGGTGGCCCGGACGCATCGTGGGCCACGAGCACAACCTGCTCCAGCCCGAGGTGGTCGATCACTGCCGCGAGGTCGCCGGTCATGTTGTCCGCCGTGTACGGGTAGCCGTCGGGCTTGTCCGAGCGGCCCCAGCCGAGGAAGTCGAAGCGGACGACCCGCCGATCGCCGAGGTGCGGCATCAGCTCGTCGTAAAGGTGCAGGTTGTCGGGGAAGCCGTGCAGCAGCACCACCGGCACCCCTTGGCTGCCGGTCACCTCGACATGCAGCAGGTGCCCGGCCCGGGGGACCTTGAGTGTCTCGCGTACCGCTGCCATTCAACTCCGATCGCCGTGCCCTGAACCGACGCTAGCCCGGGAGTCGGGCCGTCCGGGTGGAAAGGCGCCACGGCCAGGCGCGGGAGTGACACCCCGGCATCTGACAGTGCCGACGGTCAGCCCTTCTCCGCGCCGCTGGTCAGCCCTCGGTGAAAAGCCGTTCGCTGGCGAAGAAGAGGATCACGATGGCAGGGTGAGGATCACCGACCCGGCCATCAGCACCGTTTCGCCCGATTGCAGCTGATCAACGCACTCGCAGAGGGTTCAGGGGTTCGAGTCCCTGGCGGCCTACACTTCACCGCCGCTAAGCTGCGACAACGCCACGAAGAGACCATCGGGCAACCTGGCCCCCGGTACCGACAGTTGGGGCGGCGCGAGCGGCGGCGGCATTTCTGGCGAGATTGGCGTTGCCACGTCGGACCTCAGCGGTCGGTGAATGATCAATGATGCTCATGTGATCATCTACAGCTGCGACCCAGAGGCGGACCGCGCCTTCTTCCGGGACACGCTCGGCTGACCACCACGTCGACGCCGGCCATGGCTGGCTCATCTTCAAGCTCCCGCCGGCCGAGTTCGCCATGCACCCGACCGAGGGCGAGCCGGCCCACGAAGCTCTTCCTCATGTGCGACGACGCCGCGGCGACCATGGTCGACCTGGCCGCGAAGGGCGTCGAGTTCACGATCCCGGTCGCCGAGGAGCGGTGGGGGCTGCGCACCACTGCGGCAAGCCGGTGGCGGCAACTCGGTCTCTACGAACCGCGCCACCCGGTCGCAATCTGACGCGCCGGCTTGGTGGCTCGCCGAGGCCGGCGGAAGGGCAGCCCAGCACGTCGGCGGCGCCGACCCCGGTCCCGCCCGCCGGCTGAGGACCACCCCCGCGTGCGCGGGGAGCAGCTCCCCCCGGTGAGGCGCGACAACTCGGGTCCGGGGCCACCCCCGCGTGCGCGGGGAGCAGACCCTCGACGCGCGCCCGGCAGGCGCTCGCGGGACCACCCCCGCGTGCACGGGGAGCAGGTCGGCGACGGCAACAAGAAGCCCCTCGGTGTGGGACCGCCCCCGCGTGCGCGGGGAGCAGGACGCCGGCCGCAGTGTCGTGGACCCGGACACCGGACCACCCCCGCGTGCGCGGGGAGCAGGATTTTCCGCAGGTGCAGCCCGTCCAGGTCGACGGACCACCGGTTCGATACTCGCCGCCAGCGACGCGACCCGAATCGCGACACACCCGTAGCCGGTCTCCAGGTTGCCAACAGCTCACTGCGACTCTCGTCGACTGCGTACCACGGCATCGCCACCCCTCCCCCGAAGGCCCGCCGCAGCCTACCGGTAACGACGCGATCACGCACGGCCCTGCCGTGCGTGATCGCGTCCACCAGCCGACCTACACGCGCTCGCCGATACCCAGTCGTACCTGCGTCTCCTGCGCCCGCTCAGCCGCCGCGCTCGCACCGTAGTGACGGGGCATGTCCTCCGACGTCCAGCCCAGCAGGAGCATCAGGTCTCCGGTATCTCCGCCGGCACGCTTCCATTCATGGGCAAAGCTGTGCCGCCACCGGTGCGCGTGCACGTCCGGCACCCCGGCCGCTTTGCCCAACCGCTTGAGAAGGATCTTGATGCCGTTCGGATTCAAGGCCGCAGTGCCTCGTTCCGCCAGCCAAAGGTTCGGCAGGCCGGCGCCCTTGTGCTTGCCCCTGGCGCGCAAGTAGCGGCTCAGGGCCCGGGCGGTCTTCGGCCCGAAACGTACCCGCCGATCCTTGGCGCCCTTGCCGTGGAAGTGCACCGACTCCGTGTTGAGGTCCACGTCGGCGACGAGGAGGTTCCCGACCTCGGACAGCCGAGCGCCGGTGTTGCAGTACAGCCGGATCAACGCCTCGTCGCGCAGATTGGCGAAGCCCTTGCCCTTGCACGCGTCGAGGAGCCTGCCGGTGTCCTCGTCGCGCATAACCGGGATCAGCTTGCGGGGCGTCTTCGGCTGCCGCACCCGCTCCATCGGCGAGCGGTCGATGGCCTGCTCATCGACGAGCAGCCACTTGAAGAACTGCTGCAACCCCTTGTGCTTGTTCAACGCAGTCGACGCGGACCTGGTGTCGATCATCCACGCCTGGAACGCCTCCACGTGTGCCCGCGACACTGCACACGGGTCGTCGGCCGCGTCCTCGGCGTCCGGGTCCGGCGAGTGCTCCCCGAGATAGCGGCCAAGTTGCGCGGCGGCGAGCAGGTAGTTGTAGCGAGTGGTCTGCGGGTAGTTCCCGGCCCGCAGCGACCGGTCCCAGTCGCGGAGGAACCCGGCCCAGGTCCGGGACAGTCCGACGGTGAGCTTCTGAAGATCCAGTAGTGGCATTACAACCTGCCCGAGTCAAGGAGTCCAACAGCGGCGTGCTAGACCGGGCATCCATGCCAAGCAATAAAAAGAGGGTTCCCGCAAGTCGCTGACCTGCGAAAACCCTCTCGCTGTCGGGACGGCCGGATTCGAACCGACGACCCCTTGACCCCCAGTCAAGTGCGCTACCAAGCTGCGCCACGTCCCGATGCCCCCGCGCGATTCTCCCCGCGACAGCCGGTACAGCTTAGCGCACGATCATCCCGTCGTCCGCACTGGCCCCTCCTGCCCCGAGCCGCGTCGCCGAGCTCACCACCCGTAGAGCGTCCTAGGAGGATAGGTAAGAGAATGGGAGCGGAAAATGCCGGATGGGAGCGGTGCTCCCATCCGGCATCAGGTCCGGCCAGGGGTCAGCCGTGCGCCTTACCGCGGCCGCCCGGGCCGAGCTTCTTGCGGGGGCGTACCGAGATCTCGATCGGGCTGCCCTCGAAGCCGAACTCCTCGCGCAGCTTGCGCTCGACGAAGCGCTGGTAGCCCGCGTCCAGCGGACCGGTGGTGAACAGCACGAAGCGCGGCGGGGCCACGCCGGCCTGGGTGGCGAAGAGGATCTTCGGCGCCCGGCCGCCGCGCACCGGGTGCGGGGTGGCCTGCACCAGGGCGGTCAGCCACGAGTTGAGCTGCGCCGTCGGCACCCGGGTCTCCCAGCTCGCCAGGGCCTTGCGCAGCGCCGGGGCGAGCTTGTCGACCGCCCGGCCGGTCCGCGCCGACAGGTTGAGCCGGATCGCCCACGGGATCCGGCGCAGCTCGCGCTCGATCTCCTTGTCCAGGTAGTACCGGCGGTCGGCGTCGACCAGGTCCCACTTGTTGAAGGCGATCACCAGCGCCCGGCCGGCCTCGGTGACCATGGACAGGATCCGCTGGTCCTGCTCGCTGATGACCTCGCTGGAGTCGAGCAGCACCACCGCGACCTCGGCGGCCTCGATCGCCGACGCGGTCCGCAGGCTGGCGTAGTACTCGGTGCCGCTGGCCTTGCCCACCCGCTTGCGCAGGCCCGCCGTGTCCACCAGTTGCCAGGTCTCCCCGCCGATCTCGACGAGGCTGTCCACCGGGTCCACCGTGGTGCCCGCCACCGAGTCCACGACCGCCCGCTCCTCGCCCGAGAAGCGGTTCAGCAGGCTGGACTTGCCGACGTTCGGCCGGCCGACGAGGGCCACCCGGCGCGGGCCGCGCGGGCGGTGCTCGACGATCTTCGGGGCCTCCGGCAGCGCGTCCATGATGGCGTCGAGCAGCTCGCCCGAGCCGCGGCCGTGCAGCGCCGACACCGCGTACGGCTCGCCGAGGCCGAGCGACCAGAGCGAGGTCGCCTCCATCTCGATGGAGGTGTTGTCGGCCTTGTTCGCGACCAGGATCACCGGCTTGGCGCTGCGGCGCAGCATGCGTACCGCCGCCTCGTCCACATCGGTCGAGCCGACCATCGCGTCGACCACGAACAGCACCACGTCGGCCGTGGCGACCGCCGCCTCGGCCTGCGCCGCGATCGCGGCCGCCCGGTCCTTGGCGTCGGGCTCCCACCCGCCGGTGTCCACCACGGTGAACTGCCGGCCCGCCCACTGCGCGTCGTACGGGACGCGGTCCCGGGTCACCCCGGGGATGTCCTCGACGACCGCCTGCCGGCGGCCGATGATCCGGTTGACCAGGGTCGACTTGCCCACGTTGGGACGGCCGACCACGGCCACGACCGGCTGCGGGCCGGTCACTTCCTCGGTCTCGACGTCCGGTTCCCGCAGCTCCACCCAACCGTCGGCGTCGGTCATGCCACGCCCCGCTCGGTCAGCAGGTCACGCAGGCGCGCGACGACCTCGTCGATGCCCAACTCGGTCGTGTCCAGCACCACGGCGTCGGCGGCCTGGGTCAGCGGGTCGGCCTTGCGGGTCGAGTCGAGCCGGTCCCGCCGGGCCAGGTCGGCGGCGGTGGCCGCCACGTCGGTGGCGTCCTCGGCGCTGCGCCGGGCCGCCCGGGCCGCCTCGGAGGCGGTGAGGTAGACCTTCAGGTCGGCGTCCGGCGCCACCACGGACCCGATGTCGCGGCCCTCGACCACGATCCGGCCGGCGTGGGCGATCATCTCGCGCTGCCGGGTGACCAGCAGCGCGCGCACCGCCGGCACGGCGGCCACGGCGGAGACCGCCCCGGTCACCTCCGGGCCGCGGATCTCGGCGTCGACGGTCACGCCGTCGGCGGTCACGCCGTACCCCGTGGGGTCGGTGCCGATGCGCAGGTCCACCTCGCCGGCAACCTTGGCCACCGACTCGGTGTCGGTCAGGTCGACACCGGAGCGCAGCACGGCCCAGGTGATGGCCCGGTACATGGCGCCGGTGTCGAGGTAGCGAGCACCGAGGCCGACGGCGAGCCGCCGCGAGACGGTGGACTTACCCGAACCGGACGGCCCGTCCACAGCGACCACGCAGCGCCCGGCCCGTACGTTTTCCTCCACCGTTGTCCTCCTCAGCCCGTACCCCACGAAACGCCCACCGCGTCCCGCGAGCGGTTTCCACACGTCCTCAATCATGCCCGGCGGCGCGCGAGGTCGCCGCCGGCCGCCGGGCCGCCACGGAGCCTACCGGCAGCCGTACCCGCGAGCCGGCCGGTCAGTCACCCACGGCCTTGAACAGGGCGGCGACCTCCGCGTTGGTCAGCCGCCGGGTGCGCCCGGCGCGCAGGTCGCCCAGCCGGATCGGCCCGATGGCGGTACGCACCAGCCGGCTCACCGGGTGGCCCACCTCGGCGAGCAGCCGCCGGACGATGTGCTTGCGCCCCTCGTGCAGGCTCAGCTCCACCTGGGCGGTCTTGCCCAGGGTGTCCACCACCCGGAAGGCGTCGACCTTCGCCGGGCCGTCCTCCAGCTCCACGCCGGCCGTCAGCCGCTTGCCGAGGTTGCGCGGGATCGGCCCGGACACCTCGCAGAGGTAGGTCTTCTGCACCCCGTACGACGGGTGCATGAGCCTGTGCGCGAGGGTGCCGTCGTTGGTGAGCAGCAGCAGGCCCTCACTGTCGGCGTCGAGCCGCCCGACGTGGTAGACCCGCTGCTCCACTCGGTTGCCGAGGAAGTCGGCGAGCGCCGTCCGCCCCTTCTCGTCGGCCATGGTGGAGACGACCCCGCGCGGCTTGTTCATGGCCAGGTAGACCAGACGGGTGTCGGCGACGAGACGCTCGCCGTCGACGTGGATGACGGCGGTGGCCGGATCGACCTTGTCGCCGAGCTGGGCGACCCGCCCGTTGACGGTGACCCGGCGGCGGAAGATCAGGTCCTCGCAGGCGCGCCGGGAGCCCACGCCGGCGGCGGCCAGCACCTTCTGGAGGCGCTCGGCCCCCTCGAAGACGGGCGCGTCGGGGCGGGGGGTGCGGTCATCGCGTGGCATCGGCAAGCTCTTCTACGTCGTCGGGAAGGAACGGGGCCAGCGGCGGGAGGTCGTCGACGCTGTTCAGCCCGAGCTTCTCCAGGAACATCGTGGTGGTCCGGTAGAGAAACGCCCCGCTGTCCGGTTCGGCGCCGCACTCCTCCACCAGCCCGCGGGAGACCAGGGTACGGATCACCCCGTCGCAGTTGACACCCCGGATGGCGGAGATCCGCGACCGGGTCACCGGCTGCTTGTAGGCGACCACGGCCAGTGTCTCCAGCGCGGCCTGGGTCAGCCGCACGGACTGCCCGTCCAGCACGAACCGTTCGACGTAGGTCGCGTATTCCGGTCGGGTGTAGAGACGCCAGCCACCCGCGGCCCGGCGCAGCTCGAAGCCGTGCCCGGCGGCGGTGTAGCCCGCGGCGATCTCGTCCAGCATCGGCCCGATCCGCTCGGCGGGCTGCTCCAGGACCTGGGCGAGCGTCAGCTCGCTGACCGGCTCGTCGACCACCAGCAGGATCGCCTCCAGCGCCCCGCGCAGCTCCGCGTCGTCGAGTTCCGGCGCCGGCGCGGGTGCCGGCGCCGCCCGCCGCCGCCCGGCCGGCTGCTTCGTCGGTACGCCCGCAGCCGGGTCCTGTGCCGCCCTGTCCGCCCGCTCCGCGCCCTGCTCCGCCGCGTCGGTCCGCTCCGCGCCTCGTTCCGCCGTCTCGCCCTGCTCGGCGCCCTCCCCCGCGGCGTTCCCGAGGGTCTCCCCCGTGCCGTCGGCCGGTGCGGCGGGGATCTCGGAGGGATCCGGCCCCTTCGGGGGCAGGTCGCTGTCTGGGTCACCCGAAGGCGACTCGGCCGGCGGGGTGGGGCGCTGCCAGGGTGGGATCCAGGCGGCGGCCTGGTCCGCCAGGGAGTTCCGGCGCTCCTCGCTGCTCATCCGGTCTGCTCCTCCGTCGTCGCCGTCCCGTTCCCGCCCGCCGCCGCGCCCGCCCCGGCCTCGTGGGCCGGCCCCGCCGCACTCGCGGCGGCGCCCGGCGGGCCCGCGGTCGGTGTCTGGTCCGCCGGTTCGGCGGGGGTGCCGGCGTACTCGTCGATGTGCAGGTCCGGGCCGCCCTCGGCGGGGCCGGTCCAGCGTACGGTCAGCTCCTCCAGGGCCTGCTCCTGGACGAAGGCGACCAGGCCCTCCCGGTAGAGCTCCAGCAGCGCCAGGAACCGGGCCACCACCTCCAGGGTGGCGTCGCAGTCGGCGCAGAGCAGCGAGAAGGTGGCGGTGCCGGCCCGGCGCAGCCGCTCGGTGATGATCGCCGCGTGTTCCCGGACGCTGACCCGGACCATGTGCACGTGGGCGATCGACACCTCCGGCACCGGCTTCGGCGTCATCGCTTTGATCGCCAGCTTCAGCAGCCGCTCCGGGCCGATGCCGAGCACCAGGTCCGGCAGGGCCTCGGCGTACCGGGGCTCCAGGGTGACCGCCCGGGGGTAGCGCCGGCCGCCGACCTCCTCCAGCGCGGCGATGTGCGCCGCCGCCTCCTTGTACGCCTTGTACTGCAGCAGTCGGGCGAAGAGCAGGTCCCGCGCCTCCAGCAGGGCGAGGTCCTCCTCGTCCTCGACCTCGGCGGCGGGCAGCAGCCGGGCGGCCTTGAGGTCGAGCAGGGTGGCGGCGATCAGCAGGAACTCGCTGGCCTCGTCCAGGTCCCACTGGTCGCCCATGGCCCGGATGTACGCGATGAACTCGTCGGTGACCCGGTGCAGCGCCACCTCGGTGACGTCGAGCTTGTGCTTGCCGATCAGTTGGAGCAGCAGGTCGAACGGGCCGGTGAAGTTCGCCAGCCGGACGGTGAAGCCAGCGCTCTCCGCCGCCTCGGGCACGCCCCCGGGACCCGTCGACACCTCGGCGGCGGGCTCGGCGGCCCGCACGGGCGGCTGCTCCGGCGTCGCGGGCGGATCGAGGGGTGGCGCGGTCACCGGAAGACCGTAGTCCACGCCCCGGACGCCTCGGCGCGAAGGTGCACCCGGGGCCTACCGCTCCGCCTGGGCGGCGATCACCTCGCGGGCGAGCTGGCGGTAGTTGCGGGCGCCGGACGAGGCCGGGTCGAGCGTGGTGATCGGGGCACCGGCGACGGTGGACTCGGGGAACTTGACGGTCTTGGTGATCACCGTCTGGTAGACCTTGTCGCCGAACGCCTCCACCACCCGCTGGAGCACCTGCCGGCAGTGGGTGGTGCGGCTGTCGTACATGGTGGCGAGGATGCCCTCGAGCTCCAGGTCGAAGTTGAGCCGCTCGCGCACCTTGTCGATGGTGTCCAGCAGCAGGGCGACACCGCGCAGGCTGAAGAACTCGCACTCCAGCGGGATGAGCACGCCGTGCGCGACCGTGAGCGCGTTGATCGCCAGCAGGCCCAGCGAGGGCTGGCAGTCGATCAGGATGTAGTCGTACTCCTTGCGGATCGACCGGAGCACCCGGGCCAGGGCCATCTCCCGGGCGACCTCGTTGACCAGCTGGATCTCGGCCGCGGAGAGGTCGATGTTGGCCGGCAGCAGGTGCAGCCCCGCCACGTCGGTCTTGATCAGGACGTCCTCGGCGGTGACGTCGTCCTGCATGAGGAGGTTGTAGACCGACAGGTCGAGGTTGTGCGGGTTGACCCCCAGCCCGACCGAGAGGGCGCCCTGCGGGTCGAAGTCGACCAGCAGCACCTTGCGGCCGTACTCGGCCAGCGCGGCGCCCAGGTTGATGGTCGTGGTGGTCTTGCCGACGCCGCCTTTCTGGTTGGCCATCGCGATGATCCGGGCCGGGCCGTGCCGATCGGTCGGCATCGGCTCGGGAATCGGCTTGCGCATCGTGTAGGCCGCCGGATCCGCCGGGCCGAGATCCGCCCCGAGCGTGGCCTGCTGCTCGCGGAGCTCCGACGTCCAGGTCTCGGCACGGTCACCGTTGCCAGCCATGTCCTCGTTGCCCCCTCCCGACGACCACCCGGCGTCGGAGCCGTCCGACGTCCTGCGCGGCGCCGCTGCGCACCCCGTCTGCCTCGCCCCAGGAGGTCCGCGCCGATGCCGACTGTACGCCACCGGCCAGCGGGCCGGTCGCACCCGCTCGGCGTGTCGCCGCCCCGCCGACCAGGCCACCCCCGGCGGACCGGCCGACGCTCACCGGCCGGACGGTCGACGGGGTCAGCCGCGGGCCCGGGGATGGGCGGTGGCGTACACCTCGCGCAGCCGATCCACGGTGACCAGCGTGTAGACCTGGGTGGTGGTCACCGAGGCGTGGCCGAGCAGTTCCTGCACCACCCGCACGTCCGCGCCGCCGTCGAGCAGGTGGGTGGCGTAGGAGTGGCGCAGGGTGTGCGGGGAGACCGCCTGCGGCCCGTCCACCGGCAGGCCGGCCCGCTGGGCGGCGCGGCGCAGGATGGTCCAGGCCCCCTGCCGGGACAGCGCGCCGCCACGGGCGTTGAGGAACACCGCCGGGGTGCCCCGGCCGGCGGCGGCCAGCCCGGGCCGGGCGCGCACCAGCCAGGCGCTCAGCGCCTCGACCGCGTACCCGCCGATGGGGACCAGCCGGGTGCGGCCGCCCTTGCCGCGCAGGACGACGGTGCCCTCGCCGACGTCGAGGTCGTCGACGGCCGCGCCGACCGCCTCGGAGATCCGCGCCCCGGTGCCGTACAGGAACTCCAGCAGCGCCCGGTCGCGCAGCGCGAGCGGCGCCCCGTCGCCGGTGGCGGTCACGGCGCCGGCGGTCTCCAGCAGCCGGACCACGTCGTCCACCGGCAGCGCGCGGGGCAGCCGGCGCGGCGGGGTGGGCGGGCGGACGTCGCGGCTGGGGTCGGCGCCGGCCAGCCCCTCCCGCAGCGCGAAGCGGTGCAGCCCGCGCACCGCGCTGGCCGCCCGCGCCGCGGACGAGACCGCCAGCGGCGGGTGCGCGTCGTCGCCGGCCCGCAGCCGGGACAGGTGCTCCTCGACCTGGCCGGGGCCGACCGCCGCCAGGTCCGGCACCCTGGCCGCCGCCAGGGTGGCCAGGTAGCGCTCCAGGTCCCGGCGGTACGACGAGAGCGTGTTCGCCGACAGTCCCCGTTCGACGGTGAGGTGGTCCAGGTAGCCGCGGACGGCACGGCGCAGGGCCGGCGCGGGCTCCGCGCCCGCGCCGGCCCCGTCCGGTGTGCCGGTCAGCCCGCCGCCCCTCAGGCCAGTGCGTCGGCCAGCGGCAGGGCCCGCATGCCGTGCGCCTCGGCGACCGGGCCGTAGGTGACCTGGCCGTCGTGGGTGTTCAGGCCCAGCGCCAGCGCCGGGTCGCGGCGCAGCGCCTCCCGCCAGCCGTGGTTGGCCAGCTCCAGGGCGTACGGCAGGGTGACGTTGGTCAGCGCGTAGGTGCTGGTGTGCGGCACGGCGCCCGGCATGTTCGCCACGCAGTAGAAGATCGACTCGTGGACCTTGTAGGTCGGGTCGGCGTGCGTGGTGGGACGCGAGTCCTCGAAGCAGCCGCCCTGGTCGATGGAGATGTCGACCAGCACGCTGCCCGGCTTCATCCGGGAGACCAACTCGTTGGAGATCAGGGTCGGGGCCTTCGCACCGGGCACCAGCACCGCGCCGATGACCAGGTCCGCGTCGAGCACGGCCCGCTCGATCTCGTACGCGTTGGAGGCGACCGTCTGCAGGTGGCCGCGGTAGATGGCGTCGGCCTGGCGCAGCCGCGCGACGTTCTTGTCCAGCAGCAGCACCTCGGCCTGCAGGCCGAGCGCGATCGCGGCGGCGTTCATGCCGGAGACGCCGGCGCCGATGACCACGGTCTTCGCGGCGTAGACGCCGGAGACGCCGCCCATCAGGATGCCCCGCCCGCCGCCCTGTGCCTGCAGGTGGTACGCGCCGACCTGCGGTGCGAGCCGGCCCGCCACCTCGGACATCGGGGCGAGCAGGGGCAGCGACCGGTCCGGCAGCTCCACCGTCTCGTAGGCGATGCCGGTCACCTTGCGGTCGAGCAGCGCGTCGGTGCACTCCTTGGACGCGGCCAGGTGCAGGTAGGTGAAGAGCACCTGCCCCTCGCGCATCCGGTGGTACTCCTCGGCGACCGGCTCCTTGACCTTGAGCACCAGCTCGGCGGTGTCCCACACCTCGTCGGCGGTGGCCAGGATCTTGGCTCCGGCGGCGGCGAAGTCGTCGTCGCTGATGCTGGACCCGACCCCGGCGCCGGCCTCGACGAAGACCTGGTGACCGCTGCGGACGAACTCGTTGATGCCCGCCGGCGTGATCGCCACGCGGTACTCGTGGTTCTTGACCTCGCGGGGGATTCCGACCTTCACGATGCAGACACCTCTCTCCGGGGCTGCTCTCCCCCGACTGCTCGGCGCCACGACGGCCCCTTTGCCGCCGTGGTCCACCGGTCCCGTCGGCGGCAGTCTAGGCGCGCCGCCGCCCGAAATGAGCCAGCACAGTGACATCCGGTGCCCGCCCACCCTGACGAAGTGTCAGGCGTCGACCCGGCCGGCGGTGGGACGCCCCCTCAGCCGTCAGGACAGTGTTCGTCCATTATCGTCCCATCCAGTGGGTCCCGCTGCGGACACGACGAGAGTGGATCACTAGGGTGTCGCCTCATGACCACACCTCCTTACCAGCCCGGGTACCCGACGGGCGTTTCCGACAAGAGCAAGCTCGTCGCCGGTCTCCTCGGCATCCTGCTGGGCGGCTTCGGTGCCGGCCGGTTCTACATGGGCGACACCAAGACCGGTGTCCTCCAGCTCGTGGTGACCATCGTGACCTGCGGCTTCGGCAGCCTCTGGGGCCTGATCGACGGCATCCTGATCCTGGTCAACGGTGGCGTCGACGGGCAGGGCCGGCCGCTGCGCGACTGACCCGACCGGAACGACGAAGGGGCCGTGCGGCGAACCGCACGGCCCCTTCCGCCGTGTATCGCGTCCGGCTCGGCCGGCTCAGCGCGGCGGCGGCGTGTCCGCCCGGCGCAGCGCCGACCAACCGGCGTCGCGGCCCCGGGCCGCGGCGAGCAGCCCGGCCACGCAGGACGCGTTGGTGATCTCCCCCGCGAGGACCATGCCGACCGCCTCGTCCAGGTCGATCCGGACGACCTGGAGGTCGGCCTCCTCCTCGCTGCGCTCGTGGCGCCGCTCGGCCGGCACGTCGGTCAGGTCCCGGGCCAGGAACACCCGGACCAGCTCGTTGGTGAAACCCGGCGAGCTGTGCAGGTCGACCAGGACGTCGAGCCGCCCCGCGACGAGGTCGACCTCCTCGGCCAACTCCCGGGCCGCGGCGGCGGCCAGGTCCTCGCCGGAGACGTCGGTCAGCCCGGCGGGCAGCTCCCACAGGTGCCGCCCGACGGGGTGGCGGTACTGGCGGATCAGCACCACCTGGCCGGCGGAGTCGAGCGCCACCACGGCCACCGCGCCGACGTGCCGGACGAAGTCCCGGACTCCCGTCCCGCCGCCCGGCATGGTCACCTCCTCGCTGACCACGTCGAAGATCCGGCCGCGGTATCGCTCGGTGCGGGAGCGCACCTCGTAGCGGTGCTCGACGGCGCTCACGCCGCCGCCCCGCTCGGCGTGACGGCGGCGCGAGGCGCCGCGCTGCTGTGCCCGACGGGTCGCTCGCTCCGCTCGCTCACGAGGCCGACGCCGCCTTCGCGGCGGCGCCGCCGTTGCGGGCGGCCTTCTTCGCCGCCGCGTTCTCCGCCGCCTCCAGGTCCACCGGGAGCTGGTCGGCCTCGGAGTACGCCACGGCCGCCTTGACGAAGGAGGCGAAGAGCGGATGCGGCCGGGTCGGGCGGCTCTTCAGCTCCGGGTGCGCCTGGGTGGCCACGAAGAACGGGTGCAGGCCGCGGTCCAGCTCGATGAACTCGACCAGCCGGCCGTCCGGCGAGGTGCCGGAGAAGCGCAGGCCCGCCTTGGTGAGCTGGTCCCGGTAGGCGTTGTTCACCTCGTACCGGTGCCGGTGCCGCTCGCTGATCTCGGTGCTGCCGTACGCCTCGGCGACCAGCGAGCCCTCGGTCAGCTTCGCCGGGTACGCCCCGAGCCGCATCGTGCCGCCCAGGTCGCCCCTGCCGGCGACGATGTCCTCCTGGTCGGCCATGGTGGCGATGACCGGGTGCTTCGCCTCCTCGTCGAACTCCAGCGAGTTGGCGCCCTCCAGGCCGGCCAGGTGCCGGGCCACCTCGATGGTCATGCACTGCAGGCCGAGGCAGAGGCCGAGCAGCGGGATGCCGTTCTCCCGGGCGTACCGGGCGGTGCCGATCTTGCCCTCGATGCCGCGCACCCCGAAGCCGCCCGGGATGACGATGCCGTCCACGCCGGCCAGGGCGGCCGCGGCGCCGGTCGGGGTGACGCACTCGTCGCTAGGCACCCAGCGCAGCTGCACCCGGGCCCGGTGGCCGAAACCGGCGGCCCGGATCGCCTCGCTCACCGACAGGTACGCGTCGGGAAGGTCGACGTACTTGCCGACCACGGCGACGGTGACGGTGTGCCGGGGCTGGTGCACCCGGTCCAGCAGGTCGTCCCAGCTGGCCCAGTCCACGTCCCGGAAGGAGAGGCCGAGCCGGCGCACCACGTACGCGTCGAGGCCCTCCCGGTGCAGCACCTTCGGGATGTCGTAGATGCTCGGCGCGTCCGGGGCGGCGGTGACCGCCTCGCGGTCGACGTCGCAGTAGAGCGACAGCTTCTGCTTGACCTTGTCGGGGATCTCCCGGTCGCAGCGCAGCACCAGCGCGTCGGGCTGGATGCCGATGCTGCGCAGCTGGGCCACCGAGTGCTGGGTCGGCTTGGTCTTCAGCTCCCCCGACGGCGCCAGGTACGGCACCAGCGAGACGTGCAGGTAGAAGCAGTTGTCCCGGCCCAGGTCGTGGCGGACCTGCCGGATCGCCTCCAGGAACGGCAGCGACTCGATGTCGCCGACCGTGCCGCCGACCTCGGTGATCACGACGTCCGGCACCTGGCCGTCGTCGTCCGGGTCGGCCATGGCCAGGATCCGCGACTTGATCTCGTTGGTGATGTGCGGAATGACCTGGACGGTGTCGCCCAGGTACTCGCCGCGCCGCTCCTTCGCGATCACGTCCGAGTAGATCTGGCCGGTGGTGACGTTCGCCTTCCCGGAGAGCGCCCGGTCCAGGAATCGCTCGTAGTGCCCGACGTCGAGGTCGGTCTCGGCGCCGTCCTCGGTCACGAAGACCTCGCCGTGCTGGAACGGGTTCATCGTCCCCGGGTCGACGTTGAGGTAGGGGTCGAGCTTCTGCATGACCACGCGCAGGCCGCGCGCGGTGAGCAGGTTGCCGAGGCTGGAGGCGGTGAGGCCCTTACCCAGCGAGGAGGCGACGCCCCCGGTGACGAAAATGTGCCTGGTCGTCCGTGCTGAAGGGGCCAAGGCCTGCTCCCGTGTCGTCTGTCGCGGTCGTGCAGACCGCCGTGCCGATCAGCAAAGTGATCACGCGATCCACGGGATTCCACGGTAACACCTCACCCGCCCCCGCCGCCCGGCGCACCCGTACCGGCTGTCCGGGTGTCGCCGACCCGGTCAGGAGGCCGTGACCTCGGTCGATGGCCGGCCGGCCGGCGCGTCCGACTCGGCGACCGGATCCGCGGTGCCCGCCCCGGCGCCCGCCCCCGGGCCGTCCGGGCCGCCGTCGTCCGATCCCCCGTCGCCGCCCGGCCCGTCGCCGGCCCCGCCCGGCCCGCCGTCGCTCCCGCCGGCCCCGCCCGGCCCGCCGTCGCTCTGGCCCGCCGCGTCGGGCTGGGTGCGGTCGGTCGAGTGGTCGAGCACCCGCAGCGCGGCCAGCGCCGCCATCGGCACCACCAGGGCGCCGGCCGCGCCGGCCACGTCCAGGGCGTCGCCGCCCAGCAGCCCGCCGATCACCGCGGCAACGGCGGTGCCGGCCATCGCCGCCCGCATCGCCGGGTAGATGCCGAACAGCCGCATCAGCCCGCCCCACGGCTGAAGCAGGGCGAACCAGACCAGCAGGGCGCCGGCCAGGGCCAGCACGGTCAGCGGGCTGTTGACCAGGGTCTCGAAGTTGGCGGTGCTGGAGCGGTGCACGGTGAGCCCACCGGTGCCGTCGCCGACGGCGGCCAGGAACCGGCCGAGGCTGCCCCGCTCGGCGGCGGGCCGGCGCAGGTCCAGCACCGCGAAGCCGATGGTCAGCGCCAGCCCGGCCATGGTCGCCCAGGCCAGCCGGCTGATCGTCAGCCAGCCGCCGGCGCTGATCGCGGCGGCGACGCTCAGCCCGGCGGTCAGCGCGATCGCGCCGACCGGGTCGGACCCCAGGTACGGGCTGCCGACGACCACCACGGCCGCGCCGCCGACGAGCACCATGACGGTCGGCCGCCAGGACCGGCGGACCCGCTGGGCCAGCCACCCCGCGCTCAGCAGGGCGCCGGCCAGGAACACGCCGAGCCCGACGGTGCCCAGCCCGGCGTACCGGCCGCCCTCCAGGGCCGAGTAGCCGACCACCCCGTTGAGCTGGAGGCGGGCGCCGGTGAGCACGTCCACCCCGACGGCCAGCGTGGTCAGCCCCGCCACCGCGCCGAGCGGGCCGAGGGTGCTCGCGTACCCCGGCGCCAGCCGGACCACCGCGGTCGCGGCAACCAGCAGCAGCACGGTCACCCCGGCGAAGTAGACGCCGGCGTGGTCGCCGCGCCACCACGGCACCGCGTCGGCGAGCAGGGCCGCCGGCACGGCCAGGGCGGCCCCGATCAGCAGCAGCTCGACGACCGACACGACCCGCCGCGACACCGGCTCCGGGCCGTACGGGCCGGCGTGCCGGCGGGCCCGGCGCAGCAACGGCAGCACCGCCACCGCCAGGAGCACCTGGACGCCGGCGAGCAGGGCGAAGAACCAGTCCGCCACCCGCCGTTGGGCGGCCGCCTCCCGGTCGGCGTCGGCGGGCTGCGCGATCGCGGCGGCCAGATCCGCCGGCCGCCCGCCGACCGATTCGGCCGGCCGACCGAGGAAGAGCCGCTCGGGCATCGGCCGGCCCAGCGCGGTGAGCGCGGTCGGTGCGAGGTCGACCAGTTGCAGGTAGCCCTCCCGGCCGGTGCTGGCCGAGGTGAGCCATCCGCGCTCCCAGCCCGGCCCGTCGGCGACGGCCACGTGCAGCCGGGACGGCACCTCGGTGTCGGACACCCCGGCGACGATCACCAGCGAGCGGGGCGGCCGGGCGGCGAGCACCCGGGCCAGCCGGGCGTCGGCCTCGCGGGCCGCCGCGGCCCGGGCCGTCGGGTCCTCGCCGGTGACCGTGCCGAGGTCGACGATGCTCAGCACGCACGAGCCGAGCAGCTCGGCGGGGTCCTCGGGCAGGGCCGCCGCGTACCGGTCGACCCGGCCGAACGGCCGGGCGGCGGCGACCGCCGCACCGGGCCCGACCGCCACCGAGCAGCGCACCGACTCCGACAGCGCGCCGGGCACCGCGCCCCACGGCAGCCGCTCCTGGTTGTGCAGGACGACGCTCTCCTGGTCGGGCAGGTTCGCGCCGATACCGTCGGGTTGCTCCACGGTCACCGCCGTCGGGGGGCAGCCCCCGACCTGCCGGCTGCCGTTCCAGGCGGCGTAGCTGCCCGCCCCGAGGGTCAGCCAGCCGTCCACGGGGCAGGTCGGCCGGTGCGCGGAGCGCACCGAGAGGGAGCCGATGGAGCCGTCGCGGGCCATCCGCCACAGCGTCGGGGTGGTCTCCGGGTCGACGTCCTCCCAGCGCAGCCCGGCCACCCCGGCAAGCACGACGAAGTCGGCGGTGCGCTCGGGCGCCTCGCGGTCCGGCCGGGCGGTCAGCGCCGCGATGCCGAGCGCCACCACGACCAGGGTCAGCAGGGCCGGGGCGAGTCTGCGCAACATCACCGGCGTCCCGTCGACGGGGCGTGACCGTCACGTCCGGGCTCGGCGGGCCCCCCGTCGGTGCCGGGGAGCGCGGCTCCTGCCGCGTCCGGAGCCAGCTCGGCGTAGAGCGCCGCGAGCTGGGCGAGGGTGTCCGCCTCGGTGGGCCAGGTCGCGGCCCGGGCGGCGCCCCGCCGGCCCAGCTCGGCCCGACCGGCCTCGTCGTCGAGCAGGGCACGCACGGCCGCGTCGACCGCGTCCACGTCCCCGGGCGGCACCAGCACCGCGGCGTCGCCGACCAGCTCCGGCAGGCCGCCGACGGCGGTCGCCACCAGTGGTACGCCGGCCCGCATCGCCTCCTGCGCGAAGAGCTGGCGGGCCTCCCAGTCGCTGGTCACCAGCGCCAGGTCGGCCCCGGCGAGCAGGTCGGCCACGTCGGTGCGGTGCCCGAGCAGGGTCACCGGGGCCCGGGCGGCGGAGATCCGGGCGGCCAGCGGCAGGTAGGCCGGGCCGCTGCCGGCGATCACCACGGCCGGCGCCGGGGTCCGGGTGCGCCACCGGGCGGCCGCGTCGACCAGCACGTCGTACCGCTTCTGCGGGTGCAGCCGGCCGACCGAGAGGATCAGCGGCTGGTCCGGGCCGACGCCGAACTCGGCGCGGACGGCGGCCCGGCGGCGGCGCGGCGCGGGCAGCGCCGGCGCGGCGACCGGGGCGAGCCGGGCGTCCGTCGCGCCCAGCGCGGCGGCCCGCTCGACGAGGTCGGCGGAGGCGCCGAGGGCCACCCGGGTGCCCCGGGCGACGACCCGCTCGACGAGGCGGGACATGCCGCCGCGCAACCCGCCGGCGAGCACCGCGTTGTGCCAGGTGACCACGAGGGGCACGGCCGGCCGGGCGAGGACGCCGACCAGCCCGGCTCGCAGCCCGTGGGCGTGCAGCACGTCGACCGGCTCGGCGGCGAGGGCCCGGCGCAGCGCGGCCACGGCACGGGCGTCGGCGGGGGTCGGGCTGGCCGGGATCTCCACCGGCCGGAACCGGGCGCCGACGCCGGTGAAGTCGAACTGTTCCTGCGTCGCGGCGGGCCCGCAGACCAACACGGCGGCGCCCGCGGCGGTCAGCCCCTGGGCGAGGGAACGGACGTGCTGCCCGACCCCGCCGGTGCTGGAGGCGAGCAGCAGGGCCACGGTGCCGCGCCAGTTGGTGTCCGGTGTCGGTTCCGTCACCGGGACCACCCCCGCTCGTCGGTCGCCGCCGGCCGGTCACCCGTCCTGCACCCGCTCACCGGGACACCGTCTCCTTCCCGTCACCCCGTTCCGGGGGGATCTCACCCTCACCCGTCCGTTCGGCGGGGGCCGCCTGCCCGCGCCGGCCCCGGCTCAGCCGCCGGAGCACCCCGGCCAGCAGCGGTCGCACGTCCCGCCGGTCGACCAGCCAGACGACGGCGAGGAACACGACGCCGACCAGGACTCCGGACAGCATGCCCTGCACGAGTGCGGCCGGTGTCGTCGGGGTGCCGTCGCCGGCCGCGTCCAGCCAGCGGGCGGCGGCCGTCCCGGCGAGCGCCGCCAGGGCGCCGGCGAGCAGCCCGGCGGCGCCGGCCCGGCCGACGCCGGCGAGCGCGGCGGCGCCGGCCGAGCGCAGCACGGCGGCGAGCAGCAGGCCGCCGAGCAGCAGCATCCCGGCCGAGTTGGCCAGGGTGACCGCCAGCACCCGGTCCGCCACCGGGAGCAGGGCCGCCAGCGGCACCGCCGCCACCGGCACGGCCAGCCAGCCGGCGGTGATCGCCACGGTGGCGGGGCGGGTGTCGCCGCGGGCGTAGAGGGCCCGGGAGAGCACCGCGAAGAGGCCGTAGCCGAGCAGCCCCGGGGCGAAGCCGGCGATCCCGGCGGCCGTGGACCCGGGATCGTCCGGGTAGAAGAACGAGGCGACCGGCGCGGCGGTGCCGACCAGGGCCGCCGCGCCGAGGCAGCTGAACAGCAGCACGCCGCGCGCGGTCGAGGAGAGCGTGCGCCGATAGTCCCCGTCGTCCCCGGCGGCCGCCGCGGTCGCCAGCGTCGGGTACGCCGCCACGGCCAGCGGCACCGCCAGCACCGCCCAGGGCAGCAGGTACATGGTCTGGGCCAGGTTGAACACCTGCGGCGAGCCGGTCGGGCCGCCGGAGACCCGGTTGAGCAGCACCAGCAGCGCGATCTGCTGGGCGGTGACGGTGACGGCGCCGGCCAGCGCCAGCCCCTTCACCCGCGCCCGGGCGTCGGCGGGGAACGCGTACCCGGGGCGCAGCCGCAGCCCCAGCCGGCGCAGCGGGATCAGCAGCGACAGCGACAGCACCACCACGCCCGCCGTGGTGCCGCCCGACAGGATCAGCTCGCCGCCGCGGCTCACCTGCGCCACGCTCGCGCCACGTCCCTCGGCGCCGCCGAAGGCGAGGTAGACCACGATCACGGTGAGGCTGGACAGCAGCGGCGCGATCACCGGCCAGGCAAACCGGCGGTGCGCCTGGAGCACGCCGGTCAGCACGATGCCGATGCCGTAGAGCGGCAACTGCGGGGCGAAGACGCGCAGCATCCGCGCGCCGGCGGCCACCTCCGCCTCGGAGCGCCCCTCGCTGATCAGCGACACGACCGGGTCGGCCGCCACCGCGACCAGCACGGCCAGCGGCACCAGCAGGGTGACCGTCCAGGTGAGCAGGGCGCCGGTGGTGGCGGCCACCGCGCGCCGGTCCCCGGCCGCGACCGGCCCGGCCAGCAGCGGTACGACCAGACTCGCCAGCGCGCCGCCCGCGACGATCTCGAAGATGATGTTCGGGACCGTGTTGGCGATCACGTACATGCCGCCGAGGTCGCTCTTCTGCACGACCCAGGTGAAGACGGCGGTGCGGCCGAACCCGGCGAGCCGGCTGAGGACGGTGAGGACGGCGATGAGCGCGGCCGCTCCGGCGACGCGGCCGGCGCCGGCGAGGGGTGCCGGGGTCGTCACGTCAGTCGGCGCGACGGCCCAGCGCGTCGAGTTCGCGCAGCCCGGGGGTGCGCTGGATGACCTGGGTGAAGCTGACCTTCTCGCTGGCCGCGGTGAGACCGGCGAGCACGGCGAGCAGCCCGGCCCGCCCGACCGGCCCGGTACGCGCGGCCAGCGCCACGCCCAGCAGCGCGCCGAGCGCGTTCGCGCCGCTGTCGCCGAGCATCACGTCCTCGCCGAGGTCGTCGGGGAGCAGCCCGGCGGCGGCGCCGACCGCGCCCGCGGCGATTCCGCCGTGCGGGCCGGCGGCCAGCGGGGCGCCGAGGAGGATGCCGGACTTCAGCGCCCGGCCGGGTCGCAGGTCGAGCAGGTTCAGCAGGTTCGCGGTGCCGGCGATGACGCCCGCGCCGAGCAGCACGTCGATGCCCCGCCCCAGCGTGCCCTGCCGCTGGCGGCGGCGGTGCCCGGCCACCCGGGGGTCGGTGGCGAGCAGCGCGGCGGCGCCGAGCCCCGCCGCGCCCACCCCGACGACCTTGACGAGCCCGGCGGTGACCCGGCCCTCGCGCAGCGCGGCCAGGTGACCGGCGAATCCCTTGGCCGCCTTCTGCTCCGGCCGCGCCCCCACCACGTCGTCGTAGAGCCCGACGGCCCCGGCGCCCACCCCGGCGACCAGGGCCGCGGCCCCCGAGGACGCGCTGGAGGCGCCGAACGCGCCCGCGCCGGCGGCCCCGGCGGCGAGCGCCGGCCCGGCGGCCAGGGTCACCGTGCGGCCGCGGAAGTTCGTCCGGTCCAGGGCGGGGCCGGCCGGCGAGGTACGCACCTCGCGCAGCGCGTACCGGGCGGCGGCGGCGCCCGCCCCGGCGATCAACAGTCGACCGAGCAGACTCACGCGGCCCCCTCCCGCTCGTGCGTACGGCTGGATCCGGACACCGGGGTACGTCGCTCGCTCACTGGGGCAGTCTAGGCAGCAGGGTGGCGTTGTCGCCGACGCCGTACTGCCCGGCCTTCTTCTCGGTCACCTGCTGCACCATCGCGAGGGCGGTGACCAGCTGGCCCTGGACGGTGTTGGCGTTGTCGACGGTGGAGATGCTCTGCACCAGCACCGGGTCGCTGCGGACGGCCGCGACCAGGTTGCCGCCGGTCGAGCCGTTGCCGGCGACGACGATCGTCCCGACGCGGTCGAACTGCTCGGCGACCTTGAGCACCGACTCGTCCTTCTTCGCCGAGTCCTTGTCCACGTACGGCTGCCCGCTGACCACGACGACGGCCTCCGCCGACGCGCTGACCCGCTCCTCCGTGGTCAGGTAGTTGGCGTTGGTGTACGCGGCCAGCACCGCCCGCCGGTCGGCCTCGGTGACCGGGGTGGCACCGGTCGCCCGGCCCAGCAGGACGCTGGCCAGCAGCGCGCTGGACGTCTCCACCCCGTTGCCGTTGCCCGGCAGGTCGGCGGTCGGCGCGCTGGTGGGGCGCGCGGCGGTGACCGCCAGTTCCAGCAGGTCGTTGTTGTTGTCCGGATTGATGAACTTGTCCTGCAGGTCGATGCGGCCCGTCATCTCGGCCCCGCCGAGCTTGAGCATCTTGACCACGCCCTCGGTGTGGTCCCGCCCGGTGGGCAGGGTGACCACCACCACCCGCTTGCCGGCGAGCTTGCCCGGCAGGAACAACTCCGCCATCTGGGCCGCGAAGTCCTCCTCCAGCTCCAGTTCCTTCTCCATGCTCTGGACCTGCTGGCGCATCAGCTGGTTGTCCTTGCGCAGCCCGTTGACGTTCTCCTTGAGCGAGTCGGCGACCGGGCCGTTCAGTGCGGCGGTGCCGACCACCAGACCGATCGCCAACGCGAGGAAGACCGCGGTCAGGGACACCACGTGGTACCGGAAGTTGATCACACCTGCAGCCTCTTGATCGGTCGGACGCTAGAAAAGCTGTTCAAGCTGGAACACGAAATTGTTCCACCACTCGGAAACCACACCCAAATACGCCTTGCCGACGGTGGAGACCGCCACGGCGGAGGCCATCGCCGCGATCGCGGAGAGCACCAGCAGCAGCAGCGAGGACCCGGAGATGCTCTGCCGGTAGAGCCGGCTCACCCCCTTGGCGTCAACGAGCTTGCCGCCGACCTTGAGCCGGGTCAGGAACGTGGAGGCCATGCCGCCGCGGCCCTTGTCCAGGAACTCCACCAGCGTGGCGTGGGTGCCGACGGCGACCAGCAGCGAGGCGCCCTTCTCGTCGGCCAGCAGCATGGCCAGGTCCTCGCTGGTGGCCGCGGCCGGGAAGGTCACCGCCGGTACGCCGAGCCCGGTGACCCGGGCCAGGCCGGGCGCCCGCCCGTCCGGGTAGGCGTGCACGATCACCTCGGCGCCGCAGCGCAACACGTCGTCGGTGACCGAATCCATGTCACCGATGATCATGTCCGGCGTGTAGCCGGCCTCCACCAGCGCGTCCGCGCCGCCGTCGACGCCGATCAGCACCGGCTTGAACTCGCGGATGTAGGGGCGCAGCACGTCCAGGTCGGCCTTGTAGTCGTAGCCGCGCACCACGATCAGGCAGTGCCGCCCCTGGATCTCGGTCTGGATCTCCGGCACGCCGACGCCGTCGAGGAGCAGGGCGCGCTCCTGCTTGAGGTAGTCCATCGTGTTGGCGGCGAACGCCTCAAGCTGGACCGACAGGCCCTCCCGGGCGTCGGCCATCGCCTTGGCCACCGTCTCGGCGTCCTGGAGGCTGCCGTGCGCCACCGGCTCGTCGCCGACGTAGACGGTGTTGCCCTCGATCCGGACCGTGTCGCCCTCACGGATCCGCTCGAAGATCCCCTCCCCCAGGTCGTCGAGGAGCGGGATGCCGGCGCCGATCAGCACCTCCGGCCCGAGGTTGGGGTAGCGACCGGAGACCGACGGCTTCGCGTTGAGCACGGCGGCGACACCGACCGCGACGAGCGAGTCGGCGGCGACCCGGTCCACGTCGACGTGGTCGATGACCGCGATGTCACCGGGGCGGAGCCGGCCGACCAGGCGTTTCGTCCGGCGGTCCAGGCGCGCGGTGCCGAGGATTCTGCCCGGTTCCGCGTTCCGGGTCCGGCGCAACGTGGGTAGACGCATCGTGACCATCCTGGCATGTGAGGCAGGCATTTCTGTCGCGACATGCCTGAGCAGGGCCGCCTACCCAGGGAAGCACACTAGCGCGCAGGCCGGTGTGCCTGTGCTCACAATCGCCGTCCTCACGGACGCCTTTCCCGGGCCGCCACGGCGAGAAGCTCCTCGGCATGGGCGATACCCAGGTCGGAATCGGGCAAACCCGCGAGCATCCGGGCCAACTCCCGGGCCCGCTCCGTGTCCTCCACCACGCGGACCCCGCTCGTGGTGACCGCTCCGCCCGTGTCCTTCGCCACCACCAGATGCCGGTCGGCGAACGCGGCGACCTGCGGCAGGTGGGTGACCACGAGCACCTGGTGGCTACGGGCCAGCCGGGCCAGCCGCCGGCCGATCTCCACCGCCGCCTGGCCGCCGACCCCGGCGTCCACCTCGTCGAAGACCAGCGTGGGCGGCCCGCCCGAGCCGGCGAAGACGACCTCGATGGCGAGCATCACCCGGGACAGCTCACCGCCGGAGGCGCCGCGCTGCAACGGCAGCGCGGGCGCGCCGGGGTGGGCCAGCAGGCGCAGCTCGACCTCGTCGCCGCCGTCCGGGCCGACGCCGACCTCGGCGCCGTTGACCGGCAGGCTCGGCTCCGCCCGGCCGGCCGGCCGCGGCAGCACCGCCACCTCGATCCGGGCGTGCGGCATGGCCAGGCCGGCCAACTCGACGGTGACCTGCTCCGCGAAGCGGGTCGCCGCCTCCTGCCGGGACGTCGACACCCGGCCGGCCAGGTCGGCGACCTCGCCCGCCAGCCGCGCCGACTCCCGCTCCAGTTCGTCGAGGAACTCGTCGGAGGTGTCCAGGTCGGACAGCCGGGTGCGGGCCCGTTCCGCCCAGGCGATCACGCCGTCGACGTCGTCGGCGTACTTGCGGGTCAGGGCGCGCAGCGCCGCCCGGCGCTCGTAGAGGGCCTGCAACCGGGCCGGGTCGGCGTCGAGCGCGGCGAGGTAGGCCGACAGCTCGGCGGAGACGTCCGCCACCAGCGTCGCCGCCTCCTCCAGCCGCCCCGCCAGCTCGCCGAGCGCCGGATCCGTGCCGGCCTGCGCCTCCAGGGTGCGCCGGGCGGTGCCGAGCAGCGCCGTGGCGTCGGGGGTCTCGTCGGTCGCCTCCACGCCGCCGGCCACGCACTGGTGGGCCAGCTGCGCCGCGGTACGCAGCCCCTCGGCGTGCTCCAGCCGCTGCGCCTCCGCCTTCAGCTCGTCGTCCTCGCCGGGCTGCGGGTCGACCCGGGTGATCTCGTCCAGGCCGAGCCGCAGGAGGTCGGCCTCCTGGCTGCGCTCGCGGACGTTGCGCCGCCGGTCGGCCAGGTCGTCGACCACGGCGCGCCAGCGGGTGTACGCCTCGCGCAGCGCGTCGAGCAGCTTCTCGTGCTCCGGGCCGGCGAACCGGTCCAGCGCGGCCCGCTGCTCGGCCGGACGCAGCAGCCGCAGCTGGTCGGACTGGCCGTGCACGGCGACCACCTGCTCGCCCACCTCGCCGAGCATGGCCACCGGCATGCTGCGCCCACCCAGGTGCGCCCGGGACCGACCCTCCACCGTGACCGTGCGACTGAGCAGCACCGAACCGTCCTCGTCGGGCTCGCCGCCGGCGTCGACGACCCGGGTGTGCACGGCGGCGGCCACCCGGCCGTCGAGCCGCAGCCGCCCCTCGACCACCGCCCGGCCGGGCTGGGCACGGACCCGCCCCGCGTCGGCACGGCCACCGAAGAGCAGGCCGAGGCCGGTGACCACCATGGTCTTGCCCGCACCGGTCTCGCCGGTGATGACGTTCATGCCGCCGGTCAACGGCAGCGTGGTGTCCTCGATGACGCCCAGTCCGGTGATGCGCAGCTCTTCCAGCACAGCAACCGACAGTAGACGCGGCCCCCGACAGTTGACCAGCCGGCACGGGCGTACCGGGGAGTCGCGCCCCGCCTCACCACCGGCCGGGCGCCCCGGTGCGGCCGATCGCCGCCGGTGCGGACACGCGCCACGGACGCGCTGTCAGCGGCGGTTGCCGCGCCAGCCGTGCACGGGCAGGTCGAACTTCGCCACCAGCCGGTCGGTGAACGGGCGGTCCCGCAGCCGCACGATGCGCACGGGCAACGCGCCGCGCCGCACGGTGACCCGGGCCCCGGGCGGCAGGTCGTAGACGCGCCGGCCGTCGCAGGACAGCACCGCGAGGGTGGTGAACGGGTCGACGGTGATGGCGAACGTGGAGGTGGGCGCGGTGACCAGCGGCCGGCTGAACAGCGCGTGCGCGCTGATCGGCACCAGCAGCAGGGCCTCCACCTCGGGCCACACCACCGGCCCGCCGCCGGAGAACGCGTACGCCGTCGAGCCGGTGGGGGTCGCGCAGACCACGCCGTCGCAGCCGTAGCGGGACAGCGGGCGGCCGTCCACGTCGACGAGCAGCTCCAGCATCTGGGCGCGCTCGCCCTTCTCGACGCTGATCTCGTTGAGCGCCCAGGACTCGATGGTCGGGCCGCCGTCGAACTCGGCGGTCACGTCCAGCGTGAGCCGCTCGTCCACGGTGTAGTGCCGGCCCACCACGTCCCGTACCGCGCTGTCCAGGTCGTCGATCTCCGCCTCGGCGAGGAAGCCGACCTTGCCGAGGTTGATGCCGAGCAGCGGTGCCTTCGCCGGCCGGGCCAGCTCGGCCGCGCGCAGGAACGTGCCGTCCCCGCCGAGCGCGAAGACGATCTCCGCGCCCTCGGCCGCCTCCAGGCCGGTCACCGGCACCACGCCGGGCAGGTCGAGGTCGTCGGCCTCCTCGGCGACGACCCGTACCTCGAAACCGGCCGCGATGAGGTCGGCGGCCACCGCCCGCGCGTGCTCGGTGCTGCGGCGGCGGCCGGTGTGGGTCACCAGCAGGGCCGTGCGGCTCACCGGGACGGCCGTCCCGTCGCGCCCGCCCGGCACCCGCACCCGCACGGCCCAGCCACGACCGCGGGGCTCGCCTGCTCGCTCACCCGGCCACCTCCTCCGTCGCCGTGTCCGGCAGGTCGCCGGACGGCGCCGGGCCCTGCGGCCCGGCGGTCACCACGGCACGCACCCGATCCGGGTCGGCCGGCGGTGCGTCCCGGCGTAACCATACGAAGAACTCGACGTTGCCGCTGGGCCCCGGCAGCGGGCTCGCGGCCACGTCGGCCAGACCGAGGTCGAGCCGCGCCGCCGCGGCGGCGACGTCGAGCACCGCCTCGGCGCGCAACGCCGGATCGCGGACCACCCCGCCGGCGCCGACCCGCTCCTTGCCGACCTCGAACTGCGGCTTCACCATCAGCGCGAGGTCGCCGTCGGGCCGGGTGCAGCCGGCCAGCGCCGGCAGCACCAGCCGCAGCGAGATGAACGACAGGTCGGCGACCGTGAGGTCGACCGGCCCCCCGACGGCCTCCGGAGTGAGCGTACGGACGTTGGTGCGCTCGAAGACCCGCACCCGGGGATCGTTGCGCAGCGGCCAGGCGAGCTGCCCGTAGCCGACGTCGACGGCCACCACCTCGGCCGCGTCGGCGCGCAGCAGCACGTCGGTGAAGCCGCCGGTGGAGGCGCCCGCGTCCAGGCAGCGCCGGCCGGCAACGGTCAACCCGCCGGGGGCGAAGGCGGCCAGCGCGCCGGCCAGTTTGTGCCCGCCCCGGGAGACGTACTCCGAGCTGGGGTCCTCGCCCGTGACCAGCAGCGGGTCGGCGGGGTCGACCATCGCGGCGGGCTTGCGGGCGGGTACCCCGCGCAGCTGGACCCGGCCGGCCTCCACCAGCGCGGCGGCCTGCTCCCGGGAGCGGGCCAGGCCGCGGCGGACGAGTTCGGCGTCCAGCCGGTTACGACGTGCCATGCGTGGTTCTTCTCCGGTCCGGTCAGGCCTGGTCGATGGTGGCGAGGGTTTCCCGCAGCGTCTCGTACGCCGCCTCGTACTGCGCGATCTGGTCGGCCGGGGCGAGCGTCGCGGCGTTGGCCATCGCGCGCACGGCGGCGTCAACGGCGGGGTGGCGCGCCTCGTCGAGGTCGTCGAGCGGCTCGGGTCGCGGCGGCCCGGGGCGCGGTCCGGGCGTGGGGCCCGGCCGGGCAGCGGACGGCGGGCCGGGACGGGCACCCGACGGCGGGCCGGGACGGGCAGGGCCGGTCACGAGCCGCTCCCGGCCGCGAGGCGGATCATGCCTCGCCGCCCGGCTGCTGCCTGCGGGCGGACGCCTTCTTCACCGGCCGGGCCGGCCCGGCGTCGGCGCCCTGGGCCTTCGCCGTCGGGACCTGCTCGACGTGGCCGCCCTCGGCCGGAGCGACGGCCGACGGCGCCCGCTTCGCCACCGCCTTCTTCACGACCGCCTTCTTGGCCACGGCCTTCTTGGCGACCGCCTTCTTGGCCACCGCCTGCGTCGCGACGGGCGCGCCCGGCCCGGCTGTGGGGGGCACGGCCGGCTCGGCGGCGCCCGGGGCCGCCGACGAGGTGGTGGGTGCCGACGGCGGCGGGGTGGCGGGGGCCGCGGGGGTCGTCCTGGCCTCCCGGAGCTGGCGCTCCAGCTCGTGCACCCGGCGGGTCAGCTCGGCGACCTCGTCGGCGGTGGCGAGCCCCACCGCGCCGAGGGCGCGGTCGACCTCGAACCGGACCAGCTTGGTCAGCGCCTCCCGGTTCGCCGCGCCGGTGGAGACGAGTTCCTCGGCGAGCGCCTGCAACTGGCCGGCGGTCGCCCCGCCCGAGCCGACGAGGCGGCGCACCGCGTCCTGGGCCTTCTTCCGGGGCGCCTCCGTCAGGCCCATGGCCAGCTCGAGGTAGGCGCGCCACGCGTCCTGCATGCCTGAGTCCTTCCGCGGGGCGGGGGTGTGCAGGTGTCACGCTACCGGGCACCCCGCGACGCCCCGTGCGGTACGGTGCCGGGGACGGCGTGGCGAACGGCGAGGGGGCGACAGTGGCCAGCGTGGACGAGTGCCGGCAGGCGTTGCAGGAGCTGGCCGCCCGGCTGGACCGCAACGCGGAGACGGTGCGGGAACGGATCGACCTGGACCGCACGCTGGCCTGCCGGATCACCGACCTGGACACGGCCTTCCACGGCCGGCTCGCCGACGGCCGCCTGGTCGACCTGGCCGACGGCGACGACCCGAAGGCGAAGATCGCGCTGAGCACGAGCAGCGACGACCTGCTCGCGTTGGTCCGCGGTGAACTCGACATCACCCGCGCGGTCACGTCCCGGCGAGTGTCGATCAAGGCGAACCCGCTCGACCTGATGAAGCTGCGCAAGCTGCTCTGAGCCGCGGCCGAGGCAGCCTGCTCCGAGCCCCGGGCAGGGCGGCCCGACCGCCACGGTAGAACCGGGCCGGGAGGGCGGGACCGTTCAGGCGGACAGGCCGAACGCGGTCAGCACCTGCTCGGCCGCCGCCGACCCGGCACGCACGCGCGTCGCGTCCCCGGTCCAGGCGACCGCGCACAGCGCCGCCACGGCGGCCAGCGGGCGGCCCGCCCCGGACAGCTCCAGCGCGCCGTCCCGCGACGCCACCGACCAGCCGTCCGCGGGGCCCGGGACCCGCACCACCGCCGCCGGGTCGAAGAGCCCGGCGAGGTCCATCGCAACGTACGTCGGCCGGTGCTCCGGCGGGGCGGCGAGCAGCTCGGCCACGTCGCAGACGCCGGTGAGCACCAGCAGGCTGTCCAGGCCCGCCCGCCGGGCGCCCTCGATGTCGGTGTCCAGCCGGTCGCCGACCACCAGCGCCCGGCCCTCGCCGGCGCGGCGGGCCGCGGTGGCGAACAGCGCCGGCTCGGGCTTGCCGACGACCACGTCGGGATCCCGCCCGAGCGCGGTCCGCAGCGCGGCGACCAGCGCGCCGTTGCCCGGTAGGGGTCCCCGACCGCTGGGCAGCGTCCGGTCGGTGTTGGTGGCGATCCAGGTCGCCCCGCCGCGTACGGCCACCGACGCCTCGGCCAGGTCCACCCAGCCGACCTGCGGCCCGTACCCCTGCACGACGGCGACCGGCGACTCGTCGGCCCGGGACACCGGCGTCAGCCCGGCGGCGCGGACCTCGGCCCGCAGTGCCTCGGCGCCGACCACCAGCACCGCGGCGCCGGGAGGCAGCCGGTCGCGGAGCAACTCGGCGGCGGCCGCCGCGGAGGTGAGCACCTCCTCCGGCCGGGCGGGAACCCCGATCCCGGTGAGCAGGTCGGCCACCTCGCTGGAACGGCGTGAGGCGTTGTTGGTCGCGAACGCGACGCGCCGCCCCTCGGCGTGCAGTTGGCCGACCGCCTCGACGGCGCCGGGGATCGGCCGGTCGATCAGATAGATCACCCCGTCCAGGTCGAACACGACCAGGGCGTACCCGTCGACCAGCCGCTCCCCGGCGTCCGCCGTCATCGCTGCGGGGCGTCCGACTCGGCGGTGCCGGCCGACTCGCCAGGAGCGGCGGCGTCGGTCCCGGTGCCGTCGGCGGTGGGGCCGGCCGCGACAGCGCGCGCCTCGTCGTCGGTCAGCTCGTCGTCGGCCAGGTCGTCCGTCGGCACGTCCGCGCTCCCGGTCTCGTCCCGCTCGTCGGCGGTCCCGGCCTCGTCCCGTCGCCCGTCGTCGTCGCGCTCGGCGGACTCGGCGTCGCCGGTGAGGTCGGCATCCGGACGGGCCGGCACCGCACCCGGGGCGCCCGGACCGGCGGCGATCGCCTCGGCGGACTCCTCGTCCTCCTCGTCGCCCTCGATCACCACACCGTCGAGCTCCAGCAGGCGCTCGGCGGCGTCGGTCTCGCCCTCGGTGTCCGCGTCGGCCGCCCGAGAGAACCACTCGCGGGCCTCCTCGCGACGACCGACCGCGAGCAGCGCGTCGGCGTACGCGTAGCGCAGCCGGGCCGTCCACGGCTCGGCCGCCTCGACGGTCAGCTCGGGGACCTGGAGCATGGCCACCGCCGCGTCCTTCTGGCCGAGGTCGCCGCGCGCGCCGGCCGCCACGATCAGCAGCTCGATCGCCACGGCCTGGTCCAGCTTCTCCCGGTCCGCGCCACGGAACAGGTCGATCGCCCGCTCCGCCCGACCCAGCGCCCGCTCGCAGTCCGCGAGCACCGCCAGGTGGCTCTGCAGCCCGGTCATCCGGTGGTACGTGCGCAGCTCCGCGATCGCGGTCTGCCACTCCCCCGCGTGGTACGCGGCCAGGCCCACCGCCTCGCGGACGGCGGCGATCCGGGACGCCAGCCGACGGGCGGCCAGCGCGTGCGCCAGCGCCTCCGCCGGGTCCTCGTCGATCAGCTGACCCGTGGCCACCAGGTGTCGGGCGACCGTCTCGGCGACCGGCTTGGCCAGCGACAGCAGCTCGGCCCGGACGTCCTTGTCGAGGTCGGTGGCGACGATCTCGTCGGGCAGCGCGGGAGCCTGGGTGCGCTCCCCCTCCGCCTCCGGTCGCTCCCGCCGCTCGTCGCGGCGCTCGCCGCCCCGGAAGCCGCCCTCGCGGCGCTCACCGCCACGGAAGCCGCCCTCACGGTCGCCGCCACGGAAACCGCCTTCGCGGCGCTCGCCACCGCGGAAGCCCTCACGGTCACCGCCACGGAAACCACCCTCGCGACGCTCGCCGCCCTCACGACGGAACCCGCCTTCGCGACGCTCGCCACCGCGGAAGCCCTCACGGTCACCGCCGCGGAAACCGCCTTCGCGGCGCTCGCCACCGCGGAAGCCCTCACGGTCACCGCCACGGAAGCCACCCTCGCGGCGCTCACCGCCGCGGTACCCACCCTCGCGGTCACCGCCACGGAAGCCGCCGCCCTGGCGCTCGCCGCCCTCACGGCGGAACCCGCCTTCGCGGCGCTCGCCACCACGGAAGCCGCCCTCGCGGTCACCGCCACGGAAGCCGCCGCCCTGGCGCTCGCCGCCCTCACGGCGGAACCCGCCTTCGCGGCGCTCGCCACCACGGAAGCCGCCCT
>NZ_JBEOVW010000046.1:0-1243 GCF_040295705.1 Micromonospora sp. NPDC002717 | reverse complement strand
CTCGCGGTCACCGCCACGGAAGCCACCGCCGGGCCTGTCGCCACCCTCACGGCGGTCGCCGCCGCGGAAGCCACCTTCGCGACGCTCGCCGCCGCGGAAACCGCCCTCGCGGTCACCGCCACGGAAGCCACCCTCGCGACGCTCGCCACCGCGGAAGCCGCCACCGCGGAAGCCGCCCTCGCGGTCACCGCCACGGAAGCCACCGCCGGGCCTGCCGCCACCCTCACGGCGGTCGCCGCCGCGGAAGCCACCTTCGCGACGCTCGCCGCCGCGGAAACCGCCCTCGCGGTCACCGCCACGGAAGCCGCCCTCGCGACGCTCACCACCGCGGAAACCGCCCTCGCGGTCACCGCCACGGAAGCCACCGCCGGGCCTGTCGCCACCCTCACGGCGGTCGCCGCCCCGGAAGCCACCTTCGCGGTCACCGCCACGGAAACCGCCCTCGCGACGGTCGCCGCCGCGGAAGCCACCTTCGCGACGCTCACCGCCGCGGAAGCTACCCTCGCGACGCTCGCCGCCGCGGAAACCGCCCTCGCGGTCACCGCCACGGAAGCCGCCCTCACGGCGATCCCCACCGCGGAAACCGCCCTCGCGGTCACCGCCACGGAAGCCACCGCCGGGCCTGTCGCCACCCTCACGGCGGTCGCCGCCCCGGAAGCCACCTTCGCGGTCACCGCCACGGAAACCACCTTCGCGACGCTCGCCGCCGCGGAAACCGCCCTCGCGGTCACCGCCACGGAAGCCACCCTCACGGCGATCCCCACCGCGGAAGCCACCCTCACGGTCGCCAGCGTCCCGGCGGAAGCCACCCTCGCGCGGCGGGCCCGAACGGAACCCGCCCTCGCGGCGCTCGCCGCCACGCTCGCCCCGGAAACCACCCTGGCGCTCGGCGCCGTCACGACGGGGGGCGCCGGCCGCGCGGGAGTCGCCATCACGGGAACCAGACCGGTACCCGCCTTCGCGGCGGTCGCCGGCGTATCCGCCGCGCTGACCACCCCGGTCATCCCGGTACGACGGCCGGTCGTCGCGGCGCGGGGCGTCCTCGCGCCCGCCCGCCCGGTCTTCGTAACGACGGGGACGATCTCCGCCCTGCGATCCTGAACTCACAGGTACATCCTTCCTCATTGCGCCACCTATGGCGCTACGCAGTCGAGGGCCGACCCGGATGGGGCGGCCCTCGACTGGAATGATTGTCCGGCGGTGTCCTACTCTCCCACACCCTCCCGAGTGCAGTACCATCGGC
>NZ_JBEOVW010000045.1:0-41358 GCF_040295705.1 Micromonospora sp. NPDC002717 | reverse complement strand
GCCGGGTCCACGTCACCGCGCTCGCGGACGTACCCCGCCAGCCGCGCCGCCTGACCCGCCAGAGCCGCCTTCGACCGCGCCGACACCGGCCACACCAGGACGTCGGAGGCGACCAGCGCCGGACCTCGGTCCGGGCCGGCCTCGGGCTCCGCGCTCTCGGCGGGCAGCTCCTCGGCCAGCTCGATGATGACGTGCGCGTTCGTGCCGGACATGCCGAACGACGACACCGCCGCACGCCTCGGCCGGTCCACGGCGGGCCACGGCCGCGCCTCGGTCGCCAGCTCCACCGAGCCGGCCGTCCAGTCGATGTGCGGGGACGGCTCGTCCACGTGCAGCGTCGCCGGGACCACGCCCTCGCGCATCGCCAGCACCATCTTGATCACGCCGGCCACGCCCGAGGCGGCCTGCGTGTGCCCGATGTTCGATTTGATCGAGCCGAGCAGCAGCGGCTCGTGCCCGTCCCGGCCCTGCCCGTAGGTGGCCAGGAGCGCCTGCGCCTCGATCGGGTCACCGAGGGTGGTGCCGGTGCCGTGCGCCTCGACCACGTCCACGTCGGCCGTGGACAGCCGCGCCGACGCGAGAGCCTGCCGGATCACCCGCTGCTGCGACGGACCGTTCGGCGCCGTCAGCCCGTTCGACGCGCCGTCCTGGTTCACCGCCGACCCACGCACCACCGCCAGAACCTTGTGACCGTTGCGCCGCGCGTCCGACAGCCGCTCCACCAGCAGCACACCGACGCCCTCACCCCACCCGGTGCCGTCCGCACCCGCCGCGAACGCCTTGCACCGGCCGTCGGCGGCCAGGCCACGCTGGCGGGAGAACTCGAAGAAGGTGCCGGGGGTGGCCATGACCGTGACGCCGCCGGCGAGGGCGAGGTCGCACTCGCCGCGTCGGAGCGCCTGCACCGCCAGGTGCAACGCCACCAACGACGACGAACACGCCGTGTCCACCGACACCGCCGGCCCCTCCAACCCCAACGCGTACGCCACCCGACCCGACACCACACTCGCGGCGTTCCCGGTCGCCGCGAATCCCTCCACCTCGTCCGCGGCCACCGCCAACAGGGCCCCATAGTCCTGACCATTCGTGCCCACGAACACCCCTGTTCGCGAACCCCGCAACACCCCCGGGTCAACCCCTGCCCGCTCCACCGCCTCCCACGACGCCTCCAACAGCAACCGCTGCTGCGGATCCATCGCCAGCGCCTCACGCGGCGAGATCCCGAAGAAGGCCGGGTCGAACTCCGCGGCCCCGGGCAGGAATCCGCCCTTGTTCGTGTAGCTGGTGCCGGGGTTGGCCGGGTCGGGGTCGTACAGCCGGTCAAGGTCCCAGCCCCGGTCGGTGGGGAAGTCACCGATGGCGTCGACGCCGTCGGCGACGAGCCGCCACAGCCCCTCGGGGTCGTCGGCGCCACCGGGGTAGCGGCAGGACATGGCGACGATGGCGACCGGCTCGTCCTCGTCCACGGTGGTCGGCGCGGCGGCGGGGGCCGGGTCGGCGGCGGCGTCGAAGAGGCCGGCGAGCAGGAAGCGGGCCAGCACGACCGGGGTGGGGTGGTCGAAGACCAAAGTGGTGGGCAGCGCCTGCCCGGTGGCGGCGACGAGCCGGTTGCGCAGCTCCACCGCGGTCAGCGAGTCGAAGCCGAGGTCCCGGAACGCGGTGGTCGCCGGGATGGCGGCGGCCCCGCCGTCGTGGCCGAGCACGTCGGCGGCGAGGTCGCGGACCAGGTCGGCGACGGTCTCCTCCCGCCGGGCCGGGGTCAGCCCGACGAGCCGCCGGCGCAGGGTCGCCGCCGGGCCCTCGTCGCCGTCGTCCACCGGGGCGCCGCCGTCGAGGGCGGCCCGCGCCTCCGGTACGCCCTCCAGCAGTGGCCGGCGGCGGGCGGAGGCGTACGCCGGGGCGAAGCGGGACCAGTCGACGTCGGCCACGGTCACGGTGACGTCGTCGTGGTCGAGGGCCTGCGGCAACGCGCCCATGGCCACGGTCGGCTCCATGGCGGGCAGGCCCCGGCGGCGCAGGTTCTGGTCCGCGTCGGCCGCGTGCATGCCGCCGTCGGCCCACGGTCCCCAGGCGATGGCGGTGCCGGCCCGGCCGTCCGCCCGCCACTGCTGCACGAGCGCGTCCAGGTACGCGTTGCCGGCCGCGTACCCGGCCTGGCCGCCGCTGCCCCAGGTGGCGGCGATGGACGAGTAGACGACGAACGCGTCCAGCTCCCGGTCGGCGAGGAGGTCGGCGAGGTGGGTGGCGCCGGCGGTCTTGCCGGCGGTCACCTCGGCCAGCTCGGCGGGGGTGACCTCGGCCAGCGGGGTGCTCTGCGCGAGGCCGGCGGTGTGCACGACGGTGCGCACGGGCGGGCCGTCGGCCTCGACGTGGTCGAGCAGGGCGGCGAGCGCGGCCCGGTCGGCGATGTCGCAGGCGGCGACGGTGACCCGGGCGCCGAGGCCGGTCAGCTCGGCTTCCAGCTCGGCGGCGCCGGGGGCGTCCGGTCCGCGGCGGCTGACCAGCACGACGTGCTCGGCTCCGGCGCCGGCAAGCCAGCGGGCGGCGCGGGCGCCGAGCCCGCCGGTGCCGCCGGTGATCAGTGCCGCGCCGGTGGGCGTGAACCGGCGCGCCGGCGGGCGGTCGCCGACGGCGGCGCGGACCAGACGGCGGACGAAGACGCCGGGGCCGCGTACGGCGAGCTGGTCCTCGCCGGTCGATCCGGTGAGAATCGCGGCGAGCCGGCCGCCGGTGCGGTGGTCGGGGCGGGGCGGCAGGTCGACGAGGCCGCCCCAGCGGTGCGGGGCCTCGACGCCCACCACGCGGCCGAGCCCCCAGATCGCGGCCTGCGCGGGGTCGGTGACCCGGTCGTAGGAGGCGGCGGCGACCGCGCCCCGGGTGACCAGCCACAGGGGGGCGTCGACCCCGGCGTCGCCGAGCGCCTGCACGAGCGCGAGGGTGGCGGCCAGGCCGGGCAGGACCGCGCCGTCGGCGGCGGGCGGTTCGACGGCGAGCAGGGAGACCACCCCGGCGAGGTCGGCGCCGGCGAGGGACGCGGCGAGGCCGGACCGGTCGGCGCCCGCGTCGACGGCCAGCGGCAGCACGTCGGCGCCGGCGCCGGTCAGTGCGGCCCGGACGGTCTCGGCGGCGGGGTCGTCGGCGCCGCCGGCGGGCAGCGCCAGCAGCCACGTGCCGGTCAGCCGGGCGGGGGCGGGCTCGGGGGTCACCTGCCAGTCGGCCCGGTAACGCCAGCCGTCGAGCACGGAGTATTCCTGCCGCTGCCGCCGCCAGTCGGCGAGGACGGGCAGCAGGGTGCGCAGCGACTCGGCGGCGGCCTCGTCCTCGACGGCGAGGGTGTCCCGCAGCGCGTCGAGGTCGGCCCGTTCGACGGCCGCCCAGAACCGCTGGTCGAGCACGCCGGTCCCGGCGGCGGTGGCCGCGTCGGCGGGCGCCTCGGCCGGCACCCAGTAGTGCTGCCGCTCGAACGGGTAGGTGGGCAACCCGACGAGCCGGCCGGGCCGGTCCCCGAAGAGGTCCACCCAGCGCACCGGCGTGCCGGCGACGTGGAGCTGGGCGAGGGCGGCGAACAGGGCGCGGCGGTCCGGGCGGTCCCGGCGCAGCACCGGCACGACCACGGCGGGGGCGGCGTCGGCGCCCTCGGCCTCGGCCTCGGCGAGGGTCTCCTGGGCGGTGGCGGTGAGGACGGCGTCGGGGCCGACCTCGACGAAGGTGCCGACGCCGTGGGCGCGCAGGGTGCGTACGCCGTCGGCGAAGCGGACCGCCTCCCGGACGTGCCGCACCCAGTAGCCGGGGTCGGTGAGCTGCGCCGGGTCGGCCAGCTCGCCGGTCAGGTTGGACACGACCGGCAGGGTGGGGGCGCGCAGGTCGAGGCCGGCGGCGACGGCGGCGAACTCGGCGAGCATCGGCTCCATCAGCGGGCTGTGGAAGGCGTGGCTGACCCGCAGCCGCCGCACCTTCACCCCCCGGCCGGTCCAGAGCGCCGCCAGCTCGTCGATGGTCGCGCCGTCGCCGGACAGGACGACGGCGGCGGGCCCGTTGACGGCGGCGACGGCGACCCGGTCGGTCAGCTCGGCGATCGACTCGGCGATCCGGGCCTCGTCGGCGGCGACGGCGAGCATCGCCCCGCCGGCGGGGAGGGCCTGCATGAGCCGGCCGCGGGCGGCGACGAGGGCGCAGGCGTCGTCGAGGGTGAGCACGCCAGCCACGTGGGCAGCGGTCAGCTCGCCGACGGAGTGCCCGGCGACCAGGTCGGGGGCCAGGCCCCAGGAGCCGAGCAGCCGGTGCAGCGCCACCTCGACGGCGAAGAGTCCGGCCTGGGTGAAGACGGTCTGGTCGAGCAGCGCGGCCTCGTCGGTGCCGGGCTCGGCGAACAGCAGCGGCTTCAGCGGCCGGGGCAGCCGGTGGTCGAGATGGGCGCAGACCTCGTCGAGCGCCGCCGCGAAGACCGGGTACGCCTCGTACAGGCCCCGGCCCGCGCCGGCGCGCTGGGCGCCCTGCCCGGAGAAGAGGAACGCGACCCCACCGCGTTCGGCGGCGGCGCCGGTGACCAGGCCGGGGGCGGGCCGGTCGTCGGCGAGGGCGTGCAGGGCGGCGAGCAGGCCGTCCCGGTCGTCGGCGAGGACGACCGCCCGGTGTTCCAGGGGCGAGCGGGACACGGCCGAGGTCCAGGCGACGTCCGCCGGTCGCAGGTCGGCGTCGGCGACGTACCGGGACCAGCGCTCGGCCTGGGCGCGCAGCGCGGCGCGGGTGCGGCCGGTGAGCAGCACCGGTGCGGGCGCGGGGAGGTCCGCCCGGTCGACCTCGGCGGCGGTCGGCTCGGGCTGTTCGAGGATGAGGTGGGTGTTGGTGCCGCTCATCCCGAACGAGGACACGGCGGCGCGGCGCGGCCGGTCCACGGCCGGCCACGGGGTGGCCTCGGTGACCAGGGTGACCGCGCCGGCGGTCCAGTCCACGTGCGGAGTGGGCTCGTCGACGTGCAGGGTGGCCGGCACGGTCCCGTGCCGCATCGCCTGCACCATCTTGATCACCCCGGCGATGCCGGCGGCGGCCTGGGTGTGGCCGATGTTCGACTTGATCGAGCCGAGCAGCAGCGGCGCGGCGTCGCCCCGCTCCTGGCCGTAGGTGGCGAGCAGCGCCTGGGCCTCGATCGGGTCGCCGAGGGTGGTGCCGGTGCCGTGCGCCTCCACCACGTCGACCAGGTCGGGGGTGAGCTTCGCGCCGGCCAGGGCCTGCCGGATCACCCGCTGCTGGGACGGGCCGTTGGGGGCGGTGAGGCCGTTCGACGCCCCGTCCTGGTTGACGGCGGAGCTGCGGATGATCCCGAGCACGGGGTGGCTGTTGCGGCGGGCGTCGCTGAGCCGTTCCAGCAGCAGCATGCCGACGCCCTCGGACCAGCCGGTGCCGTCGGCGGACGCGGCGAACGACTTGCACCGGCCGTCGGCGGCGAGGCCGCGCTGCCGGGAGAACTCGACGAACGGGCCGGGGGTGGCCAGCACCGTCGCGCCGCCGGCCAGGGCGAGCCCGCACTCCCGTTGGCGCAGCGCCTGGCAGGCGAGGTGGATGGCGACCGACGCCGACGAGCAGGCGGTGTCCACGGTGACCGTGGGGCCCTCCAGCCCGAACGTGTACGCCAGCCGGCCGGAGACGACGCTGGCGGCGGTGCCGGTCAGCACGTACCCCTCGACGCCGGGCGCCCGGTGTAGCACGGCGGCGTAGTCCTGGCCGGAGGTGCCGACGAAGACGCCGGAGCGGCTGCCGCGCAGCGACAGCGGGGCGATGCCGGCCCGCTCGAACAGCTCCCAGGTGACCTCCAGCAACAGCCGCTGCTGCGGGTCCATGGCGACGGCCTCGCGCGGCGAGATGCCGAACAGCGCGGCGTCGAACTGCCCCGCGTCGTGCAGGAACCCGCCCGCGGTGGTGTACGAGGTGCCGGGGTTGTCCGGGTCGGCGTGGTAGAGCCGCTCCAGGTCCCAGCCCCGGTCGGTGGGGAAGTCGCCGATGGCGTCCCCGCCGGACGAGACGAACTGCCAGAGGTCCTCGGGCGAGTTGATGCCGCCCGGGTAGCGGCAGCTCATCGCCACGATCGCCACCGGCTCGGACTCCTCGGCGGTGACCTCGCGGAGCCGTTGGCGGGTCTGGTGCAGCTCGGCGACGACCCGCGTCAGGTATTCGCGCAGCCGCTCTTCGTCCGCCATGACTTCTCGCTTTCTCGTGACACCACAGGACCCGGGCGGCTCAGGAGAGCCCGAGGTCCTGGTCGATGAGGTCGAACAGCTCCTGGTTGCTGGCCACCCGCAGCCGGTCCGCCACCTCGGCGGTCTCCTCCCGGCGTTCCTCGGCGGCGCCGAGTCGTTCGAGCAGGCTGTGCAACCGCATCGTGATCCGCACCCGGCCGATGTCGTCCGGGTCGCGCAGCGCGAGGGCGCTCTCCAACTGGTCCAGCTCCGCCAGGGTCGGCAGCGCCTCCACCGACGCCTCGCTGAGCAGCTCGGCCCGGAGGTGCTCGGCGAGCGCCTGCGGGGTCGGGTAGTCGAAGACCACCGAGCTGGGCAGGCTCAGGCCGGTCGACCGGGCGAGCCGGCCCCGCAGCTCCACCGCGGTCAGCGAGTCGAAGCCGAGGTCCCGGAAGGGCCGGCCGGCCTCCACTGCGTACGGGCTGTCGTGCCCGATCACCTCGCCGGCCGCGGCGCGGATCAGGTCCACCAGCACCCGGGCCTGTTCGGCCTGCGTCAGCTCGCCGAGCCGCTTACGCAGGTCCGCGGCGACCAGGTCGCCGTCCTCGGCGTCCGCCCGCTCCGCCGCCGCCTGGGCGGCCACCTCGGCGATCTCGCTGATCAGCGGGCGGGGCCGGGCGGAGGCGAACACCGGCGCGAAGCGGTCCCAGTCGACGTCGGCCACGGTGAGGGCGGTGTCGTCGCCAGCGAGGCCGGCGCGCAGGGCGGCCATCGCCGGTTCCCGGTCGAGCAGGGACACGCCGCGCCGGCTCATCGCCGCCGCGTGCGCGTCGGTCACCATGCCGCCGCCAGCCCACGGTCCCCAGTTGACCGAGAGGACCCGGGTCCGACCCGCCGGCCGCGACTGCGCCCAGGCGTCCAGGAAGGCGTTGCCGGCGGCGTACGCCCCGTGGTCGCCGACGCCCCACACGGCGGCGATGGAGGAGAAGTGGACGACCAGCTCGAGCGGCTCGGGGTCGAGGAACTCGGCCAGATGCCGGGCACCGGCGATCTTGCCGGACACCACGTCGGCGAGTTCCGCCTCGGTCACCGCGGCGACCGGGTTGAGCCGCCCCACGCCGGCTGCGTGCACCAGGGCGTGCACGGTCTCGCCGTCGGCGCGCAGCCCGCGGACGAGGTCCGCGACCGCGTCCCGGTCGGCCAGGTCGCAGGCCAGCACCCGGGCCTCGGCGCCGAGGGCGGCCAGTTCCGCCACCGCCTCGTCGGCGCCGGGGGCCGCCGCGCCGCGCCGGCTGACCAGCAGCAGGCGCCGCGCGCCGTGCCGGGCGAACCAGGCGGCGGCGTACCGGCCGACGGCGCCGGTGCCGCCGGTGACCAGGACGGTGCCCGGCGGCTGCCAGTCGCCCGTGGCCTCGGCCCGGGGCGCGCGGGCCAGCCGCCGCAGGTACGTCCCGGAGTCCCGCACCGCGAGCTGGTCCTCGTGTCCGGTGGCGGTCAGCGCCGCCAGGACGTGCTCGGCGGCGGCGGTGTCCAGGGTGGCGGGCAGGTCGAGCAGGCCGCCCCAGTGCCGGGGGTGTTCCAGCGCGGTCACCAGGCCGAGGCCCCAGGTGGTGGCCTGCGCGGGGTGCACGACCGGGTCGTCGGCCGCGGTGCTGACGGCCTGTCGGGTGAGCAGCCACAGCGGCACCGGCGGCAGGGTGTCCGTGACGGCCTGCACCAGGGCGAGGTTCGCGGTCAGGCCGACGGGCACGGCGGGCCGGTCGGGGTGCGGCCGCTCGTCGAGCGCGAGCAGCGACACGATCCGGGTCGGCGGGACGCCGACCAGCTGCGCGGCGAGCGCCGCCCGGTCGGTGGTGGCCGGGTCGACGGTGAGCAGCCGTACGGTGCCGCCGCGCGCGGCGACGAGTTCGGCGAGCCGGTCGACGACCGGCTGGTCCGTTCCGGTGTGGACGACGGTCCACGCGCCGTCGGCGACGCCCGCCGCGAGGGTCTCGGGGCGCCAGGTGATCCGGTACCGCCAGCCGCCGGCGAGGGTGTCCTCCTGCTGCTGGCGTCGCCACTGGGCGAGTTCGGGCAGCAGGTCCCGCAGCGGCCGGTCGGGGTCGACGCCGAGCCGGCCGGCGAGCGCGTCGCCGTCGCCCGACGTCACGGCCTGCCAGAACGCCGCGTCGACCTCGTCCTGCGGGGCGGCGGGGGTGTCGACCGCCGCCGCGTCGAGGGTCGGCCAGAAGCGCTGGTGGGCGAACGCGTACGTGGGCAGGTCCACCGGTCCGGCGCCGGGCAGCAGCCGCGACCAGCGGACGGCCACGCCCTGGCAGTGCAGTCGGGCGACCGCGCCGAGCAGGGCGGCCACCTCGTCCTGGCCTGGCCGCTGCACGCCGGTCACGGTGACCGGGGCGTCGGCCGGCAGCGCGTCGGCGGTCAGGGCGGTCAGCACCGTGTCCGGCCCGACCTCCAGGAACCGGGTCACCCCGTTGGCGTGCAGGTGGGTGACGGTGTCGGCGAAGCGGACCGCCTCGCGGACGTGCCGGACCCAGTAGTCGGGGGTGCACAGCGTGTCGGCGTCGACGACCGTGCCGGTCAGGTTCGACACCAGCGGCACCGTCGGCGCGCCGTACGACAGGGTCGCCGCCACGGCCGCGAAGTCGGCGAGCATCGGCTCCATCAGCGGGCTGTGGAAGGCGTGGCTGACCCGCAGCCGCTTGGTCCGCACGCCGAGGGCGGTGAAGTGCTCCGCCAGCCCGGTCAGCGCGTCCTCCGCCCCGGCGACGACGACGGCCGCCGGCCCGTTCACCGCGGCGACGTCGACCCGCCCCTCCACGTCGGTCAGCGCCCGTCGCACGTCGACCTCGGGCGCGGCGACGGCGAGCATCCCGCCGCGGGCGGGCAGGGCCTGCATCAGCCGGCCCCGGTTGCCGACGAGCGTGCACGCGTCGGGCAGGGAGAGCACCCCGGCCACGTGGGCGGCGACGATCTCCCCCACGGAGTGGCCGGCCACGAGGTCGGGCCGGATCCCCAGGTCTTCGAGCAGCCGGAACAGCGCCACCTCGACGGCGAAGAGCCCCGCCTGGGTGAAGACGGTCTGGTCGAGCAGGTCGGCCTCGGCGGTGCCGGGCTCGGCGAACAGCACCTCGCGCAGTGGCCGCGGCAGGTGCGCGTCGAGGTGCTGGCACGCCTCGTCGAGGGTCTCGGCGAAGACGGGGAAGGCCTCGTAGAGCTGGCGGCCCATCCCGGCGTGCTGGGCGCCTTGGCCGGAGAAGAGCACCGCCAGCGCGCCGCCGTGCTCGGCGACGCCCCGGGTGAGGCCCGGGTGCTCCTGACCGGCGGCGAGGGCCCGCAGCCCGGCGAGGGCGGCGTCCGCGTCGGCGGCGAGCAGCACGGCGCGGTGCCGCAGCGGGGACCGGCCGGTGGCCAGGCCCCGGGCGACGTCGGCGGCGGGGGTGGCGGTCCGCGGCAGCCAGTCGGCCAGCCGGGCCGCCTGGGCCGGCAGGCTGTCCGCGGCGTCGGCCGAGACCACCCAGGGCAGCACCGGCAGCCGGGCGGGTGGCCCGTCGGCCGGGCGGGACGCCCCGGTGCCGGCCGGCGGCGCGGTCGGCGCCTGTTCGAGGATGACGTGCACGTTGGTGCCGCTGACCCCGAACGACGACACGCCGGCCCGGCGCGGCCGGTCCACGTCCGGCCACGGCCGCGGGTCGGTCAGCAGCGCGACCGCGCCCGCCGACCAGTCGACGTGCGGCGAGGGCTCGTCCACGTGCAGGGTGGGCGGCAGCAGGTCGTGCTGGAGCGCCATCACCATCTTGATCACGCCGGAGACGCCCGCGGCGGCCTGGGTGTGGCCGATGTTCGACTTGACGGAGCCGAGCAGCAGCGGCCGGTCGGCGGGCCGGTCCTGCCCGTACGTGGCGAGCAGCGCCTGCGCCTCGATGGGGTCGCCGAGCCGGGTGCCGGTGCCGTGCCCGTCGACCGCGTCCACGTCGGCGGCGGACAGCCGCGCGTTGGCGAGCGCCTGGCGGATCACCCGCTCCTGGGCGGGCCCGTTGGGCGCGGTCAGGCCGTTGCTGGCGCCGTCCTGGTTCATCGCCGAGCCGCGCACGACCGCCAGGATCTGCCGGCCCTCGCGCTGGGCGTCGGAGAGCCGCTGGAGCAGCAGCAGGCCGACACCCTCGCCCCAGCCGGTGCCGTCGGCGGCTCCGGCGAAGGACTTGCACCGGCCGTCGAGGGCGAGCCCCCGCTGCCGGGCGAACTCCAGGAACGGGCCGGGGGTGGCCATCACCGTCACGCCGCCGGCGACCGCGAGGTCGCACTCGCCCTGCCGCAGCGACTGGCACGCCAGGTGCAGCGCCACCAGGGAGGACGAGCAGGCGGTGTCGACGCTGACGGCGGGGCCCTGCAACCCGAAGTGGTACGCCAGCCGGCCGCTGATGACGGCGGCGACGTTGCCGGTGGCCTGGTAGCCCTCCGTCTCGACCCGGGCGGCCAGCAGGAGCGTCGCGTAGTCCTGGCCGTTGGTGCCGACGAAGACGCCGGTGTTGGTCTCCCGCATGTCGGCCGGTGCGGTGCCGGCCCGCTCGAACAGCTCCCAGGCGCTCTCCAGCAGCACCCGCTGCTGCGGGTCCATGACCATCGCCTCACGGGGGGAGATGCCGAACAGGGCGGCGTCGAAGCCGGCGGCGTCGGCGAGGAAGCCGCCCTCCCGGACGTACGAGGTGCCGGGCCGGTCGGGATCCGGGTCGTAGATGGCGTCCAGGTCCCAGCCCCGGTCGGCCGGGAACTCCGCGATCCCGTCGCGCCCCTCGCTGACGAGTCGCCACAGGTCCTCCGGGTCGGCGACGCCGCCCGGGTACCGGCAGCTCATCGAGACGACGGCGATCGGCTCGTCCAGCGCGGCGGCGGCCCGCACCGCCGGGGTCGCCGCGGCCTCGTCGCCGGTGATCCGGGTGACCAGGTGGTCGGCGAGGGCCGTGGGCGTCGGCCGGTCGAACACCAGCGTCGCCGGCAGGGTCAGGCCGACCGCCTCGGCGAGCCGGTTGCGCATCTCGACGGCGCTGAGCGAGTCGAAGCCGATCTCCCGGAACGACCGGTCCGCCGCCAACGCCTGCGGCGAGGGCAGTCGCAGCACCGCCGCCGCGTGGACCCGCACCAGGTCCAGCAGGAGCCGGCGCCGCTCCGCCGCGGCGAGGCCGGCGAGCCGGCCGCGCAGCGGGGACGCCTCCCGCGTCTCGTCGTCGTCGCCGGAGCGGGCGGCGGCGAGGGCGCGGGCCACCTCGGGGATGTCGCCGATCAGCGGTCGGGGCCGGGCCAGCGCGAACGTCTGGAGGAACCGGTCCCAGGCGATGTCGGCGACGGTGAGGGCGGGCTCGGCCCGTTCCAGCGCCCCGGCCAGCACGGAGACCGCCAGGTCCGGGTGCATCGGCCGGACGCCGGAGCGGAACATCTGGTCGGCGGCGCCCTCGGTCTCCACCATGCCGCCGCCGTCCCAGGCGCCCCAGGCCAGTGCGGTGCCGGGCAGCCCGCGCCGGCGCCGGTCCTCGGCGAGCGCGTCGAGGAAGGCGTTGCCGGCGGCGTACGCGCCCTGGTAGCCGCCGCCCCAGACGCCGGCTCCGGAGGAGAAGAGCACGAACGCGGTCAGGTCCGGGCCGAGGACCTCGTCGAGGTTGACCGCCCCGGCGACCTTGGCCTGCAGGGCGCCGGCCAGTTCGGCGAGGTCGGTGTCGCCCAGCGCGCCCGCGTGCGGCACACCGGCGGCGTGGAACACCGCGTCGATCCGGACGTCGCGTTCGGCCAGCCGGTCCACGAGGGCGCGCAGCGACTCCCGGTCGGCCACGTCGCAGGCCGCCACGGTGACCGTGGCGCCGTGGCCGGTCAGGTCGGCCTCGAGCTCGGCGGCGCCGGGCGCGGTGGGGCCCTGCCGGCTGGTCAGCACGAGGTGCACGGTGCCCGTACGGGCCAGCCAGCGGGCCACGTGGGCGCCGATCGAGCCCAGGCCGCCGGTCACCAGGACGGTGCCGCCGGGCCGCCAGCCGTCGCCGGCCGGGCGGTCGTCGGCGGTGGCCCGGACCAGGCGCCGGGCGAACAGCCCGGAGGAGCGTACGGCGATCTGGTCCTCGTGCCCGATGCCGGCGAGCGCGGCGGCCAGCCGGGCGCGGGCCCGCTGGTCCGGGTCGGCGGGCAGGTCGACCAGGCCGCCCCAGCGGTCGGGGTGCTCCAGGGCGGCGACCCGCCCGAGCCCCCAGACCAGGGCCTGGTCGGGCCGGTCCACGGGGTCGGCCCGGCCGGTGCTGACGGCGCCGCTGCTGACGCACCACAGCGGGGCGGTCACCCCGGCGTCGCCGAGCGCCTGCACCAGGGCGAGCGTGCCGGCGAGCCCGACCGGCACCACGGGGTGCGCCGGGTGCGGCGCGCCGTCGAGGGCGAGCAGCGAGCACACCCCGGCGACGGACTCCGGGTCGGTGGCGCGCAGCAGGTCGGCCAGCGCGGCCCGGTCGGGGTCGGTGACGGTGAGCAGGGTGGGTTCCGCGCCGGCCTCGGCCAGCGCCCGGACGACCGCGCCGGTCAGCGGGGTGTCGGCGTGCGCGGCGGGCACCGGCACCAGCCAGGTGCCGGTCAGCGCGGCGGTCGCCGGCACGGTGACCGGCTTCCAGGCGACCCGGTAGCGCCAGGAGTCCACCGTGGACTCGTCGCGGCGGCGCCGCCGCCAGGCGGCGAGCACCGGCAGCGCGTCGTCCAGGCGGCGGGCCTCGGTGTCGTCGAGCCGCATCGCCTCGGCGAGCGCCCCGGCGTCGGACCGCTCGACGGCGTCCCAGAATCGCCGGTCGGCCGGCTCCTCGGCGCTCGCCGCGGCGCCGGACAGTGCCGGCGCCTCCGGCCAGTACCGCTGGCGGTGGAAGGCGTACGTGGGCAGCGGCACGGCCGGGCCGGTGCGCGTGCCGTGCACGGCGGTCCAGTCCACCTCGACGCCGTGGACGTGCAGCGTGGCGAGGGCGGTGAGCATCCGCGGCCAGCCCCCGGCGTTGCGGCGCAGGGTGTTGACCACCACGGCCTCGTGCTCGGCGGCGTCGATGGTCTCCTGGATCCCGAAGCTGACCACGGGGTGCGGGCCGACCTCCAGGAAGACCTGGTGGCCCTCGTCGAGCAGGCCGCGCACGACGCGTTCCACGTCCACCGTCTCGCGCAGGTTGCGGTACCAGTAGCCGGCGTCGAGTTCGGTGGTGTCCAGGGGCCGGCCGGTCAGGGCGGACCAGAACGGCGTCTCGGCGGGGCGGCCGACGATCCCGGCGAGGCTGCCGGTCAGCCGGTCGGCGACGGCCTCGACGTGCGGCGAGTGGGAGGCGTAGTCGACGTCGATGCGCTGGGCGCGCACGCCGTCGGCCTGGCAGGCGGCGAGCAGTTCGGCGAGGGCGTCCTGGTCACCGGCGACCACCACGGAGCCGGGACCGTTGACGACGGCGACCGACAGCCGGCCGGCCCACGGGGTGAGCAGGTCGCGGGCCCGGTAGGCGGGCAGCGCGACGGAGGCCATCCCGCCCCGCCCGGCGATGTCGGCCAGCACCTGGCTGCGCAGCGCGACGACCTTCGCGCCGTCGGCCAGGGACAGCGCCCCGGCCACGCAGGCCGCCGCGATCTCGCCCTGAGAGTGGCCGACCACGCCCGCCGGCCGTACGCCGAGGGAGCCCCACAGCCGGGCCAGCGAGACCATGACCGCCCACAGCGCCGGCTGCACCACGCCCGAGTCGACCAGCGGCGGCGCGTCCGGGGCGCCGCGCAGCACGTCGGTGAGCGTCCAGTCCACCCAGGGCGCGAGCGCCTCCTCGCACTCGGCGATGGCGGCGGCGAAGACGGGGGACGTGTCGAGCAGGTCGGTGGCCATCCCGGGCCACTGCGAGCCGTGTCCGGAGAAGACGAAGATCGGGGCGGCGTTGCGCAGGGCGGCGCCGGTGACCACGTCGGCGGTGGTGTCACCGGCGGCAAGGGCGTCGAGGCCGCGGGCCAGCTCGTCCCGGTTGCCGCCGAGGACCACCGCCCGGTACGGGAACGACACGCGGCTGGCGGTCAGCGCGTACGCCACGTCGGCCGGCTCCAGCTCGGGGTGCGCGGCCAGGTGGGACCGCAGCCGGCCCGCCTGGCCGCGCAGGGCGACCGGGTCCGCCGCGAAGAGCGCGAACGGCACCGCGACGGGTTCCGACGCGGGGAACACGAACGGCACGGCGGTGTCGGTGCCGGGCGGGGTCGCGGCGGTGGGCTGCGGCGCGGCGGCCGGCTCGGGGGCCTGTTCGATGACGACGTGCGCGTTGGTGCCGGAGATGCCGAACGAGGACACCGCCGCCCGGCGGGGCCGGTCCACCTGCGGCCACGGGGTGGGCTCGGTCGCGAGGGCCACCGCCCCGGCGGTCCAGTCGATGTGCGGGGACGGCTCGTCGACGTGCAGGGTCGCCGGCACCAGGCCGTGCCGCATCGCCAGGACCATCTTGATGATCCCGGCGACGCCGGCGGCGGCCTGGGTGTGGCCGAGGTTCGACTTGACCGACCCGAGCAGCAGCGGCCGGTCGGCGGGCCGGTCCTGCCCGTAGGTGGCCAGCAGGGCCTGCGCCTCGATGGGGTCGCCGAGGGTGGTGCCGGTGCCGTGCGCCTCGACGGCGTCGACGTCGGCGGGTGACAGCCGGGCGCTGGCGAGGGCCTGCCGGATGACCCGCTGCTGGGACGGGCCGTTGGGCGCGGTGAGGCCGTTGGACGCGCCGTCGGAGTTGACCGCGCTGCCCCGGATGACGGCGAGGATGCGCCGGCCCTCGCGCCGGGCGTCGGAGAGTCGCTGCACGAGCAGCATGCCGACGCCCTCGCTCCAGCCGGTGCCGTCGGCGGCGGCGGCGAACGACTTGCACCGGCCGTCGGGCGACAGGCCGCGCTGCCGGGAGAACTCGATGAACGTGCCGGGGGTGGCCATCACGGTCACGCCGCCGGCCAGCGCGTACTCGCACTCCCCGGCCCGCAGCGCCTGCGCCGCCAGGTGCAGCGCGACCAGCGAGGACGAGCAGGCGGTGTCGACGGTGACCGCCGGGCCTTCCAGGCCGAACGTGTACGCCACCCGCCCGGACAGCACGCTGCCGGAGGTGCCGGTGCCGATGTAGCCCTCCACCTCGCCCGGCTGGTCCATCAGCCGGGAGGCGTAGTCGTGGTACATGACACCGGCGAACACGCCGGTCCGGCTGCCCCGCAGCCGCCGCGCGTCCAGGCCGGCGGACTCGAACGCCTCCCACGACGTCTCCAGCAGCAGCCGCTGCTGCGGATCCATCGCCAGGGCCTCACGCGGGGAGATGCCGAAGAACCCGGGGTCGAACTCCGCTGCCCCGTACAGGAATCCGCCGTGGCGGGTGTACGAGGTGCCGCTGCGGTCCGGGTCGGGGTCGAACAGCGACTCCAGGTCCCAGCCCCGGTCGGCGGGGAACTCCGAGATGCCGTCGCCGCCGGTGGCCAGCAGTTCCCACAGCTGGTCCGGGTCGTCGACGCCGCCGGGGTAGCGGCACGCCATGCCGACGATCGCGATCGGCTCGTCGGCACCGGCGACGGTGCCGCTGGTCGCGTCCGCACCGGATGGCCGTACGCCCGCCAGCTCGGACCACACGTGGTCGGCGAGCACGGTCGGGGTCGGATAGTCGAACACCAGCGTGGACGGCAGCCGCAGCCCGGTGGCCGCGTTCACCCGATTGCGCAGGTCCACCGCCGTCAGGGAGTCGAAGCCCAGCTCGCGGAACGCCCGGTCCGCCGGCACCGCCTCGGCGCCGCCGTGCCCCAGCACCTGCGCGACCAGGCCCCGTACCAGCACGTCGACCTGGGCGCGCGCCTCCTCGGGCGCCAGGCCGGCGATGCGGGTCGCCCAGGTGCCGCCCTGTCCCGCCTGGCGGCGCGTCGTGGTGGTGCCGAGCAGCGCCCGCAGCATGGGCGGCACCAGGCCGGCGCCGGCGGCGGCGCGGAGGGCGGCCAGGTCGATCACGGCCGGCACCAGGGCGGGCCGGTCGGCGCCCACGGCGGCGTCGAACAGCCGCAGCCCGGTTTCGGCGCTCATCGCGGTGACGCCGCCCCGGGTCGACCGCGCCCGGTCCGCCTCGTCGAGAGACGCCGCCATACCCGCCGTGTCCCACATGCCCCACGCCAGGCTCACCGCCGGCAACCCGAGCTGCCGCCGATACACCGCCAACCCGTCCAGGAATGCGTTACCCGCCGCGTACGCCGACTGACCCGGCGAACCCAACACCCCCGCCACCGACGAGAACACCACAAACAAATCCAGATCCAGGGACGCCGTCGCCTCGTGCAGCCACCAGCCCGCCGACACCTTCGGCGCCAACACCCCAGCCAGCCGCTCCGCGGTCAACCCCTCGACCACACCGTCGTCCAACACACCAGCCGTGTGCACCACACCCGCCAGCCGACCCTCGGCGGTGACCTCACCGACCAGGCCGAACACCTGGTCCCGGTCCGTCACGTCACACGCCACCACCCGCACGGCGGCACCCAACGCGGTCAACCGCTCCGACAACTCCGCCGCGCCCGCGGCCTCCAGGCCACGCCGCGACACCAGCACCAGCGACCGCACACCCCACGAGGCGACCAGGTGCTCCGCCACCAACGCGCCCAGCGCACCCGTCCCACCGGTCACCAGCACCGCGCCGTCGCCGAGGTTCGGCGTCTCCACCGCCGCGCCGACGCCCGCCCGCACCAGACGCGGCACGAACACCGCGTCGGAGCGGACGGCGACCTGGCCGCCCGTCGCCGCCGGCTCGTCCGCCACCCCGGCCAGGACGCCCAGCAACCCGGCGTGCAGGTCGCCGTCGACGTCGGCCAGGACGATCCGGCCGGGGTGTTCCGACTGCGCCGACCGCAGCAGACCCCACACCGCCGCACCCGCCAGGTCGGTCACCCGGTCCTCGACCCCGACCGAGACCGCACCCCGGGTCACCACCACCAGCCGCGCATCCGCCAGCACGTCGGCAGCCAGCCACGACCGCACGGTCGCCAGCACGGCCGACGCGGTCTCGCGCACCGCGTCGGGACCGTGGTCGGCGTCCTCGGGGCGGGCCGCGTCCCCGGCCGACCCGACCGGCACCAGCAGCAGGCGGGGCGGCACGCCCGACGGCTCGGCGTCGACCGCCGCGACGAGCGCCTCGACGTCCGGGAACGCCGGCAGGTCCACGGAGACCGACGAGCCCACCGACGCCCACCCGGAGACGTCCCCGGCCGCGGCGACCTCCTCGGCCTGCCACGCCACCTCGAACATCGAGCGGGCCGCCGAACCCGCCGACGACACCGCGGTCAGCTCCCGCAACGCCAGCGAGTCCACCGACACCACGGCGGCACCCGACTCGTCACCGGCGACCAGCCGCACCGCCGCGCCCGCGCGCGTCAGGCGCACCCGCAGCACCCGCGCACCCGACGCGTGCACCTGCACACCCTCGAACGCGAACGGCACCCGCGGCCCACCCGACTCCGCGCCCAACAGCAACCCGATCGGGTGCAGGGCCGCATCCAGCAACGCCGGGTGCACCCCGAAGCCGGCCGCGTCGCCGGCCACCTCGTCGGGCAACGCCACCTCGGCGAACACCTCACCGCCGCTGGTCCAGGCCCGGCGCAGCCCCTGGAACACCGGCCCGTACGCCAGACCGTGCTCCGCCAGCGTCGGATACCAACCCGCCAGGTCCACCTCGACACCGCCGACGGGCGGCCACTCCCCCACGCCCGGCTCGTCGGCCGACGCCGGCTCCAGCACACCCTCCGCGTGGCGGACCCACTCCGGGTCGACGGCCTCCTCCGGCTGGGAGTGCACGGTCACCGACCGGGTGCCCGCCTCGTCGGCCGCGCCGACCCGCACCTGCACGCGCACGGCACCGGCCTCCGGCAGCACCAGCGGGGCGGCGATCGTCAGCTCGCGTACCCGGGACGCGCCCACCTCGTCGCCGGCCCGCACCGCCAGCTCCACCAGCGCCGCGCCCGGCACCACCACCACGCCGGAGACGGCGTGGTCGGCCAGCCAGGCGTGCGTCGCCGTGGACAGCCGGCCGGTCAGCACGACCATGTCCTCGCCGGCCACCGACACCGCCGCGCCGAGCAGCGGGTGCCCGGCCGCCCCGAGCCCCGCCCCGGACACGTCGGTCCACCGGCCCGCCGGCTCCAGCCAGAAGCGCTGGTGCTGGAAGGCGTACGTCGGCAGGTCCACGTGCTCGCCACCGCCGAGGTGGTCCGCCCAGCCGACGCTCACGCCGTGCACGTGCAGCCGGGCGAGGGCCTCGAGGAGTGCCTGCGGCTCGGGCCGGTCGTGGCGCGAGGCCGGGACCAGCAGGGGCGAGGGCCCGTCCTCCGCCCGCTCGGCGAGGCAGCCCTGCGCCATGGCGGTCAGCACGCCGTTCGGTCCCACCTCCAGGAAGGTGTCGACCTCCTCGGCGCGCAGGCAGTCGACGGCGTCGGCGAAGCGGACGGTGCCGCGTACGTGCCGCACCCAGTAGCCGGGGTCGCAGAGCTGCTCCGCCTCGGCGACCCGGCCGGTCAGGTTCGACACCACCGGGATCGTCGGCGGCCGGAAGGTCAGCCCGTCGGCGACGGCCCCGAACTCCGCGAGCATCGGGTCCATCCGACCGCTGTGGAAGGCGTGGCTGACCCGCAGCCGGCGGGTCTGCACGCCGCGCTCGGACCACGTGCGCTGCACCTGGTCGAGCGCCTCGTCGTCCCCGGCGACCACGACGGCGGTGGGGCCGTTCACGGCGGCCACGTCCAGCCGGTCGGTCAGCCCGGCGAGGGACGCGGCCACCGCCGCCTCGTCCGCCGCCACGGCGAGCATCCCGCCGCCGGCGGGCAGGGCCTGCATGAGCCGGCCGCGCGCCGCGACCAGGGCGCACGCGTCCTCGACGGAGAGCACCCCGGCGACGTGCGCCGCCGCGATCTCGCCGATGGAGTGCCCGGCCACCAGGTCCGGCACCACCCCGAACGACTCGACCAACCGGAACAGCGCCACCTCGACGGCGAACAACCCGGCCTGGGTGAACACCGTCTGGTCCAGCAACTCCGCCTCGGCCGTGCCCGCCTCCGCGAACAACACCTCACGCAGCGGACGCGGCAACAACGGATCCAGGTGCCCACACACCTCGTCCAACGCGGCGGCGAACACCGGGAACGCGGCGGACAGCTCACGACCCATCCCGGCACGCTGCGCGCCCTGACCGGAGAAGAGGAACGCCACCCGGCCGCGCGACGCAGCCACCCCGGTGGTGACCATGCCGTGCGGCTCGCCGCCGGCGAGGGCCCGCAGCCCGGCGAGCAGGTCGTCCGCGTCGCCGGCCAGAACCACCGCGCGGTGGTCGAGCCCGGCCCGGGCGACCGAGGCGGCCGCGACGTCCGCCGGCCGGAGGGAGTCGGCGCGGCCGAGGTGGGCGGCCCACCGCTCGGCCTGCCCGGCCAGCGCCTCCGGGATGCGGGCGGAGAGGAACACCGGGGCGAGCGGCAGCGCCGCCGGCGCGTCGGCGACGGGCGTGGCGTCGTCCCCGGGCGGGGCGTCCTCGACGGGCGCCTCCTCCAGGATGACGTGGGCGTTCGTACCGCTGATGCCGAACGACGACACGGCGGCCCGGCGGGGCCGGTCGGCGGCCGGCCAGGGTCGGGCCTCGGTCAGCAGCGAGACCTGGCCGGCGGACCAGTCGATGTGCGGGGACGGCGCATCGACGTGCAGGGTGGCGGGCATGGTGCGGTGCCGGATCGCCTCGATCATCTTGATCAGGCCGGCGGCGCCCGCGGCGGCCTGGGTGTGACCCAGGTTCGACTTGACCGAGCCCAGCCAGAGCGGCCCGCCGTCGCCCCGGTCCTGGCCGTAGGTGGCCAGCAGCGCCTGCGCCTCGATGGGGTCGCCGAGGGTGGTGCCGGTGCCGTGCGCCTCGACCACGTCCACGTCGGCCGGCGAGAGCCGGGCGTTCGCGAGGGCCTGCCGGATCACCCGCTCCTGGGACGGGCCGTTGGGCGCGGTCAGCCCGCTGCTCGCGCCGTCCTGGTTGACGGCGCTGCCCCGGACGACGGCGAGGATCCGCCGGCCGTCCCGCCGGGCGTCCGACAGCCGCTGCAACAGCAGCACACCGACGCCCTCGGACCAACCGGTGCCGTCGGCGGCGGCGGCGAACGACTTGCACCGGCCGTCTGAGGCCAGGCCCCGCTGGCGGGAGAAGTCGGCGAAGGTGCCCGGCGTGGACATCACCGTCACGCCGCCGGCGAGCGCGAAGTCGCAGTCCCGCTGGCGCAGCGCCTGCGTCGCGAGGTGCACGGCGACCAGCGACGACGAGCACGCGGTGTCCACCGTGACCGCCGGGCCCTCGAGCCCGAAGGTGTACGCCACCCGCCCGGACACCACGCTGCCCGAGTTGCCGGTGCCGATGTAGCCCTCCACGCCGTCGGGCAGGTCCAGCACCCGGGACGCGTAGTCGTGGTACATCACCCCGGCGAACACGCCGGTCCGGCTGCCGCGCAGCCGCTGCGGGTCGAGACCGGCGTGCTCGAACGCCTCCCAGGAAATCTCCAGGAGCAGCCGCTGGTGGGGGTCCATCGCCAGGGCCTCGCGGGGGCTGATGCCGAAGAAGCCCGGGTCGAACTGCGGCGCGTCGTAGAGAAAGCCGCCCTGGCTGCTGGTCGACGTGCCCGGGTTGTCCGGGTCGGCGTGGAACAGCCGCTCCAGGTCCCAGCCCCGGTCGGTCGGGAAGTCGCCCACCCCGTCGCCGCCCCGGTCGACGAGGTCCCACAGCTCCGCGGGGCTGGACACCCCGCCCGGGAACCGGCACGCCATGCCGATGACGGCCATCGGCTCGCGGTCCTTGGCCTCCACCTCGCGCACCCGCCGGCGCGCGTCGCGCAGGTCGGCAGTCGCACGCCGGAGGTAGTCGAGGAACTCTGCCTCAGTGGGCATCGGGCCACTCCGTATCAGGAATAGAGGTGTGCGACATGCCGGATCAGGCCGAGCCGAGCTCTTCGTCCAGCAGGCTGAAGATCTCCTCGGCGGAGGCCGACTCGAGGCTGGCGCCGTCGGCGGCGGCGGAGTCCGCGTCGGACTCGGTGTAGGTCCACAGGGAGAGCAGTTCGCGCAGCCGGGCGCCGACGGCGGCCCGGTCGGTGTCACCGGAGGCCACCGCGCGCATGGCGTGCTCCAGCTTGTTCAGCTCACCCAGCACCGTCAGCGCGGACGTGCTCCGCTCCGCCAGCAGCGCGCCCCGCAGGTACTCGACCAGCGCGGCCGTGGTCGGCCGGTCGTAGATCAGCGTGGACGGCAGCCGCAGCCCGGTGGCCGCGTTGAGCCGGTTGCGGAACTCGACCGCGGTCAACGAGTCGAAGCCCAGCTCGACGAAGCCGCGTTCGGCGTCGATCGACCGGATCGACGCGTAGCCGAGGACCGCGGCGGCGTGGGTGCGGACCAGGTCGGAGAGGACCTGGTCACGGTCCGCCTCCGCGGTGGCGGCCAGGGTCTCCCGCAGCGCCTCCGCCGGGTCTCGCTCGGCGGCCCGGGCCGCGCCGGTCGACGCCGGCCGGACCAGCGACCGCAGCACCGGCGGCACCGCCGCCGGCCCGTGCCGGCCGATCAGCGCGAGGTCCAGGTTGACCGGTACGACCACCGGCTCGGCGAAGCGCAGCGCCTCGCTGAACAGGTCCATGCCCTCGTCGGCGCCGAGCGGGACGAAGCCGCCCCGGTTCATCCGGGCCTCGTCGACGTGCCCGGTCTGGCCGTCGCCGGTGTCGTTGACCCACGGGCCCCACGCCAGGGAGAGCGCCGGGAGTCCCCGGTCGCGGCGGTGCTGGGCGAGGGCGTCGAGGAAGCAGTTCGCCGCCGCGTGGTTGGCCTGCCCGGGGCCGCCGAAGAGGCCGGCCGCCGAGGAGAAGAGCACGAACGCGGCCAGGTCCAGCTTCTCGGTCAGCTCGTGCAGGTGCCAGGCCGCGTCGACCTTCGGACGGAGCACGGTGTCGAAACGGTCCGGGGTGAGCGCCGGCAGCACGCCGTCGTCGAGCACCCCGGCCGCGTGCACCACGCCGGTCAGCGGCCGGTCGGCGGGAATCTGGTCGACCAGCAGGGCCAGCGCGTCGCGGTCGGTGACGTCGCAGGCGACCACCCGAGCGGTGGCGCCCAGGCCGGCGAGCTCGTCGACCAGCCCGGCGACGCCCGGGGCGTCCGCCCCGCTGCGGCTGACCAGCAGCAGGTGGCGTACGTCGTGCCGGGTCACCAGCCGCCGCGCCACCAGCCGCCCGAGCAGGCCGGTCGCCCCGGTCACCAGGACGGTGCCGGCGGCCAGGTCGGGGCCGGACCCCTCGGCCGGGGGCGGGCCGAGCCGGGTCAGTCGGGGCACCCGGAGCTGGCCTGCGCGTACGGCGAGCTGCGGTTCGCCCGTGGCCAGGGCGGCCGGCAGCAGCGCGGCGGCCGCAGCGTCGTCGTCGACGTCGAGGAGCACGATCCGGTCCGGGTTCTCCGACTGGGCCGAGCGCAGCAGGCCCCAGGCGGTGGCGGCCGGCACGTCGGCGATCCGCTCGTCCGGGTCGACCCGGACCGCGCCGCGGGTGACCACCACCAGCCGGGCGGCGGCGAGGGACTCCTCGGCGAGCCACTGCTGGGCCAGCGCGAGCGTGCGGTGGGCGACGCGGTGCGCCTGGCGGGCCGGGTGCGGCTCGTCGGCGGCCGGCCCGACGCAGGTCACCAGCACCGAGTCGGGCACGGTGCCGCCCGCGCGCACCTCGGCGACCAGCGCGGACAGGTCCGGGTGCCGGTCGGCGCCGGGCCAGTCGTCGCCGAGGACGACCAGCCGGGACGTGCCGTCGGCGCGGCCGGTGGCGGGGGCGACCCAGTCGAGGCGGTGCAGGGACCGGCTGGCCGACCGGCGGGCGGCGCTGAGCTGCTCGCCGGAGATGGGCCGCAGGACCAGACCGTCGACGGAGGCGACCGGCGTCGCGCCGGTGTCGGTGATCGTCAACGACACGGATCCGGCGTCGGTGGCGCGCAGCCGGATCCGCAGCTCGCGAGCGCGGGTGGGCCGGATGGTCACGCCCGACCAGGTGAACGGCAGGCCTGGGCGGATGTCGGGGCCGCCCTCGGGGGCGCGGTCGGCGCCGGCGGTGGCCGCGGCTTCGGTGGCGCTGGCACCGATGGCGTGCAGCGCCGCGTCCATCAGGGCCGGGTGCACGGAGAAGGCCGTGGTGTCGGTGGACGCGTCGGCGTCCAGGGCGACCTCGGCGAGGATGTCCGGGCCCGACCGCCACGCGGCGCGCAGCGCGCGGAAGACCGGGCCGTAGTGGTAGCCCTGGGCGGCGAGCCGGGCGTAGAGCCCGTCGAGGGCGATCGGCTCGGCGTCGGCGGGCGGCCACACGGCCGCCGACGCGGGGTCCGGGTCGGCGGTGCCGCTGAGCTGGCCGGAGGCGTGCCGCTGCCAGGCCCGGGAACCGTCGGGGTCGGTGTCGTCGTCGCGCCGCGAGTGGATGGCGACCGGCCGGTGCCCGGTCTCGTCCGGCGCGCCGACGCGGACCCGCAGGTCGACTCCCCCCTCGGTGGGGATCGCCAACGGCGCCTCCAGGTTCAGCTCGGCGACGGTCGCGGCGCCGGCGTGCCGCCCGGTCCAGGACGCCAACTCCACCAGCGCCGTCCCGGGCAGCAGCACCGTGCCCAGCACGGCGTGGTCGGCCAGCCAGGCGTGGGTGGCGAGGGTGATCCGGCCGGTGAACAGCAGGCCCTCGTCGCCAGGCAGGTCGGCTACCGCGCTGAGCAGCGGGTGGTCGACCACGTCGAGCCCCACGGCGGGCAGCACGGAGCGGTGGGCGCCGGTGCGCTCCAGCCAGTAGCGCTGCCGGTCGAAGGCGTACGTGGGCAGGTCGACCGGCGCGGCCTCGGGCAGCAGCCGACGGTGGTCCACCGGCAGGCCGAGGGTGTGCGCGGCGGCGAGGCCGGTCAGCAGTCGGGTGGCGGCGTCGTCCGGCCCGCCGAGGGTGTCCAGGACGTGGCCGGTGGCGCCGGTCCCGTCGAGGACGGCGGCGACGCGGTCGGTCAGCGCCGGCTCCGGCGAGACCTCCACGAAGGTCACGTGTCCGGCCGCGACGGCGGCGCGGACGGCGGCGTCGAACTGCTCCGGCCGTCCCGCCTCGCCGGCCCAGTGGTCGGCCCCGAGGCCGGCCGGGTCGGCCCAGTCCCCGGTGACGGTGGAGGCCAGCCGGGCGGTGCCGGGCTGCGGGACGATCCCCGCCAACCCGGCGCGGACGCCGTCGGGGTCCAGCTCGCCGGCGGCGGCCCGGGCCCGCAGCGCCACCGTCCGGGCGGCGTCGGGCAGGGACAGCAGGCCCGCCACGCAGGCGGCCACGACCTCGCCGTCGCCGTCCCCGACGACCGCGGCCGGGGTCACCCCGGCGTGCCGCCAGACGGCGGCGAGCGCCACCCCGACGGCGAACAGGACGGGCCGGGCCAGCTCCGGGCGCTCGGCCCAGGACGGGTCCGCGCCGGTCAGCAGGGCGGCCGGGTCGACGTCGAGCCAGGGCGCCAGGGCCTGCCGGCACTCGGCGAGCGTGTCGTCGAAGACCGGGCAGCGGCCGACCAGTCCGGCCGCCGCGCCCGCCGGGGTGGCCCCCGGGAAGACGAACACCGGGCCCGCGCCGTGGTTGGCGACGGTGCCGGTCACCACGTTGCCGGCGGGCGTGCCGGCGGCGAGCGCGTCCAGGCCGGCCAGCAGCTCGCCCGGGGTGGCGCCGACCACGGCGGCGCGCCGGTCGAACGCCGACCGCGTCGCGGCGAGGGAACAGCCGACCGCCGCCGGGGCGAGGCCGGGGTGTTCCCGCAGGTGCCGGGCCAGCCGGGACGCCTGCGTGGCGAGGGCGGAGGCGGAGCGGGCCGACACCGGCCACACCACCACGTCGGCGGCGACCAGCCCGGGCGCCGGGGCGGGGGCCGGCTCGGCGTCGCCGGTCAGGTCGGCGTCGGCGGGCTGCTCGACGACCACGTGGGCGTTGGTGCCGGAGATCCCGAACGAGGAGACCGCCGCCCGGCGGGGCCGGTCGACCGCCGGCCACGGCCGGGACCGGGTCACCAGCTCCACGTCGCCGGACGACCAGTCGATGTGCGGTGACGGCGTGTCCGCGTGCAGCGACGCCGGGACGATGCCCTCCCGCATCGCCAGGACCATCTTGATGATGCCGGCGACGCCGGCGGCGGCCTGGGCGTGGCCCATGTTCGACTTCACCGACCCGAGCAGCAGCGGGCCCGCGTCGCCCCGGTCCTGCCCGTACGTCGCCAGCAGGGCCTGCGCCTCGATCGGGTCGCCGAGGGTGGTGCCGGTGCCGTGCGCCTCGACGACGTCCACGTCGGTGACCGCCAGCCGGGCGCTGGCGAGCGCCTGCCGGATCACCCGCTGCTGGGACGGGCCGTTTGGCGCGGTGAGGCCGTTCGACGCGCCGTCGGAGTTCACCGCGGAGCCGCGCACCACGGCGAGGATCCGGCGGCCCTGCCGCCGGGCGTCCGAGAGCCGCTGCACGAGCAGCATGCCGACGCCCTCGGACCAGCCGGTGCCGTCCGCCGACGCGCCGAAGGACTTGCACCGCCCGTCGGAGGCGAGGCCGCCCTGGCGGGAGAACTCCTGGAACGCCGTCGGGGTGGCCATCACCGCCACGCCGCCGGCCAGCGCCAGGTCGCACTCGCCCCGCCGCAGCGCCGCCCCGGCGAGGTGCAGCGCCACCAGCGAGGAGGAGCAGGCGGTGTCGACCGTGACGGCCGGCCCCTCCAGCCCCAGCGTGTACGCCACCCGCCCGGAGATCACGCTGTGCGCGGCGCCGGTCATCAGGTAGCCCTCGACCCCCTCGGGGACCTCGGTCAGCCCGGTGCCGTAGCCGGAGCTGGAAGCGCCCACGAAGACGCCGGTACGGGTGCCGCGCAGCGACGCGGGGTCCACCCCGGCGCGTTCCAGCGCCTCCCAGGACGCCTCCAGGGTGAGCCGCTGCTGCGGGTCCATCGCCACCGCCTCGCGGGGCGAGATCTCGAAGAAGGCGGGGTCGAAGTCCGCCACGTCGTAGAGGAAGCCGCCCGCCGGGGCGGGCTTCCCCTCCGCCGGCTCCGGGATCTCCCAGCCCCGGTCGGTGGGGAAGGGTGAGATCGCGTCCACGCCGTCGGCGACCAGCCGCCAGAACGCCTCCGGCCCGTCGACGCCGCCGGGGTAGCGGCAGGCCATGCCGACGATCGCGACGGGCTCGTCCGCGTCCACGACGACGGTCTCGGGGGTGTCGACCGGGTCGGCGCCGGACACCAGCTCACGCAGGTGCGCGGCCAGTTCGGCGGGCGTGGGGTAGTCGAAGACCAGCGTGGTGGGCAGCCGCAGGCCGGTGGCTGTGTTCAGCCGACCCCGGAAGTCCACGGCGGTCAGCGAGTCGAAGCCGAGGTCCTTGAACGGGCGCCCGCGCAGCTCGTCGGGGGTGGCGTGACCGAGCACCGCCGCGGTCTGCTCGTTGACCAGCCGCAGCAGCTCCCGCTCCTGCTCCGCCGCCGGCAGCGCAGCGAGGTGGCGCAGCGGCGCGGCGACCCCGCCCGCGACGGGCGCGGCGGCCTCCTCCTGGGCGACGAGCGCCCGCACCTGCGGCAGGTCGCCGAGCAGCGGGCTGGGCCGGGCCACGGTGAACGCGGGGTGGAACCGGGTCCAGTCGACGTCGGCGACGGTCACGCAGGGCGTCGGGCGGCGCAGCGCCCGGTCCAGCGCGACGAGCGCCTTCTCCGGGTCGATCGGCGGCAGGCCCATCCGGTTGAGCTGCTCGGTGGCCACGTTCTCGGCGGCCATGCCGTGCGCGCCTCCCCAGGCGGTCCAGGAGACGGCGGTGGCCGGCAGGCCCCGGTCGCGCCGGTTGACAGCCAGGGCGTCCAGCAGGGAGTTGCCGGCGCCGTAGGCGCACTGGCCGGCGCTGCCCCACACGCCGGAGATGGAGGAGAACATGACGAACGCGCCCAGCTCGCGGTCGGCGAGGCAGGCGTCGAGGTGCAGGGCGCCGAGCACCTTCCCCGCGACGACGTGGGAGAACTCGTCGAGGGTGGTGTCGGTCAGCGGGGTGAGCTGGTCGGTGCCGGCGGCGTGCACGACCGCGGTCAGGCCGGGCAGCGCGTCCACGAGGTCCACCACGGATTGCCGGTCGGTGACGTCGCAGGTGGCGACGGTGACCCGCCCGTCGGCGCCGTACCGGTCGAGCAGCTCCGCCACGGCCGGGGCGGCGGTGCCCCGGCGGCTGGCCAGGACCACCTGCCCGACGCCGCGGTCGAGCAGCCAGCGGGTGACGTGGCCACCGAGGGCGCCGGTGCCGCCGGTGACCAGGACGGTGCCGGCCCACCAGTCGCCGGCGGGAGGCTCGTCCGCCGCCGGCGGGGCCGGGGTGAGCCGCCGGGCCCAGATCCCGCCGGGCCGGACGGCCACCTGGTCCTCGCCGCCCGCGCCGGCCAGCACGGCGGCGAGTCGCCGGGCGGTGGTGTCGTCGAGGGTGGCCGGCAGGTCGACCAGGCCGCCCCAGCGGTGCGGCTGCTCGACCGCCGCCGCCCGGCCCAGGCCCCAGACCTCGGTCTGCAGCGGGTGCGCGACCCGGTCGCCCGGGGCCGCCGCCACCGCGCCGCTGGTGACGCACCACAGCGGGGCCACCAGGTCCAAATCGGTCATCGCCTGGACCAGGGCGAGGGCGCCGGCCGCGGCGAGGGTCACGCCGGGGTGCTCGGGCAGCAGCCGGTCCTGGCCGGCGACCACGGCGAGCACGCCGTCGACCGGCCGGCCGTCGACCAGGTCCCGCAGCCGGGCGGCGAGCGCCGCGCGGTCGAGGTCCGCCGCGCCGACGCGCAGCACCAGCGGCTCGGCGTCGGGGAAGAGACCGGCCAGGCGGTCGGCCCACGCCGGGGCGTCGTCGGCCGGCAGCACGACCAGCCAGCGGCCCGCCGGACCGTTCCGGTCCTCGACCGGAACCGGCTGCCAGGTCACCTGGTACGACCAGCCGTCCACCGTGGAGCGTTCCCGCCGGGACCGGCGCCAGGAGGTGAGCACCGGCAGCGCCGGCAGCAGCGCCCGCACCTGCTCGTCGTCGTCGCCCAGCTCGCTGCGGAGGGTGTCGACGTCCGCCTGCTCCAGCGCGGTCCAGAACTCGTCGTCGCCGCCGTCGGGCGCGGCGGCGTCGGGGGCGGCGGGCGGCGGCTCGGGCCAGAACCGCTGCCGGCGGAAGGCGTACCCGGGCAGCGGCACCCGCGCGGTGTCCGCTCCGGCGAACAGCTCGGCCCAGCCCACCCCGACCCCGCCGACGTGCAGCTCGGCGAGGGCGGTGAGCACGGACGCGGGCTCGGGGCGGTCCCGGCGCAGCAGCGCCACCGCGGCCGTGTCGTCGTCCGCGCCGGCCGCGGCCAGGACGTCGCGGGCCAGCGCGGTGAGCACCCCGCTGGGGCCGACCTCCAGGAAGGTACGCACGCCCAGGGCGCGCAGCTGGTCGACGCCGTCGGCGAACCGAACCGCCTCCCGCACGTGCTGGACCCAGTAGTCGGCGGTGCGGATCTCGTCGGGGTCGGCGACCGCGCCGGTCAGGTTCGACACGATCGGCAGCGCCGGCGGGTGCAGCTCCAGCCGGCGCACCACGGCGGCGAACTCGGCGAGCATGGGTTCCATCAGCGGGCTGTGGAAGGCGTGGCTCACGCGCAGCGGCCGGGTGCGTACGCCCTGGTCCGCCCAGCGGCGTTCGAGTTCCTCGACGGCGTCGGCGGCGCCGGAGACCACGACGGCGGTGGGCCCGTTGACGGCGGCCACGGCGACCCGGTCCTCGATGCCGGCCAGGGCGGCCCGGACCGCGTCGGCGGGGAGCTGGACGGCGAGCATCGCGCCGCCGGCCGGCAGGGCCTGCATCAGCCGGCCCCGGGCCGCGACGAGCGTGGCGGCGTCGGGCAGCGACAGCACGCCGGCCGCGTGCGCGGCGGACAGTTCACCGATCGAGTGGCCGAGCAGGACGTCCGGGACGATTCCCCAGCTCCGCAGGAGCCGGAACAGCGCGACCTCGACGGCGAACAGGCCGGCCTGGGTGTAGAGGGTCTGGTTGAGCAGCGCGGCGGCCTCGTCGCCCTCGGGTGCGAAGAGCACCGGGGCGAGCGGGCGGGGCAGGTGCCGGTCCAGTTCGGCGCAGACCTCCGCCAGCGCGTCGGCGAAGACGGGGAACGCGGCAGCCAGGTCACGGCCCATGCCGCTGCGCTGCGCGCCCTGGCCGGAGAAGAGGAACGCGAGTTTGCCGCCCCGCGACCCCGCGCCGGTGACCAGGCCCGGGGCGTCGCCGCCGGCCGCGAGCGCGCGCAGGCCGTCGCGCAGGCCGGCGCGGTCCGCGGCGAGCAGCACGGCGCGGTGTTCCAGGCTGGCCCGGGTGCGCACCGACGACCAGCCGACGTCGGTCAGCCGCAGCTCGGGACGGCCGTCGAGCCAGTCGGCCCAGCGGGTCGCCTGGGCGGCCAGGGAGTCGGCGTCGCGGGCGGAGACCAGCACCGGCACGAGGCCGGCCGCGGTGACCGGGGCGATGCCGGTGGCGGCGGCCGGCACGGTGGCGGCGTCGGTCGCGGCGTCGGGGCCGTCCGGGGTCTCCGACGGGGCCGCCTCGGCGGCGGGCGCCTCCTCGATGATCACGTGGGCGTTGGTGCCGCTCATGCCGAACGAGGAGATGCCCGCCCGGCGGGGCTGCTCCCCGGCGGGCCACGGCTGCGGCTCGGTCACCAGCGACACCGCGCCGGCCGTCCAGTCCACGTTGGGGGTGGGCTCGTCGACGTGCAACGTCGCCGGCACGGTCTCGTGCCGCAGCGCCATCACCATCTTGATCACCCCGGCCACGCCGGCGGCGGCCTGGGTGTGCCCGATGTTCGACTTGACCGAGCCGAGCCACAGCGGCCGGTCGGCGGGCCGACCCTGCCCGTACGTCGACAGCAGCGCCTGGGCCTCGATCGGGTCGCCGAGGGTGGTGCCGGTGCCGTGCGCCTCCACGACGTCGACCTGCTCGGGCGCGAGCCGGGCGCTGGCCAGCGCCTGGAGCACGACCCGCTGCTGGGACGGGCCGTTGGGGGCGGTCAGCCCGTTGCTCGCGCCGTCCTGGTTGACCGCGCTGCCGCGCACCACGGCGAGGACGGGGTGGCCGTTGCGCCGTGCGTCGGAGAGCCGCTCGACGAGCAGCAGGCCGACGCCCTCGCCCCAGGCGGTGCCGTCGGCGGCGGCGGCGAACGACTTGACCCGGCCGTCCAGGGCCAGGCCGCGCTGGCGGCTGAAGCCGATGAAGGCGGACGGGGTGGACATGACGGTGGCCCCGCCGGCGAGCGCCAGGGTGCACTCCCCCTGCCGCAGCGCCTGACAGGCCAGGTGCAGCGCGACCAGCGACGACGAGCAGGCCGTGTCCACGGTGACGGCGGGGCCCTCGATGCCGAGCGCGTACGAGATCCGGCCGGACACGACGCTCGCCGCGGTGCCGGTGAGGATGTAGCCCTCGGTGCCGGGCGGCGGCTGCTGGAGCAGCCCCACGTAGTCCTGGCCGGTGGTGCTGGCGAACACGCCCACCTGGTGGCCGCGCAGCGCCGAGGGGTCGATCCCGGCGTGCTCGAACGCCTCCCAGGACGCCTCCAGCAGCAGCCGCTGCTGGGGGTCCATGGCGATCGCCTCGCGCGGCGAGATGCCGAAGAACGCGGCGTCGAAGTCGGTGGCCGAGTCGACGAAGCCGCCCTCGGCGACGTACGACGTGCCGGGGTGGTCGGGGTCCGGGTGGAACAGCCGCGCCAGGTCCCAGCCGCGGTCGGCGGGGAACGCGGAGACGGCGTCCCGTCCGGAGTCGACCAGCTCCCACAGTTCCTCGGGGGAGCCCACCCCGCCGGGGAACCGGCAGGCCATGCCGACGATGGCGATCGGCTCGCGGCTGGCCGCCTCAAGCTCGCCGAGCTTCCTCCTGGTCTGGTGAAGGTCCGCCGTCACCCATTTCAGGTACTCCCGGAGCGTATCTTCAGTCGCCATTAGCGCCACCTCTTCGGGCCGGAAAGAAACAGGCGACCCAATACCGTCCACAGACGCCACAAGCCGCGAAGATCTAAGCCCATTCAGCCGACCACGAATTGCCAGACAAAAGCGTTTCAGCCCACACCAGGTCTTACTCGCCGGAGGAAAGGTAATTGTCGCCGGACGGCGGTCACAACCCCTAGCGTGCCCCTACGGGTGCCCCTAGGCGGCACGGGTGCAGGCTGGGCCGACCCGCCCTGCTGAGCGGCCCGGCGCACCGCCCTCACGGGGTGCGGCCGGGCGGGTGCGGGACCCCGCCCGGCCGAGGGCGTCACGACCGTCGACAACGGTCGGGAAGCCCCATTTCTACAGGCCCGGCAAATTGCCGCCGGGCCCGCCCAGCTCGCGGTGGATGAAATCGAAGATCTCGGCGTCCGTCGCGTCGTCGAGAGCGTGGGTGACCGATTTCTCCTCGACGGGACCGCGGTCGTCGCCCCACCGGGCGACGAACGCCTGCAACTGCACCAGCAGCTTCTGCCGGGTCAGCCGGTCCGGCGCGCTGGCCGCGAAGACGCCGTCGAGCCGTTCCAGCTCGGCGAGCAGCGGGGCGGCCGCGGCGGCCCCGTCCTCGACGAGCCGGTCGCGCAGGTGCCGGGCGAGCGCGGCCGGCGTCGGGTAGTCGAAGACCACGCTCGCGGGCAGTTGCACGCCGGTGGCGGCGCGGAGCCGGTTGCGCAGCTCCACGGCCGTCATCGAGTCGAAGCCGACCTCGCGGAACGCGCGGTCGGGCTCCAGTCCCCCGCCCCCGGTGTGGCCGAGCACGGTGGCCGCCAGGCCGCCCACGAGTTCGACGAGGACGCCCTCCCGTTCGCCGGGGCTCAGCGGGCGCAGCCGCTCCCGCAGCGCGGTCGCCGCCTCGTCGTCCGCCGGCTGGCGGTCGTCGTCGGCGGGTAGCGCCGCGCGCGCCTCCGGGATGCCGGTCAGCAGCGGGCACGGCCGCATCGACGCGAACGTCGGCACGAACCGGTCCCAGCTCACGTCGGCGACGACCAGCGCCGCCTCCTCACGCAGCGCCTGCCCGAACGCCTCGACGGCCAGGTCCGGGGGCAGGCCCGGCAGGCCCCGCCGGCGCAGCTGCGCCAGCTCGGCCGACTCGGGATCGTCGCGCCACGGCCCCCACGCCACGGCGGTCGCCACCAGACCGCCGTGCCGCCGGTTCGCGGCGAGCGCGTGCAGCAGCGCGTCGCCGGCGGACTGGCCGGCCCGCCCGCCCGCGCCCCACACCCCCGTGGTGGAGGTGCACAGCACGAACGCGTCGAGCGGCCGGTGGGCGAGCTCGTCCGCGTACCTCGGCACGTCGCCGACGGTGGCGGTCAGGTCGGCGGCCAGGCCGGCGAGGGTCAGCTCGGCCAGCGGCGCCGAGCCGGTCTCCGCCGGGACGTGCACGAGCGCGGTGACCGGCCGGCTCTCGGCGGCGAGCTGCTCCATCAGGTCGCCGAGCTTGCCCGTCGCCGGTTCCGCCAGCAGGAGCACCTCCGCGCCCTGCCGGCCCAGCCAGTCCGTGGTGTGCCGGGCGAGGGCGCCGGTCCCGCCGGTGAGCAGGACGGTGCCGTGCGGGCGGTACCCGCCGCCCGCCGCCGGCCGTCCGGTGTCCCGGACCAGACGCCGGGCGTGCACACCGGCTTCCCGGACGGCGAGCTGGTCCTCCCCGTCGCCGTTGGTCAGGGCGCCGACCAGCACCGCGTACGCCGCCTCGCCCGCGCCCGCCGGCAGGTCGACGACGCCGCCGACGTGCCGGGGGTGCTCCAGCGCGGCGACGAGCCCGAGGCCCCACGTGGTGGCCTGCGTCGGGTGGACGACCGGTTCGTCGTCGACGGCGACGGCGCCGGTGGTGGCCAGCCACAGCGGCACGGCCGGGCCGGAGCGGCCGGTGTGCGCCTGCACGAGCAGCAGGTTCGCCGCCAGGCCGGTGGGCAACGCGGTCTGCTCCGGGTGCGGCGCCTCGTCCAGCGCCAGCAGGGAGAGCAGCGCCGTCGGCTGGTGCAGGGCGGTGAGCCGGTCGAGGTCGGCCGCCAGGCCGTCCCGGGTGACCGTGGCCGGGTCGACGGTCAACAGGTGCGCCGTCGCGGCGCCGGCCGTGAGCGCGGCCAGCACCCGGTCGGTGACCTGGTGCGGCGGGGCCACCACCAGCCAGGTGCCCGGGTCGCGGCCGGTCAGCGCCCGGCGCTCCCAGGTGACCCGGTACCGCCAGCCGGCCAGGGTGCCGTCGAGGTGCTGGCGGCGCCGCCACGACTCCAGTTCCGGCAGCAGGTCGCGCAGCGGCTGGTCCGGGTCGATGCCGAGCCGGTCCAGGTCGCCGTCGGTAACCGCCTGCCAGAACGCGTCGTCCACGGGGTCGGCGGCCGGGGTCGGGGCCGCGTCGAGCGTCGGCCAGTAGCGCTGCGGCCGGAACGCGTACGTGGGCAGCTCGGGCAGCCGGCGGGGATCCGGGCGGGGGCCGGCCAGCACGCCGAGCACCGCCGCCCAGTCGACGTCCCGCCCGGTGCCGTGCAGGACGGCGAGCGCGGACAGCAGGGCGGCCGGCTCGTCGGTGCCGGCGCGCAGCGCCGCCACGGCCGTCCCGTCGTCCTCGGTGGGCAGCAGGCCGGCGGTCATCGCGGTCAGCACCGCCTGCGGGCCGAGCTCCAGGAACGTGTCCACCCCCGCGTCGCGCAGCGCGGCGATGCCGTCGGCGTACCGGACGGCCTCGCGGACGTGCCGCACCCAGTAGTCGGGTGTACGGATCTCGTCGGGGTCGGCGACCCTTCCGGTCAGGTTCGACACGATCGGCAGCAGCGGTGCGGCGAACGTCAGCCCGGCGAGGACGGCCCGGAACCCGGCCAGCATCGGCTCCATCAGCGGGCTGTGGAACGCGTGGCTGACCCGCAGCCGGCGGGTGCGCACCCCCCGTTCCCGCCAGAGCCGCTCCAGCCCGTCGAGGGCGTCGACCGCACCGGCGACCACCACGGAGGTGGGGCCGTTGACGGCCGCGACGCCGACCCGGTCGGTCAGCCCGGCCAGCGACCCGACCACCGCCGCCTCGTCGGCGGCGACGGCGAGCATCCCGCCGCCGGCGGGCAGGGCCTGCATCAGCCGGCCCCGGGCGGCCACCAGCGTGGCGGCGTCCGCGAGGGACAGCACCCCGGCGACGTGCGCGGCGGTGATCTCGCCGATCGAGTGCCCGGCGACGTGCCCGGGCACCACCCCGAACGACTCGACCAGCCGGAACAGGGCCACCTCCAGCGCGAACAGCCCGGCCTGGGTGAACACCGTCTCGTCGAGCAGCGCGGCCTCGGCGCTGCCCTCGGCCGCGAACAGCACCGGCTTCAGCGGCTGCGGCAGCTGGTGGTCCAGCACCCCGCAGACCTCGTCGAGGGCCGCCGCGAACACGGGGAACGTGTAGTACAGCTGCCGGCCGGCGCCGGGGCGCTGGGCGCCCTGGCCGGAGAAGAGGACGGCGAGGCCGCCCGAACGCCGCCGGGTGGTGACCAGCGCCGCGTGGTCCTCCCCGCCGGCCAGCGCCCGCAGCGCGGCCAGCCGGGTCGCCCGGTCGGCGGCGACCACGGTCGCCCGGCGCCCGAGGTGGGCCCGGCCGTCGACGAGCGCCCAGCCGACCAGGTCGGCGGGGTCATCGCCCGTCGCGACCCGGTCGGCCAGCCGGCCGGCCTGGTCGCGCAGCCCGGCGAGGTCGGCGGCGGAGACCGGCCACGGCAGCGTCGCCTCGGGCCGCACCCCGTCGGGGGCGACCGGCTCCGGCCGCTCCGGGGCCTGTTCCAGGATCACGTGGGCATTGGTGCCGCTGATCCCGAACGAGGAGACGCCGGCCCGGCGGGGCCGGTCCGCGGCGGTCCACGGCTGCGCCTCGGTGAGCAGCGCCAGCGCGCCCGACGTCCAGTCGACGTGCGGGGTCGGCGCGTCGACGTGCAGGGTCGCCGGCAGCACCTCGTGCTGCAGGGCCAGCACCATCTTCATCAGGCTGGCGGCGCCCGCCGCGGCCTGGGTGTGGCCGATGTTCGACTTCACCGACCCGAGCCACAGCGGCCGGTCGGCGGGTCGACCCCGCCCGTACGTCGCGAGCAGCGCCTGCGCCTCGATCGGGTCGCCGAGCGTGGTGCCGGTGCCGTGCGCCTCGACCGCGTCCACGTCGTCGGGGGTCAGCCCCGCGTTGTCCAGCGCCTGCCGGATCACCCGCTGCTGCGCCGGCCCGTTCGGTGCGGTGAGGCCGTTGCTCGCGCCGTCCTGGTTGACCGCGCTGCCCCGCACGACGGCGAGGATCCGGTTGCCGTCCCGCTGGGCGTCGGAGAGCCGCTGGAGCAGCAGGACGCCGACGCCCTCGCCCCAGCCGGTGCCGTCGGCGGCCGCGGCGAACGCCTTGACCCGCCCGTCGGCGGCGAGGCCGCGCTGCCGGGAGAACTCCAGGAACGCGCCCGGGGTGGACATGACGGTCACGCCGCCGGCCAGGGCGAGGTCGCACTCGCCGCTGCGCAGCGCCTGCGCGGCCAGGTGCAGCGCCACCAGCGACGACGAGCAGGCCGTGTCGACGGTGACCGCGGGGCCGTGCAGCCCGAACGAGTACGCCAGGCGGCCCGAGACCACCGACGCCCCGTTGCCGGTGGCCTGGTAGCCCTCCACCTGGGAGCGGGCGCCCAGCAGCAGCGTGGCGTAGTCCTGCCCGTTGGTGCCCATGAAGACGCCGGTGGCGGAGCCACGGACCCGCTGCGGGTCGATGCCGGCGCGTTCGAACACCTCCCAGGTGGCGTGCAGCAGCAGCCGCTGCTGCGGGTCCATCGCCAGGGCCTCGCGCGGGTTGATCCCGAAGAACGCGGCGTCGAAGCCGGCCACGTCGTGCAGGAAGCCGCCGCTGCGGGTGTAGCTGGTGCCGACCCGCTCCGGGTCGCTGTCGAACAGGGCGTCGAGGTCCCAACCCCGGTCGGTGGGCATCGGCGTGACCGCGTCCACCCCGTCGGCCAGCAGCCGCCACAGCTCCTGCGGCGACGACACCCCGCCGGGGAACCGGCAGGCCATCGAGACGATCGCGATCGGCTCGTCCACCGGCGGCCGGACCACGGTCGCGCCGCCGACGGCCGGGCCGCCGTCCGCGCCGACCACGATTTCGGTACGCAGGAAGCGGGCCAGTTCCGCCGCCGACGGGTGGTCGAAGACCACGGTCGACGGCAGGGTCAGGCCGGTGACCCGACCCAGCCGGTCCCGCAGCTGCACGGCGGCGAGGGAGTCGAAGCCCAGCTCGCGGAACGCCCGCCCGGCCGGCACCTGGTCGGTGGTGGCGTGACCGAGAACGGCCGCCGCCTCCGCGCGGACGAGGTCGACCAGCAGCGCCTCCTGGCCGGTCGCCGGCAGCGCCGCGAGCCGGGCCCGCAGCCCGTCGGTGGCGGCGGCGCTCTCCGGCCGCTCCGGCTCCTCGGCGACGGCGGGGGCGACCCGGTCGAAGAGGTGGCTCGGCCGCGCCACGGTGAACGCCGTGACGAACCGGGACCAGTCGACGTCGACGATCACCGGTGCCGCCTCCGGGGCGTTCACCCAGCGGCCCAGCGCCGCGACGGCGGCGTCGGGCGCGAGCGGGGTGAACCCGCGGCGGCGCAGGCCGTCCGCGGTCTCCCCGGCGGCCATGCCGTCCTCCGCCCACGGGCCGTAGGCCAGGGCGGTGGCGGGCAGGCCCGCCGCCCGGCGGGCGGCGACGAGGGCGTCGAGCAGGGCGTTGCCGGCCGCGTAGCCGGCCTGGCCGCCGCCGCCCCAGACGCCGGCCACCGAGGAGAGGACCACGAACGCGTCGAGGTCCCGGTCCCGGCAGGCGGCGTCGAGGTGCACGGCGCCGAGCACCTTGCCGGCGAGGGTGTCCGACAGCTCGCCGTCGGTCACCTCGTACGCCGGCACGGTGCCGCCGGACGCGCCGGCGGTGTGCACGACGGCGGTCAGCTCGGGCAGCCCGGCCACGAGGGCGTCGACCGCCGCCCGGTCGGTCACGTCGCAGGCCACCACCCGCACCGCACCCAACTCGGCCACCAACTCCACCGCGCCCGGCGCACCCGGGCCACGCCGGGAAGCCAACACCACCTCGCCGGCACCGTTGGCCAGCAGCCACCGCGCCACGTGCCGGCCCAGCGCACCCGTACCACCGGTGACCAGCACCGTGCCGGCGGGCCGCCAGCCCGAACCGGCGGGCGGCGCGGCCGGCACCAGCCGCCGGCCGAAGAGGCCGTTGCGGCGGACGGCCACCTGGTCCAGGGTGCCGTCGGCCAGGACCGCGACGAGCCCGGCGCGGGTGCTCCGGTCGGCGCGGGCCGGCAGGTCGAGCAGGCCGCCCCAGCGGTCCGGCTGTTCCAGGGCGACGACCCGGCCCAGTCCCCAGGCCAGCGCGGCCCAGACGTCGCCGGCCCGCTCCCCCGCCGTGACCGGCATCGCGGTGCGGCTGAGCGCCCACACCCGTCCCGGCAGGCCGGTGTCGGTGAGCGCCCGGGTGAGGGTGAGCAGCGCCGCCGTGCCGGCGGGAACCGCCGGGGTGTGGGCCAGGGGCTGGTCCTGCCGGGGCAGGACGCAGAGCACCCCGGCCCAGCCGTCCGCGCTGATCCCGCGCAGCCGCTCGCCCAGGTCTGCCCGGGCGAGGGTGGGCGGCATGGTCAGCGTGTCGACCTGCGCGCCCGCCTCGGTGAGCGTCTTCGCGACGCCCGCGTCGGCGCCGCTGTCGACGGTGACGACCAGCCACCGCCCGGACAGCCCGGCCGCCGGGGCCGGCCGCACCGGTTCCCACACGACCCGGTACGACCATCCGTCCAGCGTGGTGTCCCGGGACCGGGCCCGCCGCAAGCGCGAGAGGACCGGCAGGGCCGGGCTGAGGGCACCCAGGGCCTCGGTGTCGTCGCCGAGTTCGGCGGCGAGCGCGGCCAGGTCGCCGCGCTCGACGGCGGCCCAGAAGTCGGCGTCGCCGCTGTCCGGGGCGACCTGCTCCGCCGGCGCGCCCTCGGGCCAGTAGCGCTGGTGCTGGAAGGCGTACGTGGGCAGGTCGACCCGCCGCGCGCCGCTGTCGGTGAACCACTGCTGCCAGGTCACCGGCACACCGTGGACGTGCAACTCGGCCAGGGCGTGCAGCAGCGCGTGCGTCTCCGGCCGGTCCCTGCGCTGGGCGGCGACGGCCAGCACGTCGTCGTCGGGCAGGATGTCCGCCGCCATCGCCGTCAGCACGCTCTGCGGGCCGACCTCCAGGAACGTGTCCACACCAGCGGCCCGCAACGCGGCGACCCCGTCGGCGTACCGGACCGCCTCACGGACGTGCCGCACCCAGTAGTCGACCGTGCGGATCTCGTCGGCGTCAGCGAGCGCGCCGGTCACGTTCGACACGACCGGCAGCAACGGCGCCGCGAACGTCAACCCGTCCAGGACCGTACGGAACTCGGCCAGCATCGGCTCCATCAACGGGCTGTGGAACCCGTGACTCACGGTGAGTCGACGGGTGCGGACACCCCGCTCCCGCCACACGCGCTCGATGTCGTCCAGAGCCTCGACCGCCCCGGACACCACCACCGACGTCGGACCGTTGACCGCCGCGATCCCGACCCGATCGGTCAGCCCGGCAATCGACTCCACCACCGCCGCCTCGTCAGCGGCCACGGCGAGCATCCCGCCGCCGGCCGGCAGGGCCTGCATCAACCGACCCCGCGCCGCCACCAACGCGGCGGCATCGCCCAGGGACAACACACCGGCCACGTACGCGGCCGTGATCTCACCGATCGAATGACCAGCCAGCATGTCCGGCACCACACCGAACGACTCCACCAAACGGAACAGGGCCACCTCAACCGCGAACAACCCGGCCTGCGTGAACACCGTCTGATCCAACAACGCCGCCTCGGCCGTGCCCGCCTCGGCGAACAACACCTCCCGCAACGGACGCGGCAGCAACGGATCCAGCCGCGCACACACCTCGTCCAACGCGGTCGCGAACACCGGGAACCCGTCGTACAGCTCCCGGCCCATGCCCGCACGCTGCGCGCCCTGACCCGAGAACAGCACCGCGAGCTGACCGCGTACGGCGGCCGAGCCGGTGACGACAGCGCCGGAAGGCTGTCCCGCGTCGAGGGTCCGGAGCGCGGAGAGCAGGCCGTCCCGGTCGGCCACCACGGCAATGGCACGCTGTTCCAGCGCCGGCCGGGTGGTGGCCGAGGACCAGGCCACGTCCAGCGGGCGCGGGGCCTCGTCGGCGGCGAGCCAGCGCGCCCACCGTCCGGCCTGCGCGGCCAGGGCCGCATCCGAGCGGGCGGACAGCAGCACCGGCACCACCGGCGGCGTCTCCCGGACGACGACCTCACCCTCCAGCACCTCGGCCGGCGGCTGCTCGATGATCACATGCGCGTTCGTGCCCGAGATACCGAACGACGACACCGCCGCCCGACGCGGCCGATCCACAGCCGGCCACGGCATGGCCTCGGTGGCCAGCGCCACCGCACCGGCCGTCCAGTCGATGTGCGGCGACGGCTCGTCCACATGCAACGTCGGCGGCACCAGACCGTGCCGCATCGCCATGACCATCTTGATCACACCGGCCACACCGGCCGCCGCCTGCGTGTGTCCGATGTTCGACTTGATCGACCCCAGCCACAACGGCCGTTCCGCAGGCCGATCCTGCCCGTACGTCGCCAGCAACGCCTGCGCCTCGATCGGGTCACCGAGGACCGTGCCCGTGCCGTGCGCCTCCACCGCGTCCACATCCGAGGTGGTCAACCGGGCGTTCGCGAGGGCCTGCCGGATCACCCGCTGCTGCGACGGACCATTCGGCGCCGTCAAACCGTTCGACGCGCCGTCCTGGTTCACGGCGGTACCGCGCACGACGGCGTAGATTCGCCGGCCCTCCCGCTGCGCGTCCGACAGCCGCTGCACGAGCAGCACGCCGACGCCCTCAGACCAGCCCGTGCCGTCGGCCGACGCCGCGAACGACTTGCACCGGCCGTCCTGCGACAGACCCCGCTGCCGGGAGAACTCGATGAACGTGCCCGGCGTCGCCATCACGGTCACGCCACCGGCCAGCGCCAGGTCGCACTCGCCGCTGCGCAGCGCCTGCGCGGCGAGGTGCAACGCGACGAGGCTGGAGGAGCAGGCGGTGTCGACGGTGACCGCCGGGCCTTCCAGGCCGAACGTGTACGCCACCCGCCCGGACAGCACGCTGCCGGAGGTGCCGGTGCCGACGTAGCCCTCCACCTCGCCCGGCTGCTCCATCAGGCGGGAGGCGTAGTCGTGGTACATGACGCCGGCGAACACGCCCGTCCGGCTGCCCCGCAGCCGCGCCGGGTCCAGACCCGCCGACTCGAACGTCTCCCACGACGCCTCCAGCAGCAACCGCTGCTGCGGATCCATCGCCAAGGCCTCACGCGGCGAAATCCCAAAGAACCCGGGGTCGAACTCCGCCGCCCCGTACAGGAAACCACCGTGCCGCGTGTACGACGTCCCGCTGCGATCCGGGTCGGGGTCGAACAGCGACTCGAGGTCCCAGCCCCGGTCGGCGGGGAACTCCGAGATCCCGTCGCCGCCGGTCGCCAGCAACTCCCACAACTGGTCGGGAGACTCCACCCCACCCGGGTAGCGGCAGGCCATGCCCACGATCGCGATCGGCTCGTCGGTGCCGACGATCGTGCCGGCGACCGGGTCGGCGGTCGACTGACGCACCCCGGCCAACTCCGACCAGAGGTGGTCGGCGAGCACTGCCGGGGTCGGGTAGTCGAACACCAGCGTCGAGGCCAACCGCAGCCCGGTGGCCGCGTTCAACCGGTTACGCAGGTCCACCGCGGTCAGCGAGTCGAAGCCCAACTCCCGGAACGCCCGGTCCGCCGGCACCGCCTCCGCCCCGCCGTGCCCCAGCACCTGCGCGACCAGGCCCCGCACCAACACGTCGACCTGGGCCCGGCCCTCGTCCTCGGTCAGTCCGGCGAGCCGGTCGGCCCACCCGCCACCGCCCTGCCCCGCCTGGCGGCGGGTGCTGGTCACGCCGATGAGGGTGCGCAGCACGGCCGGTACGGGACCGCCGGCGGTCGCCGCCCGCAGCGCCGGTACGTCGATCACGGCCGGCACCAGGGCCGCCCGATCCGCCACCAGGGCCGCGTCGAACAGCTCCAACCCGGTCTCGGCGCTCATCGGCGTCAGACCCGCCCGCGCCGACC
>NZ_JBEOVW010000044.1:0-42285 GCF_040295705.1 Micromonospora sp. NPDC002717 | reverse complement strand
ACCGGCCCGGCCAACGCCGCACCCACCCGCGACACCAACACCCCGAAACCCGGATCACCCGCCACATCCACCCGCAACACACCACCCGACGACAGGCCCACCACCACCTCACCCTGGGCCGTCCACCGCGCGAGAACCGCCACCAGCCCCGCCACCACCACCTCGCCGGTCGTCCCGGCAGGCAACGACGAGGACAACGCCCGGAACACCGACGCCGCCCGAGCCGGCCACACCGCCGGCCGACGCAGATCACCCACCAGCTCCAGAGCCCCGGCGTCCACCGCACCGGCCACGGCCTGTGCACGCTCGAACCCGACAGACATGAGCTCAACCTCCGATTGAAAAGGGGGGTGACCGGAAACACGTGGCCGGAGCGGCCGGTCAGCCGATGTGCCGTACGCCGGACGGCACGGTGTGACGCGCGGGTGCCGGGCGTCGTGGGACGCCGGTACCGCTCACGGCGACGCCCCAGCGGCGTCCGATCGGCCGGAGGTGTGGCCATGGCGCGGGAACAGCCGTGTGATCAGGGCGGGGTCACCGCCCGGCTCTCGGACCGCTGCCACGTCGCGGATCGGCGGGAGCAGGTCGGTGTCCGATCCGGTCACCCGCGCCTCCCGTCCATCTGGGCGCCGCGCACCCACGATCGTCCCCGATCCGTTGCGGTGGAAGGGAACGACGAACCAATGGGGCCCGACCCTACGAAGCCCTGTGGAGGGGAGTACACCCCTAGAGCTACGCCCCGTCGACCCCTAGTGCCTCAGCCGGAATTCGCGGCCAAGGCGGCCGGAGGTCTGTTCGGCGTGGCGGCGGCATCGGCGGGGGTGCGGTGCCGGCGCCGTCGAATCGGCCATTTGAGCTGGTCAGTGTGCGTCAGTCGTAGTTTGTCGGCGAAATTGCCCACGGCGACGTCCGTCCACCGTGGAGCATCGGTGGCGCGCGAAACGGTTGGTACGCGATCGTCCAGACGCAACTATGTGTGATCCCGTGGTCCTTCCGAATGCAGCTATTCGGTCAATCATCGGACGAGGGTCCCGCTCGGAGAGTCGGCGATCGCGGCGGCGAAAAGGGCCGCCGGTGCTCGGCTGACCGGCCCATCCCGAGGCAATGAGAACTGACTATGCTTTCTCGATCATGGCCCAGTCGGTGACTGGCATTCTCAGACACCGCCTGATGGTGTGCACCTCGCCAACGCAGCGCTGACCACAAGCCAGCCCGCTACCTGGCCGGTCCAGCCTGATACCCGTCCAGCCGGTGCACGCGGCACGCCCGACTCTCGTGGCCGAGCGGCCCCACCCCGACCCGGGAGCCTCCCGACGTCCACGTTCTCCGCTGTTCGTGGTCGTGTCGCACCCGGACTTCGTGCCACCCCGAGGCCCCACGTGGGCCGGCATGTCAGGAGATTCGATGGATGAGCCCATCCAGGTACAGGTGTTCGCTCCCGATGGCGTGTTGCTCGCCCGGCCACCGGATCCGGTGGCGACCGCCGGCAGCCGCTATCTCGCCGGCGCGGGAGCCGCGCTGTACAACGGCCTGGACATGATCACCGGACTCCACCTGACCCTGCCGCACCAGGCAGCGGCCATCTGCAGCACCGGATCGAGTGCGGACAAGTCGCTGCGCCTGCTCAGTCGGTGTGGTCTCAAGACGCCGACCGATCTGCGTGAATTCCGTTCCGGCGTGCAGGCGATGCAACTCGCCCGGGAAGCCGCCGATCGGGGCGAGGTGCTGGAGTTCCAATTCCCTCCGCACGATCCGCAGCTCCGGGAGGCGCGAGCCCGGGTGTCGCCGGATCTGCTGGCCCGCCTCAACAACAAGACCGTGCTGGAATCACTGATCGCACCGGAATACCTGCCCCGCCGCCAGGTCGCCACCCCCGCCGAGGTGCGGCGGATCGTGCAGCAGGACCGCCGACCGGCCGTCGTGAAACCGGCCGGTGTCGAGGTGTACAGCGGAATCGCCATCTTCACCAGGCGGTTGCAGGACCGGTTGAACCGGTCACTGTTCAACCAACTGGAACAGGTGAGCGATCGGTGGATCGTCGAGGAGGAGGTTCCCTTCCGGACGATCTGGGGACTCCAGTTCGGCGTGACGGAAAGCGGGTCGGTGCAGTACTTCGGCGCGTCCGTACACCTGCCGCAGCCCACCTCGACGTGGGTCGGCTGTGTGATGGACGACGACGACCAGCCACCGGCGGAGCTGATCGAAGCGCTGACCGTAGGGGTCCGGAAGGCCAGTGCGCTCGGATACCGGGGCTACTGCGCGTTCGACGCCGGCATCAGCCGGGACGGCGAACTGCGGGTCATCGACCCGAACTTCCGGGTCAGCGGAGCCACCGCATCCGTGCTGCACCGCAGCTCGCTGCTGGGCCAGCACCCGTGCGCGATGACCACGTTCTTCTCGCTCGCGCCCGGCCTCGACGCCGAGCCGATCCTCGCCCCATTCATCGATCGTGGGCAGTTCGTCGTGTTCATGCACCACGACCCGGCGGAGACGGACAACGGCGCGCAGCCGGCCACCATCGTCGGCATGGTCGGCGCCTCGGACCGGTACGCCTGCGGCGTGCTGGTCGCGCAGATCCAGCGCGCGCTGAGCGGTTGACGAGCCGCCCCCGGGTCGCGGAAGCGGCCCGGGGGCACCGTCACCTGTCCGGCCGACGACCGGTACGCCGGCCGGTCCGGACCTGACCCCGGCTTCCCGTCGTGGGGCGGCGACAGGGCGGCAGCGCGCTCTGCTCCTCGGCCGTCACATGCCGGTGAGGGCGGCGCGGACGGCGGCCTCGGGTACGTCGGCGACCAGATCGGGGCCGGCCGGGCCGTCCAGCACGAACGACAGGCCGGATGTGGCCTTCTTGTCCCGCCGCATCAGCGCGACCAGTTCGTCGTGGTCGACGCCGGCGGGCAGCGCCGTGTCGAGGCCGTAGTCCGCCACCACGTCCCGGTGCTCGGCCACCCGGTCGGACGGGATGCGGCCGAGGGCGCCGGCCAGCCGGCCCGCGAAGACCGTGCCGACGCCGACCGCCTCGCCGTGTCGCAGCCGGAAGTCGGTGGCCCGCTCCAGTGCGTGCCCCAGCGTGTGTCCGTAGTTGAGGATGTGCCGCAGCCCGGAGTCGCGTTCGTCGGCGGCCACCACCGACGCCTTCAGCGCGACGCAGGCGGCGATCTGCTCCGCCACGGGCCGGTCGCGCAGCTCGCCGGCGCCGATGAAGTGCGCCCGGGCGATCTCCCCGTACCCGTTGCGCCACTCCCGCTCCGGGAGCGTGCCGAGGTGCTCGGTGTCGCAGAGCACCGCCCGGGGCTGCCAGTACACCCCGACGAGGTTCTTGCCCTCCGGCAGGTTGACCGCGGTCTTTCCGCCGACGCTGGCGTCCACCTGGGCGAGCAGCGAGGTCGGCAGGTGGATCACCGCGACCCCCCGGTGGTAGAGCCCGGCGGCCAGCCCGACCACGTCCGTGGTGGTGCCGCCGCCGCAGGAGACCACCGCGTCGGCACGGGTCAGCCCGAAGTCGGCGAACGCCCGGCAGAGCTGCTCAACGGTGGCCAGGTTCTTGTCGTGCTCGCCGTCGCGGGCCGGCACCACCCGGTGCGGCACCCCCGGGTCGGGTGTCCACTCCGGCGGCCGGGCCGAGACCACCACGACCCGCCGCGCGCCGATCCGCGCCACCTCCGCCGGCAGCCGGTGGCGCACGCCAGGGCCGATCAGCACCGGGTACGCGCGCTCGCCGAGCGCCACCTCGATCCGGGCCGGGTCGGCGGGGGCGGGACGGTCAGGCGCGGGCGCGTGCATGCGGTTGCTGTCTCCTCTGGTGCGGGACGGGGGCCGGTGCTCCGACGGCGGGGCGGTCGCGGACCATCGACAGGCGCAGCGCCAGCGCCGCCAGCGAGTCGACGTCCGGCCCGATGCCCCACCGCTCGTGGGTGAGTTGCGCGTGGTGCGCGAGCAGGAAGCCGCGCGGCGCTGCCGGGTGCTCCCGGTCGACCACGTCGGCCACCCGGTCCAGGTAGAGCTGCCACGCGGCGGCGATCTCCCCGCTCAGCGGCAGGTCGCCGGCCGCCAGGACGATCTTCTCCGCCTCGGCGTCCGCCTGCGCGGCCAGGTCCCGCCGCTGCGCCCCGGTGAGCCGCTGGCTGCGGTCCTGCCAGTGCAGGAAGAGGAACGCCAGCCGGTCGGCGGGCGGCACCAGCCCGGTCAGGTGCCGCAGGTGTGCCACGGCCAGCGGCAGTTCGACACCGGCCAGCCAGGGGGCGTCCCCGCCGAGCAGGGCCAGGGCCAGGTCGCTGCCCGCGGACGCGAGCGGGCCGCCCCGGGCGGCGTCACGTACCGCGTCCGGTGCCGGGGCGAAGGACACCCGCGGGTCGTACGCGAGCAGCCGCGCCCGGACCGCGTCGAGCGCGGCCGGGGCACCGTGGAACCCGAGGCTGAGCCACCGCCCGGTGGACGTGTCGGGCAGGTCGAAGAACCAGCCCGTGCCCGGATCGGCGCGGCGGGCGGCGGTGACGAGGTCGGTCAGGACCGTGCCGACCAGCTCGGGCACCCGCGCGTCCGGGCGTCCGTCGGCCGGCACGGCCAGGCGGGCGAACAACCAGCAGCGTTCCAACGACGGCACCTCGGCTGACGGGCGGGTGGAGCACGGGGCTCGACGGTCTGCGGGGGTCGCCCCATCATCGGCCTGCGGTGCGTCCCGCCATCGGATCGGCGGCCGGATCTGGGGACGACTTAGGGGGTGACAGGGGTAGGTTGCCGGCGGGGCGCTGGGAAGACTTGGGCCGTTACGGCGAGCGAGGTCTACGCCGCGGACGAGGGAGTCTCGCCGACGGACGGAATGTGGTGACATGCTTCGGAGCGACCTGATCCAGCCGTTGCCCGATCTGCTCGCGGCCCATGCCGCCAGCTTCGGCGACAAGGTCGCGTTCCGCGACGACCGCAGAGCGGTCGGGTACGCCGACCTCTACGCGCGGACCCGCCGACTGGCCGGGCACCTCGCGGCGTCGGGCGTCGGGCGGGGCGACCGGGTGGCCTTCTGCCTCGGCAACCGGGTGGAGACGGTGGAGACGTGGCTGGCCGTCACGCGGGCCGCCGCGGTCGGCGTACCGCTGAACCCGCGCAGCACGGACGCGGAGCTGGCCCACCTGCTGGACGACTCCGGCGCGGTCCTGGTGGTCACCGACCCGCAGCACCTCGACCAGGTGCTGCGGCTGCACGTCGAGCGGCCGGACCTGCGGATGGTGGTCACCGGGGACGGCCCGATGCCCGACGGGGTCACCGCCTGGAACGAGCTGGTCGACACCGAGCCCGGTGCGGACGCCCGCGACGACCTGGGCCTCGACGAGGTCGCCTGGATGCTCTACACCTCCGGCACCACCGGTCGGCCCAAGGGCGTGCTCTCCACCCAGCGCACCTGCCTCTGGTCGGTCGCCTCCTGCTATGTGCCGATCCCCGGACTCACCGCCGCCGACCGGGTGGTCTGGCCGCTGCCGCTGTTCCACAGTCTCTCCCACATCGGGTGCGTGCTCAGCGTGACCGCGGTCGGCGCCACGGCCCGCCTCGTGGACGGCTTCTCCGCCGACGACGTGCTGCGCGCGGTCGACGAGGACGAGGCCACCGTGCTGGCCGGCGTGCCGGCCATGTACCACCACCTGGTCACCGCCGCCCGGGAGACCGGCTTCCGCGCCCCGGCCCTGCGGGTCTGCCTGGTCGGCGGGGCGATCACCACCGGCGCGCTGCGGCGGGCGTTCGAGGAGGTCTTCGACGCGCCGCTGCTCGACGCGTACGGCAGCACGGAGACCTGCGGTTCGATCGCCGTCACCCGGCCGGACCGGCCCCGCGTCGAGGGCTCCTGTGGGCTCGCGGTGCCGGGCGTCGACGTGCGCCTGGTCAGCCCGCAGACCGGCCTGGACGTGCCGACCGGCGCCGAGGGCGAGGTCTGGGTGCGCGGGCCGAGCCTCATGCTCGGCTACCACGGCCTGCCGGAACTCACCGCCGCCGCGCTGCGCGACGGCTGGTACCGCACCGGCGACCTGGCCCGGCGCGACGCCGACGGCAACATCTTCGTCACCGGGCGGCACCAGGAGCTGATCATCCGGGGCGGCGAGAAGATCCATCCCGCCGAGGTGGAGGAGGCGCTGCGCGCGGTGTCCGGCGTCGCCGACGTGGCGGTGACCGGCCGCCCGCACGACGTGCTGGGCGAGGTGCCGGTGGCGTTCGTGGTGCCGGAGCCCGACGGTTTCGACCCCCGGGCGGCGTACGCGGCCTGCCGGGAGAAGCTCTCCTATTACAAGGTCCCGGAGGCGCTGTACGAGATCGCGCGGGTGCCCCGCACGGCATCCGGCAAGGTCACCCGCCGGCTGCTGCTCGACGGGCCGGCCCGGCTGCGCGCGGTCAACGGCAGCCACCACGAGACGCTGAGCCGGCTCGCCTGGCAACCGCTGGACCTGACCGCCGTACCGCCGGTCGAGGCGCCCGTCCCGACGGCGGCCCTGGCCGCCGCCCCGGCCCGCCACTGGGCGGTCGTCGGGCCCTCGGGCGCGGCACTGGTGGAGGCGCTGCGCGCGGCGCCGACGGGGGACCGGTTCCGGTCCCACCCCGACCTCGCCGCCCTGCGCGCGGCCCCGGACGCGCCCGACGTGACCGTGCTGGCGGTCGACCCGGCCGACGCCGTCCCGGCGGACCTCGCCGACCGGCTGCGCGGCTGGCTCGACGACGACCGCTTCGCCGGCACCCGGCTGGTGCTGCTGACCGCCGCGTCCGCCGGGACCGACCCGACGGCCGGCGCGGTGCAGGCCCTCGGGCGCTGCCTCCAGGCCGCCCACCCGGACCGGATCGTGCTGGTCGACCACGACGCCGACGCGACCTCGATCGCCCTGCTGCCCGCCGTGGTGGACGCCGGCGCCGCGCAGGTCGCGCTCCGCGCCGGGGCCGCCCGGCACGCGGTCCTCGCGCCCGCCCCCGCGACCATGCCGGCGCGGCCGGCAGCGGTCGCCGACCCGGCCCACCCGGTCGTGGTCACCGGCGCCGACGGGCCGACCGGCGCGGCGCTGGCCCGACACCTCGTCGCCGCGTACGGCGTCCGCCGGCTGCGGCTGCCGCACGCGGGCGCCACGGCCGCGGCCGCGCTGGCGGACCTGGCCGCCGAGCTCACCGCCGCCGGCGCCGAGGCCGTCGCGCTGCCCGCCGACCGGGCGGGCGACGAGCCGGCCGGCGCGGTCTTCCTCTGCCCGTCGGAGGACGACCTGGCCGACGACGACGCCGCCGACCGGCTGCTCGGCCTCGCCGGGACGCTGGACGCCGGCACCCGGCACCCGGCCGCCGCGTTCACCGTCCTCGCCCCGTCCGCCCTGCTGCTGGGCGCCGCCGACCGGGAGCAGGCCGCGTCGGCCGTCGGCGCCCTGCACGCCCTGGCCGCCCGCCGCCGGGCCGCCGGCCTGCCGGCCCGGCTCGTCGGTACGACCGCGCGCGCCGACCGGGAGCCGTTGACGCCGCCCACCGCCGGGGAACCGACCGGTGACCTGCCGGCGGAGGTGCGCGCCGACCTCGCCGCGTTCGACGTGGCCCACGACGGCGACGAACTGGTCCTGCTCGCCCGTCCGGCGGGTCACGCCGACGCCGCGCACCCCGCCTTGCGTACGCCCGTCGGGGCCGACCAGGACGCCGTGGACGACCGGGAGGCCGCCGAGCTGCGCCGCCGGCTGGCCGGGCTGACCACCGCCGAGGGCGACCGGATCCTGCTCGACCTGGTCCGCGCCGCCACGGCGGAGGTGGCCAACCTGCCCGGACCGGCCGCGGTCCGCCCGGGCCGGGCCTTCAAGGAACTCGGCTTCACGTCGGTCAGCGCGGTCGCCCTGCGCGACCGGCTGGCCCGGGCCACCGGGGTACGGCTCTCCGCCACGGCCGCGTTCGACCAGCCCAGCCCGGAGGCCCTCGCCCGGCATCTCGCCGCCCGGCTGCGCGGGGCCAGCCCGGAGCCCGGCACGGTCCCTGAGCGGCCCGCGCCGTCGTCCACTGTCGACGACCCGGTGGTCGTCGTCGCCATGGCCTGCCGGCTGCCCGGCGGCGTCGGCTCTCCCGAGGAGCTGTGGGAGCTGGTCGACCAGGGGCGGGAGGGGCTCACGGAGTTCCCCGCCGACCGGGGCTGGGACCTGGCGCACCTGTTCTCCGACGACCCCGACCGGCCCGGCACGTCGTACGTGAGGGTGGGTGGCTTCCTCACCGACGCTGCCGACTTCGACGCCACCCTGTTCGCGATCAGCCCCCGCGAGGCGCTGGCCATGGACCCGCAGCAGCGGCTGCTGCTGGAGACGTCCTGGGAGCTGTTCGAGCGGGCCGGCATCGACCCGACCTCGCTGCGCGGCAGCGCCACCGGCGTCTTCACCGGCGTCATGCACCACGACTACGCGGCGAACCTGCGGCAGGCGCCGCCCGGCACCGAGGGCTACCTCGGCGTCGGCACCGCCGGCAGCGTCGTCTCCGGCCGGGTCGCGTACGCGCTGGGGCTGGAGGGGCCGGCGGTCACCGTCGACACGGCGTGTTCGTCGTCGTTGGTGGCGCTGCACCTGGCCGCCCAGGCGCTGCGCGCCGGGGACTGCTCCCTCGCGGTGGCCGGCGGCGTGGCCGTCATGGGGACCCCGCAGGCGTTCGTCGAGTTCAGCCGGCAGCGCGGGCTCGCCCCGGACGGCCGGTGCAAGGCGTTCGCCGAGGGCGCCGACGGCACCGGCTGGTCCGAGGGCGTCGCGGTGCTGCTGCTGGAACGGCTCTCCGACGCCCGCCGGCGCGGGCACCCCGTCCTCGCCGTGCTGTGCGGCTCGGCCGTCAACCAGGACGGCGCGTCCAACGGGCTGACCGCCCCCAACGGCCCCGCCCAGGAGCGGGTCATCCGCCGGGCGCTCGCCGCCGCCGGCCTCGCCGCCGCCGACGTGGACGTCGTCGAGGCGCACGGCACGGGCACCCGGCTCGGCGACCCGATCGAGGCGCAGGCGCTGCTCGCCACGTACGGCGCGGGCCGCGGCGACGCCGAGCCGCTGCGGCTGGGCTCGCTGAAGTCCAACCTCGGCCACACCCAGGCCGCCGCCGGCGCCGCCGGGGTGATCAAGATGGTGCTCGCCATGCGGCACGGGACGATGCCCCGCACCCTGCACGTGGACGCCCCGACGTCCGAGGTGGACTGGTCGGCCGGCGCCGTCGAGGTGCTCACCGAGGCCCGCCCGTGGCCCGACGTGCGGCGGCCCCGCCGGGCCGGCGTCTCGTCGTTCGGCATCAGCGGCACCAACGCCCACGTCATCGTCGAGGCGCCCCCCGCCGACCCGGCGACCGACGGGCCGCAGCCGCGGACCGGGTCCGCCGACGGCCCTCGGACGCCCGTGCCGTGGCTGCTCGCCGGCGCCTCCGACGAGGCGCTGCGGGACCAGGCGGCCCGGCTGCTGACCTGGCTCGACGGGCCCGGGGCGGACGCCGACCCGGCCGACGTCGGGCATGCGCTCGCCACCACCCGCGCCGCGCTGGAGCACCGGGCCGTGGTGCTGGCCGGCGACGCGGCCGCCGCCCGCGCCGGGCTGACCGCGCTGACCCGGGGCGAGCCGGATCCGGACGTCCCGGCGCTGCTGACCGGCCGGGTCGTCGACGGCCAGCTCGGCCTGCTCTTCGGCGGGCAGGGCGGCCAACGCCCCGGCATGGGCCGCGAACTGCACGCGGCGTACCCCGTCTTCGCCGACGCGTTCGACGCCGCCTGCGCCGAACTCGACCGTTGCCTCGCCGGCCACGCCCCGCACCCCGTCGCGGACGTGGTGTTCGCCCCCGAGGGCAGCGACCTGGCCGAGCAGCTCGACCAGACCCTCTACACCCAGCCGGGGCTGTTCGCCTTCGAGGTGGCCCTCTACCGCCTGCTGGAGTCCTGGGGCGTACGCCCCGACGCGGTGCTCGGGCACTCCGTCGGCGAGCTGGCCGCCGCGCACGTGGCCGGTGTGTTCCCGCTCGCCGACGCGGCGGCGCTCGTCGCCGCCCGGGCCCGGCTCATGCAGCAGTTGCCGGCCGGGGGCGCGATGGTCGCCGTCGAGGCCGACGAGGCCGAGGTGGCCGCCCAGCTGACCGACCGGGTGGGCCTCGCCGCCGTCAACGGCCCGACCAGCGTGGTCGTCTCCGGGGACACCGACGCCGTACTGGCCGTCGCGGCCACCCTGCGCGCCGCCGGGCGGCGGACCAGCCGGCTGCGGGTGTCGCACGCGTTCCACTCGCCGCGCATGGAGCCGATGCTCGACGCGTTCCGCGAGGTGGCGGCCGGCCTCACGTACCGCACCCCGCACCTGCCGGTGGTGTCCAACCTGACCGGCCACCCCGTCGACCCGGCGCGGCTCTGCTCGCCCGACTACTGGGTGGCGCACGTGCGGGGCACCGTCCGCTTCCACGACGGCGTGCGGGCCCTGCACCGGCAGGGGGTCACCACCTTCCTGGAGCTGGGCCCGGCCGGCGTGCTCACCGCCATGGCCCAGGACTGCCTCGCCGCCGACGCCGACGAGCTGGCCTTCGTGCCCGCCGTACGCGGCGGCTCCGACGAGCCGGCGGCGCTGCTCGCCGCAGTGGCGCGGCTGCACGTGCGGGGTGTCGCCGTGGACCGCGCCGCCCTCGCCGGCCCCGGCCCGCACCGCCCGGTCGACCTGCCCACGTACGCCTTCCAGCGCCGGCACTACTGGCTGCCCACCGGGGCCGCGGCCGGCGGCCCGGTCGGCGTCGGGCTGGCCGACGCCGGGCACCCGCTGCTCGGCGCGGTGCTGCCGGTCGCGGGCACCGGGGAGGTGGTCTGCACCGGCCAGGTCTCCGCGGCCACCCAGCCGTGGCTGGCCGTCCCCGGCGACGGCGCGCCGGCGCTGCTGCCCGCCACCGCGCTGCTGGACATGCTCACCCACCTCGGCGAGCAGCTCGGCACCCCGACCGTGGAGCGGCTGCGCGTCCCCGAGCCGGTGCCGCTGCCCGCCGAGCTGACCGTCGAGGTGCAGGTCGGCGTCTCCGCGCCCGACGAGCAGGGGCGCCGTACGGCGCGCTGCCACGTCCGGCCCGGCGACGGGCAGCCGTGGCGGGAGGTCGCCGAGGCGGTGCTCGGCCCGGTCGACGCCGAGAGCGGGCACAGCGTCCTCGCCCCGGCCTGGCCGCCTGCCGGGGCCCGGCCGGTGGACCTGACCACCCCGCGGTCCCGGGCGGTCGCCGGGGAGCTGACCCGGGCCGCGTGGGTCGCCGCCGACCGGCTCTTCGTCGACGTACGCCTGCCCGAGGACGCCCGGGACCCGGACGCCGAGCGGTACGGCGTGCACCCGCTGGTGCTGGACGCGGCCCTGCGCCTGATCCCGCTCGCCGACTTCGCGCCCGGCGCCGACGTCGCGCCCTCCGCCGACCCGGACGCCGTGCCCGACGGCGTTGAGGCCGCGCCCACCGTCCGGCTGGTGCCCACCGACTGGACGGGGGTACGCGTCCACGCCACCGGCGCGCACGCGCTGCGCGTCAGCCTGGCCCCCGCCGGGGCGGACGCGGTGACGCTGAGCGCCGTCGACGACGCCGGCGCACCCGTGCTCGACGCGGACCGGATCGTGCTGCGGTCCGTGGAGCTGCCGCCCGCCGACGCGCCGACGCCCGCGCCCGCCCCCGCCGGCCTGTACGCCGTCGACTGGCTGCCGGCGGCGTTCCCGGCGACGCCGGCGCCCTCCTGGACGCTTGCCGACGACACGCCCCCGGACGGGCCGCTGCCGCCGCTGCTGGTGCTGCGCGTCGGCGACGGCGAGCCGACCGCCCCGGTGCCCGACCGGGCGCACGCCGTCGGCCTCGCCGTCCTCGACGTGCTCCAGCGCTGGCTGGCCGACCCCCGCGCGGAGACCACCCGGCTGGCCGTGGCCGTCCGCGACGCCGACCCGGTGCACGCCCCGGTGGCCGGGCTGGTCCGGGTCGCCCAGGCCGAGCACCCCGACCGGTTCCTGCTGCTCAGTCTCGACGCCACCGACGACGCCACCGTCCGGGCGGCGCTGGCCGTCGCCGTGGACGAGCCCGAGGTCGCGGTCCGCGACGGGCGGGCGTCGCTGCCCCGGCTCCGCCCGGTCGAGCACCCGCCGGCCGGCACGCCGGCCCCGGCGCTGGCCGGCGGCACGGTGCTGGTGACCGGCGGCACGGGCGGGATCGGCCGGCACGTCGCCGCCCACCTCGCCACCGTGCACGGCGTCGCCGAGCTGGTGCTGCTCAGCCGTACCGGCCGGGCCGCCGACTGGACCGCCGACCTGGCCGACGCCGGCGTCACCGTCCGGGTGGTCGCGGTCGACGTGGCCGACCGGGCGGCCCTCGCCGAGGTCGTCGCTTCGCTGGCCGACCGGCTGGTCGCGGTGGTGCACGCCGCCGGGGCCACCGACGACGCGCTGCTCACCGACCTCGACCCGGCCCGCTGGGAGCGGACCCTGCGGTCCAAGGTGCACGGGGCCTGGCACCTGCACGAACTCACCGCCGGCCTGGACCTGGCCGCGTTCGTGCTGTTCTCCTCGGCCGCCGCCGTCTTCGGCAGCCCCGGCCAGGGCAACTACGCGGCCGGCAACGCGTTCCTCGACGCGCTCGCCGCGCACCGCCGCGCGCACGGACTGCCGGCGACCGCCCTGGCCTGGGGGCTGTGGGCCACCGAGGACGGGATGGCCGGCCGGCTCACCCCGGCCGACCTGGCCCGGCTCGCCCGGGGCGGCACCCGCCCCCTGGACACGGCCGCCGGCCTGGCGCTGCTCGACGCCGCGCTGCACGCCGACCGGCCGGCGCTGGTGCCGGTCGGGCTCGACCTGGCCGCCGTCCGGGCCTCCGGCGAGGTGCCCGCCCTGCTGCGGGCGCTGCTGCCCCCGCCACCCCGCCGGGCCGTCAACGCGGGCGCCGCGCCGGCCGCCGCCGCGGGCTTCGCCGACCGGCTGGCCGAGCTGGCCGAGCTCGACCGCGCCGCCCTGCTGCTGGAGCTGGTGCGCACCCGGTGCGCCACCGTGGTCGGGCACACCGGCCCGGAACAGGTCGAGCCGCGCCGCCCCTTCAAGGAACTCGGCTTCGACTCGCTGATGGCGGTGGAACTGAGCAACCGGATCACCGCCGTCACCGGCGTCCGGCTCGCCCCGCACGCCGTGTTCAACCACCCCACCCCGGAGCTGCTCGCCGCGCACCTGCACGCGCGGCTGCTCGGCACCGCCGCCGCCGAGGTCACCGACGCCACCACCGTCGCCCTGGACGAGCCGGTCGCCATCGTCGCCATGGCCTGCCGGTTCCCCGGCGGCATCGGCTCCCCCGAGGAGCTGTGGCGGCTGCTCGACGCCGGCGGGGACGTCATCGGCGACCTGCCGGGCGACCGGGGTTGGCCGCTGGCCGACCTCTACGACCCGGTGCCCGGCACGCCCGGCCGGACGTACGTGCGGGCCGGCGGGTTCCTCACCGGCATCGCCGACTTCGACGCCGAGTTCTTCGGCATCAGCCCCCGCGAGGCCCTCGCCATGGACCCGCAGCACCGGCTGCTGCTGGAGACCTCGTGGGAGGCGCTGGAGCGCGCCGGCATCGACCCGGTCACCCTGCACGGCAGCCGCACCGGCGTCTTCGCCGGCACCCACGGCCAGGACTACGCGGGCCAGGTCGCCCCGGGGGTCGCCTCCGACGACGGTGAGGTCACCGCCGATGAGGGACACCTGCTCACCGGCACGGCCGGCAGCGTCCTGTCCGGGCGGGTCGCGTACGCGCTCGGGCTGGAGGGGCCGGCGGTCACCGTGGACACCGCCTGTTCGGCGTCGCTGGTCGCGCTGCACCTGGCCGTCCAGGCGCTGCGCCAGGGCGACTGCGACCTGGCCCTGGCCGGCGGCGTGTCCGTGATGTCCAGCCCGGCCGGGCTGACGGGGTTCAGCCGCCAGCGTGGCCTCGCCGCCGACGGGCGGTGCAAGGCGTTCGCCGAGGACGCCGACGGCTTCGGCATGTCCGAGGGCGTCGGGATGCTGGTCGTGGAACGCCTCTCCGAGGCCCGCCGCCGGGGCCACCCGGTGCTCGCCGTGGTCCGCGGCTCGGCGGTCAACCAGGACGGCGCGTCCAACGGGCTGACCGCCCCGAACGGGCCGTCCCAGGAGCGGGTCATCCGGGCCGCGCTGGGCGCCGCCGGGCTGACCCCCGCCGACGTGGACGTGGTGGAGGCGCACGGCACCGGCACTTCGCTGGGCGACCCCATCGAGGCGGAGGCGATCCTCGCCACGTACGGGCAGCGCCCGGCCGACGCCGCGCCGGTGCTGCTGGGCTCGGTCAAGTCCAACCTCGGGCACACCCAGGCCGCGGCCGGCGTGGCCGGGGTGCTGAAGATGGTCCTCGCCATGCGGCACGGCCGGCTGCCCCGCACGCTGCACGCCGAGCGCCGCAGCTCCCGGGTCGACTGGGACGCCGGGTCGGTGGAGCTGCTCACCGAGGTGCGCCCCTGGCCCCGGGCGGACCGGCCGGCCCGCGCCGGCGTCTCGTCGTTCGGCATCAGCGGCACCAACGCCCACGTGATCGTCGAGGCCGTCGCCGACCCGGCACCGGCCGGGGAGGCCGCCGGGCCCGCCCCGGAGCCGCCCGTCCGGCCGACCACGGAGGCGGTGGCCGGGACGACGCCGGAAACCGCCGCCGGGACGCCCCGCGCGCTGCCGTGGCTGCTCTCGGCGCGTACCCCGGAGGCGCTGGCCGGGCAGGCCCGTCGGCTGCGGGCCCACCTCGCCGACCGGCCCGACCAGCACCCCCTCGACCTGGCCTGGTCGCTGGCCACCGGTCGGAGCACCTTCGACGCCCGGGCGGTGCTCGTCGGCGCCGACCCGGACCGGATCTCCGCCGCCCTCGACGCGCTCGCCGACGGCCGGCCCGACCCGGCCGTGGTACGCGGCGACGCCCGGCCCGCCGGCAGGTGCGTCTTCGTCTTCCCCGGCCAGGGCTCCCAGTGGCTCGGCATGGGGCTGGACCTGCTCGACCAGTCCCCGGTGTTCGCCGAGCGGATGGCGGCCTGCGACGCGGCCCTGCGGCCGCACCTGGACTGGTCGCTGCTGGACGTGCTGCGCCGGGCGCCCGGCGCGCCCGGCCTCGACGAGGTCGACGTGGTGCAGCCCGCCCTGTTCGCGATGATGGTGTCGCTCGCCGAGCTGTGGCGCTCGTACGGCGTCCAGCCGGCCGCCGTGGTCGGCCACTCCCAGGGCGAGATCGCCGCCGCCTGCGTCGCCGGGGTGCTCTCGCTGCCCGACGCCGCCCGGGTGGTGGCGCTGCGCAGCCGCGCACTGCGGGCGCTCGCCGGGCACGGGGCGATGGCCTCCGTCGCCCTGCCCGCCGACACGGTCCGGGACCGGATCGCCCGCTTCGGCGACCGGATCGCGGTGGCCGCCGTGAACGGCCCGGCCGCCGTGGTGGTCTCCGGCGAGCCGGCGGCGGTGGAGGAACTCCTCGCCGAACTGGCCGCCGAGCAGGCCCGGGTCCGCCGGATCGCGGTGGACTACGCCTCCCACTCGGCACACGTGGAACGCATCCGCGACGAGCTGGCCGAGGCGCTCGCCGGCATCGCCCCCGGCCCGGCGGCCGTGCCGCTGTTCTCCACCACCGACCTGCGCTGGCTCGACGGCGCGGAGATGGGCCCCGACTACTGGTACCGCAACCTGCGGCAGCCGGTCGAGCTGGAGCGGGCCGTCCGGTCGCTGGCCGACCAGGGGCACGACACGTACGTCGAGTGCAGCCCCCACCCGGTGCTCACCGTCGGGATCGAGGAGACCCTCGCCGACCACGACGGCGGGACCGTGGTGGTCGGCTCGGTGCAGCGTGACCAGGGCGGCCACGACCGGTTCCTGCTCTCCCTGGCCCAGCTGCACGTGGCCGGGGTGCCCGTCGACTGGCGGCCCGCGCTGGCCGGCGGCCGGCGGGTCGACCTGCCCACGTACGCCTTCGCCCACCGCCGCTACTGGCCCCGGCCGGTCGCCGGCCCCGGCGACGTCGGCGCCGCCGGCCTGGACGCCGCCGGGCACCCGCTGCTCGGGGCGTCGGTGGCGCTGGCCGAGGCGAAGGGACACCTGTTCACCGGGCGGCTGTCGACCGACGCCCAGCCGTGGCTCGCCGACCACCGGGTCACCGACAGCGTGCTGGTGCCCGGCACCGGCCTGGTGGAACTCTGCCTGCGCGTCGGCGACGAGATCGGCCACCCCGTCCTCGACGAGCTGGTCATCGAGGCCCCGCTGACCCTGCCCGCCAACGGCGCCACCCAGGTGCAGGTGGCGGTCGGCGCGGCCGGCGACGACGGACGCCGCCCGGTGACCCTGCACTCCCGGCCCGCCGACGGCCCGGCCGGCAGCCCGTGGACCCGGCACGCCAGCGCGACCCTCTCCGCCGCCCAGCCCACTTCGCCGCCGCAGCTCACCGCCTGGCCGCCGCGCGACGCCCGCCCCGTCGACCTGACCGGGTTCTACGCCGGCCTCGCCGCCGACGGGTACGCGTACGGGCCGGCGTTCCAGGGGCTGCGCGCGGTGTGGACCAGCGGCGACGAGGTCTACGCCGAGGTGGAGCTGCCGGCGGCCCAGCGGGTCGACGCCGACCGCTACGGCCTGCACCCGGCCCTGCTCGACGCCGCCCTGCACGCCGCCCACTTCGGCGGCCTGGCCGAGGCGGGGGCCGGCCGCCTGCTGCTGCCGTTCGCCTGGAACGGCGTCACCCTGCACGCCACCGGCGCGACCGCGCTGCGGGTCCAGCTCACCCAGGTCGGGCCGCACGCCATCGCGGTGACCGCCGCCGACCCGACCGGCGCCCCGGTCGCCGACGTGACCGCCCTGACGATGCGGCCGATCTCGGCCACGGAGCTGGCCGTCACCGACGACCGGGCCACCCGGGACGCCCTGTTCCGCGTCGACTGGACGCCCCTTCCGCCGGCCGACGGGGTCGCCCCGGTCGCGGCCGTGGCGGTCGCCCCCGGCCTCGACGGGTTCCCGCTCCACGCGGGGCTGGACGGGCTCGCGGCCGCCGTCGACGCGGGGCTGGACCTGCCCGGCGCCGTGCTCGTGCCGCTCGACACGGAGCCCGCGCAGCCGGCCCCCCGGGCGGCCCGCCGCGCCGCCGTCGCGGCCCTCGACCTGGTCCGGCGCTGGCTCACCGAACCCCGCTGGGCGGCCTCGCGGCTGCTGCTGGTGACCCGCGGCGCGGTGGCCGTGCACGGCGCCGGCGAGGTCACCGACCCGGCCGCCGCGGCGGCGTGGGGGCTGGTCCGCTCCGCCCAGTCGGAGAACCCGGACCAGGTGGTCGTCGTCGACGTCGACAGCGACGGGATCGACCCCGACCAGGTCGCCGCGCTGCTGGCCGCGGCCGAGCCGCAGGCCGCCGTCCGCGGCGGCGTCGCGTACGTACCGCGGCTGGCGCGGGCCGGCTCGGCGGGCGAACTCACCGCGCCGCCCGCCGCCGCGTGGCGGCTGGACGCGCCGGTGCGCGGCAGCCTGGAGAACCTCACCCTCAGCCCGACCGACGCCGCCGACGCCGTCCTCGGGCCCCGCGAGGTCCGCGTCCGCGTCCGCGCCGCCGGCCTGAACTTCCGCGACGTGCTCAACGCGCTCGGCCTCTACCCGGGCGACGCGGGGCCGCTCGGCGGCGAGGGCGCCGGCGAGGTCGTCGAGGTGGGCGCCGAGGTGACCGACCTGCGCCCCGGCGACCGGGTGTTCGGGGTGTTCGTGGGCTGCTTCGGGCCCGTCGCGGTCACCGACCGCCGGTTGCTGGCCCCGATGCCGGCCGGCTGGTCGTACGTGGCGGCCGCGTCCGTGCCGGTGGTCTTCCTGACCGCGTACCACGGCCTGGTCAACCTGGCCGGGCTCGGTCGGGGCGAGTCGGTGCTGGTGCACGCGGCGGCCGGCGGCGTCGGCATGGCCGCCGTGCAGCTCGCCCGGCACCTGGGCGCCGAGGTGTACGCCACCGCCAGCCCCGCCAAGTGGGACGCCCTGCGGGCGATGGGCATCGACGACGACCACCTGGCCTCGTCCCGCACCCTGGAGTTCGAGACCCGGTTCGCCGACGCCACCGGCGGCCGGGGCGTCGACGTGGTGCTGGACTCCCTGGCCCGCGAGTTCGTCGACGCCTCCCTGCGGCTGCTGCCGCGCGGCGGACGGTTCGTCGAGATGGGCAAGACGGATATCCGGGACGCCGCCCGGGTCGCCGCCGACCACCCGGGCGTCGACTACACCGCCTTCGACCTGACCCTCGAGGACCCCGACGAGGTGCAGCGCATGCTCGTCGTGCTGCTGGGGCTCTTCGAACGCGGCGCGCTCGCCCCGCTGCCCACCCAGGTGTGGGACGTGCGGCAGGCGCCGGAGGCGTTCCGCTACGTCAGCCAGGCCCGGCACGTCGGCAAGGTGGTGCTCACCATGCCCCGGGCCTGGGACCCCGACGGCACCGTGCTGCTCACCGGCGGCACCGGCACCCTGGGCCAACTGGTCGCCCGGCGACTGGTCGAGACACACGGCGTACGGCGGCTGCTGCTGGTCAGCCGCCGGGGCGACCAGGCCCCGGGCACGGCCGACGCGGTCGCCGAGCTGCGGGCCCTGGGCGCCGAGGCCACGGTGGTGGCGGCCGACGTGTCCGACCGGGACAGCCTGGCCCGGGTGCTGGCGGCCGTACCCGCGCGGTACCCGCTGACCGCGGTCGTGCACCTCGCCGGGGTGCTCGACGACGGGGTGGTCACCGCCCTGACCCCGCAGCGCGTCGACACGGTGTTCGCGCCGAAGCTCGACGCCGCGTGGCACCTGCACGAACTGACTCGGCACCTCGACCTCGCCGGATTCGTGCTGTTCTCCTCCGGCGCCGGCGTCTTCGGCGTACCCGGCCAGGCGAACTACGCGGCGGCCAACGCGTTCCTCGACGCGCTCGCGCTGGCGCGCCACGCCGAGGGGCTGCCGGGCCGGTCGCTTGCCTGGGGCCTCTGGGAGCAGGCCAGTGAGATGACCGCCAAGCTGGACCGGACCGACCCCCGGATCACCGCCCGGGACGGGCAGCTCGCGATCCCGTCCGACCTGGGCATGGCCCTGTTCGACGCGGGCCTGCGGGCGGCCGAGCCGGTGCTGGTGCCCACCAGGATCGACGTCGCCGCGCTCGGCCAGGTCGACCGGCCCCCGGCCCTGCTGCGCGGGCTGACCCGGCGGGAACGGCCCAGCGCCCGGTCGGCCGCCCCGGCCGCCGGCGGCCGTACCCTCGCCGACGAACTGGGGGCCCTGGCCGGTCCCGACCGGCACACCCTGCTGGTCGACCTGGTCCGCGAGCAGGCGGCCAGCGTGCTCGGGCACGGCAGCCGCGCGGCGGTCGCCCCCGGCCGGGCGTTCAGCCAGATCGGCTTCGACTCGCTGACCGCCGTCGAGCTGCGCAACCGGCTCACCACGGCGACCGGCCTGCGCCTGCCGGCCACGCTGATCTTCGACTACCCGGACCCGAACGCGCTGGCCGCGTTCCTGCTCGCCCAGCTCGCGCCGGACACCGGCCCCGACGTTCCGCCGGTCCTCACGGACCTGGAGAACCTGGAACGCTCGCTGACCGAAGCCAGCGTCGAGCCGGAGCTGCACGCCCAGATCGGCTCCCGGCTGGAGGTGCTCATCGCCAAGTGGCGGACGATGCGCGCCGGCTCGGGCGGCGACCCCGACCTCGACATCGACCTCGACCGGGCCAGCGACGACGAGATCTTCGACCTCATCGACGCCGAACTCGGCCTCTGACAGCCGCCCGGCCGCCCCGGACGGCGCAAGCCGTCCCCACGACACCGTGTCCGACCGACCCCGCGAGGAACCGATACCGATGCTGATGACCGACGTGCTGATCGTGGGCTACGGCCCGGTGGGTGAGATGCTCACGATCCTGCTGGCGCAGCGGGGCCTCACCGTCACGGCGGTCGAGCGGTGGGCCATCCCGTACAACTTCCCGCGCGCCGTGTCGTACGACGGCGAGGCGAGCCGGATCCTGGCCGCCGCCGGGGTCGCCGACCGGCTTGGCCCGGTGGTGGAGTCGTCGGGCGAGTACACCTTCAAGAACGGCTTCGGGCGGACCCTGCTGCACGTCAAGGTGACCGGCGAGGGCCCGATGGGCTGGCCCGACTCGGTCTCCTTCTACCAGCCCGGCCTGGAGGCGCTGCTCGCCGAGCGGGGAGCGGAACTGCCGGGCGTCACGGTGCTGCGCCCGTACCAGGTGACCGGCCTGGCCGAGCACGACGACCGGGTCGAGGTCACCATCGCCGGGCCGGACGGCGAGGAGGTCCGCGCCGCCCGCTGGGTGATCGGGTGCGACGGGGCCAACAGCTTCGTCCGGGAGCACCTGGGCAGCGGCGTCACCGACCTCGGCTTCACGTACGACTGGCTGGTCTGCGACGTGGTGCCGCACGAGGCCCGCGAGTTCAAGCCGAACAACCTCCAGGTCTGCGACCCGGCGCGCCCCCGCACCGCCGTGTCGGCCGGCCCCGGACACCGGCGGTGGGAGTTCATGCGGGTGCCGGGGGAGAGCCGGGAGGAGTTCGAGAGCGTCGAGAGCGTCTGGCGACTGCTCGGCCTCTTCGACATCACGCCCGCGAACGCCACCCTGGAGCGGTACGGCGTCTACACCACCCAGGCGTGCTCGGCCGACCGCTGGCGCTCCGGCCGGATCCTGATCGCCGGCGACGCGGCGCACGTCATGCCGCCGTTCATGGGGCAGGGAATGAGTTCCGGTTTTCGGGACGCGATCAACCTCGCCTGGAAGCTGGACCTGGTGCACCGCGGCCTGGCCGACGAGGCCCTGCTGGACACCTACCAGGAGGAGCGCTGCGCCCACGTGCAGCACGCCATCCGGATGTCCATGGACTCGGGCACGGTGATCTGCGAGACCGACCGCGCCGCCGCGGCCGGCCGGGACTCCGTCATGCTCGCCGAACTGCGCCGCCGCACCGCCCGCCCGCGTACCCGTTCCCTGCTGGAGCCGCTGGCGGGCGGGGTCCTGCACCACCGGGGCGACGAGGCCGGTGCCGGCGTACCGATGCCGCAGGGACGCGTCGAGGTCGACGGCCGCGCCGGGCTCTTCGACGACGTCGTCGGCACCGGCTTCGCCCTGCTCTGCGCCGAGGACCCGGACGGCCTGCTCGACGCGGACGCCCGGGCCTTCCTGGATTCGCTCGACGCCCGGGTCGTCCGGGTCGTTCCCGCCGGCGCGCCCGCCCCCGAATCCGGCGCCGCGCCGACCGCGTACGACCTCGACGACGTGTACCTGCCCCTCCTCAAGCGGTACGACGCCGTGGCGGTGCTCGTCCGGCCCGACTTCTACGTCTTCGGCACGGCCGCCGACCCGGCCGGTGTGCCCGCGCTCGTCGAGGACCTGCGTCGGCAGGTCCGGCGCGGCTGATCAGCATTCCACCCACCGGAAGGAACACCACATGTTCGAGAACCTGAAGATCGCCGGCCGGGCGATCCGCACGGTCTTCACCGCCGACCCGATCACCCGGGTCCGGCGCTTCTACGAGATCCAGTCACCCGACGTGGAGTTCGCGGCGCGCCGCACCCACTACATGAACGTCGGCTACTGGGAGGACGGGGTCACCGACCTCGACACGGCGGCCGAGGCGCTGGCCGACAAGCTGGCCGACGCCGCCGGGCTCAAGCCCGACGACACCGTCCTCGACGTCGGCTTCGGCTACGCCGACCAGGACTTCAAGTGGCTGCGCGAACGCCGGGTCGCCAAGGTGTACGGCCTCAACATCACCCCGCACCACGTCGAGGCCGCGCAGCGCCGGGCGCAGGAGGAGGGCTTCGCCGACCGGACCGACTTCCGGCTGGGCAGCGCCACCGAACTGCCCTTCGAGGACAACACCTTCGACCGGGTCGTGGCGCTGGAGTCCGCCTTCCACTTCTACCCGCGCAGCGCGTTCTTCGCCGAGGCGCTGCGGGTGCTCCGCCCGGGTGGCGTGCTGGCCACGGCCGACATCATCCCGGTCAGCGCCAACGTCGTCCGGGCGGCCATCCAGTCGGGCCCGCTGAGCTTCGTCAAGTTCAGCATCCCGAAGGAGAACTGGCACGACCGGGACACGTACCGGCAGGAGCTGGTCGAGGCCGGCTTCGCCAACCCGCAGGTCGAGTCGATCAAGGACCAGACCTGGGAGGGCTGGCGGGCGTACATGGCCGACCGGACCAACGACCCCGAGTTCCGCGCCGTCGTCAAGCCCGCCGTGCGCAAGAGCATGGCCGCGCACTGGAAGAACCAGGACCTGATGAAGCGCGAGCTGGCGCAGCTCGACTACGTGATCGCGGTGGGCCACAAGCGGTGACACCCCACACGGCCGAGGGGCCCGCCGACCGGTGGTGACACCGGTGGACGGGCCCCTCGGCCGGTCGGGATCAGATGGCCGGCGCCGCGGTCAGGGCCGTCGAGATGGCCCGTAGGACCGCCGCCTGGTGCTCGGCCAGGAAGAAGTGCCCGCCCGGGTAGACCTTCAGGTCGAACGGCCCGGTCGTGTGGGTCGACCAGGCGCGGGCCTCTTCGACCGTCGTCTTCGGGTCGTCGTCGCCCGTGAAGACGGTGATCGGGCAGCTCAGCGGCGGACCCGGCCGGTAGGTGTAGGTCTCCGCGGCCCGGTAGTCGCTGCGGATCGCCGGCAGCGCGGCCCGCAGCATCTCCTGGTCGCCGAGGACGGCCGGGTTGGTCCCGCTCAGCTTCCGGACGTCGGCCAGCAGGCCCTCGTCGTCGAGCAGGTGCACGGTCTCGTGCCGCGCCTGCGACGGCGCGCGGCGGCCGGAGGCGAACAGGTGCGCGGCCGCACCGCCGTCCTGCTCGATCAGCCGGGCCAGCTCGAAGCCGACGCTGGCGCCCATGCTGTGCCCGAAGATGGCCACCGGCTCGTCCAGCCAGGGCCGCAGCACGGTGAAGACCTCCCGCGCGAGCTGGTGGAGGTCACCGATGCACGCCTCGTGGCGCCGGTCCTGCCGGCCCGGGTACTGGATCGCCAGCACCTCGAAGCCGGGCGAGAGGCTGCGGGAGACGGGGAAGTAGAAGCTGGCCGACCCGCCGGCGTGGGGCAGGCAGACCAGCCGCCGGGCGCCGCCCGGCGCCGGGTGGAAACGTCGCACCCACAGGCCGTTGTCGGTATCTGGCGTGGTCATCCTCGGCGGTCCTTCCCGGCGGCTGGAGTTCCCGACCGGGCCGTACGCAGACCCGGTCGAGGCGACGCTAGTGCGACTGGTCGGCACCGGGACACCCCTAGCTGGCCGGACGCCTGGTTAGGGGTTGTCCGCGCTCGCGCACACCCAATAACTTCTCCCCGCAGATGGGGATCCTCGTGGCTCTCGGCCGAGCGAGCCGAACGACAGATACAGGTGTCGCCTGAGACTTCTGCGCATTCGTACCGTCGCTTACGTCGAGTCTCCGCCGTGCATCGCGATGGGCTGGGTTGATGGACACCGAAGACAAGCTCCGGGAGTACCTGAAGAGAGTCACTGCCGATCTGCGGCGGACCCGGCAACGGCTCCGTGACGTCGAGGCCGACGCGCAGCAGCCGATCGCGATCGTCGGCACCGGCTGCCGGTTCCCCGGCGGGGTGCGGACGGCCGAGGAGCTGTGGGACCTCGTCGCGGCCGGCGGGGACGCCATCGACTCCTTCCCCACCGACCGTGGCTGGGACCTGGACGCCCTCTACGACCCTGGGCGGTCCCGGCCGGGCACCTCCTCCGTGCGGGAGGGCGGCTTCCTGCCCGACGCCGCCGAGTTCGACCCCCGGCTGTTCGGGGTCTCGCCGCGTGAGGCCCTCGCCATGGACCCGCAGCAGCGGCTGCTGCTGGAGACGTCCTGGGAGGCGGTCGAGTCCGCGGGCATCGACCCCACCAGCCTGAAGGGCGCCCGCGTCGGCGTCTTCGCCGGCATGACCCACAACGGTTACGCCCACCCACCGGAGACGCCACCTGCGGGGGTGGAGGACTACCTGGGCCTCGGGAACGCCGGCAGCATCGCCTCCGGCCGGGTGGCGTACTCGTTCGGTTTCGAGGGGCCGGCGGTGACGGTGGACACGGCGTGTTCGTCGTCGCTGGTGGCGCTGCACCTGGCCGTGCAGGCGCTGCGGTCGGGCGAGTGCGACCTGGCGCTGGCCGGTGGCGTGACCGTGATGCCCACCCCGGCGGTGTTCGTCGACTTCACCCGGCAGGGCAACCTCTCGCCGGTGGCCCGGTGCCGGGCGTTCGCCGACGCGGCGGACGGCACGGCGCTCGCCGAGGGCGTGGGCGTGCTGCTGGTGCAGCGGTTGTCGGACGCGCGGCGGGACGGTCGTCGGGTGCTGGCGGTGGTGCGGGGTACGGCGGTGAACCAGGACGGTGCGTCGAACGGCCTGACCGCGCCGAACGGCCCGTCGCAGCAGCGGGTGATCCGGCAGGCGTTGGCGTCGGCGGGGTTGTCGGCGGGTGACGTGGATGTGGTGGAGGCGCACGGTACGGGCACCACGTTGGGTGATCCGATCGAGGCGCAGGCGTTGCTGGCGACGTACGGGCAGGGCCGGGACGAGCCGCTGCTGCTCGGATCGGTGAAGTCGAACATCGGCCACACGCAGGCCGCCGCCGGAGTCGCGGGCGTAATCAAGATGATCTCGGCGATGCGGGCGGGCGTGGTCCCGGCGACCCTGCACGTCGACGCGCCGTCGTCCCACGTGGACTGGTCGTCGGGTGCGGTCGAGCTGGTGACCGAGTCCCGGGCGTGGCCCAGTGTGGAGCGCCCACGGCGCGCGGGCGTGTCCTCGTTCGGCATCTCCGGCACGAACGCGCACGTGATCCTGGAGCAGCCGGAGCCCGACGCCGATCCCGAGGTCGCAGCGGAGCCGGGGTCCGTCCCGGCAGATGCCGGGCACGCGCTCGCGGGGTTGCCGGTGCCGTGGGTGGTGTCGGCGCGGTCGGAGCGGGGCCTGGCGGGTCAGGCGGCGCGGTTGGCGTCGTTCGTGGGGGGCCGGTCCGACCTCGCGGTGGCCGACGTGTCCTGGTCGTTGGCGACGTCGCGGGCGGCGTTGGAGCACCGGGCGGTGGTGTGGGGCTTGGACGCCGACGAGCTGGTGGCCGGCCTGTCGGCTGTGGCTGAGGGCCGGCCGGCGGTGTCGGGTGTGGTGTCGGCGGGTCGTCGGGCGGTGTTGTTCACGGGTCAGGGTTCGCAGCGCGTCGGCATGGGTCGTGAGTTGCACGACGTGTTTCCGGTGTTCGCGGCGTCTTTCGACGCGGTGTGTGGAGAGATCGATCCGCATCTGCCGCGTCCGTTGCGTGAGGTGGTGTTTGCCGAGCCGGGCAGTCCCGAGGCCGGTTTGTTGGATCAGACGGTGTTCGCGCAGGCGGGGTTGTTCGCGGTCGAGGTGGCGTTGTGGGAGTTGCTGTCGTCGTGGGGTGTGCGGGCGGACTTCCTGGCGGGTCACTCGATCGGTGAGGTGACGGCCGCGTATGTGGCGGGGATGCTTTCCCTGACCGATGCGTGTGTGTTGGTGGCGGCGCGGGGCAGGTTGATGCAGGCGTTGCCGGCCGGTGGGGTGATGGCGGCGGTCGGCGCGTCGGAGGGCCTCGTCGTCGAGCTGATCGATCTCACGGGTGCGGCGGTGGATGTCGCGGCGGTGAACGGTCCGGCGTCGGTGGTGGTGTCGGGTGCCGCCGGCGAGGTGGCGTCGGTGGTGGCGGCGTCTCGTGAGCGGGGGTGGCGGGTCAAGGAGTTGTCGGTCAGTCACGCGTTCCACTCGCGCCTGATGGATCCGATGCTGGACGAGTTCGCCTCGGTGGTGGCAGGGCTGGGCTGGCAGGCGCCGCGGATCCCGATCGTGTCGAACGTGACCGGGGCCGTGGCCGACGCCGGGGAGATCACCGATCCGGGTTACTGGGTGCGGCACGTACGCCAGCCGGTGCGCTTCGCCGACGCGGTGCGGACCCTCCACCAGCAGGACGTGACACAGTTCCTGGAGGTGGGCCCCGACGCCGTACTGACCGCGATGGCGCAGGACTGCGTCGACGCGACCGGCGACGTCCGGTTCACCGCCACGCTGCGCGCCGGTCACTCCGAGGCCGGCACGCTACGCACCGCCCTGGCCGAGCGGTACGTCACCGGCGGCCACGTCGACTGGGCCGGGTACCTCGCCGGCACCGGGGCCCGGCCCCGCACGGTCGACCTGCCCACGTACGCCTTCGACCACCAGCGCTACTGGCTCAACGCCACCACCAGCAACGGCGTGGGGGCACCCGGCCTCGGCGTCCGCGCCGTCGACCACGCGCTGCTCGGCGCCGCCGTACGCGTGGCCGACGACGACGCACGGGTCTTCGGCACCGAGCTGTCCGCGCGGACCCACCCGTGGCTCGCCGAACACGTCGTCTGGGACTCGGTGGTGGTGCCCGGCGCCGCCCTGGTCGAGATGGTCCTGCACGCGGGCACGCAGGTCGGCTGCGACGCGCTGGACGAGCTGACCCTGGAGGCGCCGCTGGCGCTCGCCGAGCAGGGTGCGCGGGCGGTGCAGGTGAAGCTGGGGACGGCGGACGACGAGGGACGCCGACCGGTCACCATCCACTCCCGCCCGGCGGCCGACCCCGACGGGGAGTGGGAGCGCCACGCGACGGGCGTCCTCGCACCCGCCGCACCGCAGCCCGACGCGTCCGATCCGGCGCCCTGGCCGCCCACCGCCGCCCACGGCGTCGCCGTCGACGCGATCTACACCGAGCTGTCCCGCCTCGGCGTCGAGTACGGCCCGCTCTTCCGCGGCCTGCGCGCGGTCTGGCGTACCGACGACGAGGTGTGCGCCGAGGTGGCGGTGCCCGACGGCACCGAGGTCACCGGCTTCGGCATCCACCCTGCCCTGCTCGACGCGGCGCTGCACGTCGTCGGCCTGCTCGACGAGGACGGGGAGGCGTCCGGCGTACGCCTGCCCTTCGCCTGGACCGGCGTCACCCTCGCGGCGGTCGGCGCGACCGCGCTGCGGGTGCGCGCCCGGCGCAGCGGCGGCGGGGTCACCCTGACCCTGGCCGATCCGGCCGGCGCCCCCGTCGCCCGGATCGGCTCGCTGGTCTCCCGCCCGGTGACCGCCGACCAGGTACGCGGGGCCGGCGCGGGCGTCGACTCGCTGTTCGACGTCGCCTGGCAGGCGGTGCCGCTCGGTGGCCCGGCGGCCGCCCGCGCGGTGCTCCTCGGCGACGCTCCGTCCGGCCCGGCCGGCCTCACCACGATCGGGCTCGCCGAGCTGGCCGAGGCGGTCGACTCCGGCCGGCTCGACCCGGACCTGGTGCTGCTTCCGGCGTACGCCGACGACGAGCGTGCCCCCGTCCCCGCCGCCACCCGCACGCGGCTCGCCGCCGTGCTGACCGCCGTCCAGGGCTGGCTCGCCGACGACCGGCTGGCGGACCGGCGGCTGGTCGTGCTGACCCGGGGCTCCGTCCCCGCCGACGACGCCGACCGGGCGACGGACCTGCCCGGCGCCGCGGTCTGGGGACTGCTGCGCTCGGCCCAGGCGGAGCACCCCGACCGTCTCGTGCTCGTCGACCTCGACGAGGCGCAGCGACCGGAGCCCAACGGGACTGCCGGCACGGTCGAGCTGGTGGCCCGTGCGGTCGCCACCGGCGAACCCCAGCTCGCGGTCCGGGGCGACCGGGTGCTGGCGCCCCGGCTCACGCCCGCCGTCCTCGACCCGGCGTTGGGCGCCGAACCCGACCCCGACGGTACGGTTCTGGTCACCGGCGCCACCGGCGCCCTCGGCGGCCTGCTGGCCCGACACCTGGTCGCCGCGCACAAGGTGCGCCACCTGCTGCTGGTCAGCCGTCGGGGGCCGGACGCCCCCGGCGCGGCCGAACTGCTGGCCGGGTTGGCCGCGCTGGGCGCGCAGGCCCGGCTGGTGGCCGGCGACGTGGCCGACCGGGACACGGTCGCCGCCCTGCTGGCCGACATCCCCGCCGAGCACCCGCTCACCGGGGTGGTCCACGCCGCCGGCGTCCTCGACGACGCGGTGGTGTCGGCGCTGACCCCGGAGCGGATGTCGACGGTGCTCGCCGCCAAGGCCGACGCCGCCTGGCACCTGCACGAGCTGACCCGGGGGCGGAACCTCCCGATGTTCGTCCTCTTCTCGTCCGTCGCCGGCGTCCTCGGCGGCCCCGGGCAGGGCAACTACGCTGCCGCGAACGCGTTCCTGGACGGCCTCGCCCACCACCGGCGCGCCTCCGGCCTCGCCGCCACCGCCCTGGCCTGGGGCCTCTGGGCCGCCGACAGCGGGATGACCGGCGCCCTCGACGCCGCCCAGCGGCAACGGATGAGCCGCAACGGCCTCAGCCCGCTCGACACCGACCAGGGGCTGCACCTGTTCGACGCCGCCCTGCGCGGCGGTCGCCCCCAGATGGTGCCGGCGCTGCTCGACCTCGCCGCGCTGCGCCGCCAGTCCGACACCGGTCAGCTTCCGGCGCCGCTGCGGGGCCTGGTCCGGGCCCGGCGGCGCGTCGTCGACGACGGTGGCGACGGCGGGCCGTCCTTCGCGCAACGCCTCGCCGGCACGCCGGAGGCCGAGCGCGGTCGGCTGGTGGAGGAACTGGTCAAGGCGCAGGTCATCGAGGTGCTCGGCTACCCGCCGGCCACCGTCATCCCGTCCGGGCAGACGTTCACCGGCCTCGGCTTCGACTCGCTGACCGCCGTGGAGCTGCGCAACCGGCTGACCGCCGCCACCGGGATCCGGCTGCCGGCGAGTCTGATCTTCGACTGCCCCACGCCCGCCGCGCTCGCCGACTTCCTGCTGGCCGACGCCGCGCCGCCCGCGCCCGCGTCGAGCCTGCTGGCCGAGCTGGACCGGCTGGAGGCCGCGTTCGCCGCGACCGGGCCGGACGAGCTGGAACGACTGGCCGGCGACGACGAGACGCGGACCGCCGTCGCGGTTCGCCTCCGGGCGCTGGTCACCAGGTGGAGCGACGCCACCGACCGCCCGGCCGACGTCAGCCAGGCCATCGACGATGCCTCGGACGACGAACTGTTCGACTTCATCGACCAGAAGTTCGGCCGATCCTGACCACGAGTCCGCCGCTTGCCCCTAGCGACAGGTGATCACCCCGATGGCGAACGAAGCCAAGCTCCGCGAGTACCTCAAGCGCGTCACCGCTGACCTGCACGAGACCAGCGAACGCCTGAGGGCCGTCGACGAGCAGAACCACGAGCCCATCGCGATCGTGGGGATGAGCTGTCGCTACCCGGGCGGGGTGCACAGCCCCGAGGCGCTGTGGCGGTTGGTCGAGTCCGGCGCCGACGCCGTCACGGAGTTCCCGGCCGACCGGGGCTGGGACGTGGAGAACCTCTACGACCCCGACCCGGACGCGCACGGCAAGTCGTACACCCGGGAGGGTGGCTTCCTGCACGACGCCGGCGAGTTCGACGGCGGTTTCTTCGGCATCTCCCCCCGCGAGGCCCTGGCGATGGACCCGCAGCAGCGCCTGCTGCTGGAGGTCGCCTGGGAGGCGGTCGAACGGGCCGGCATCGCCGCCGACTCGCTCAAGGGCAGCCGCACCGGCGTCTTCACCGGCGTCATGTACCACGACTACGTGTCCCGCCTGAACGGCGTGCCGGAGGAGGTCGAGGCCTTCGTCGGCACCGGCAACCACGGCAGCGTCGTCTCCGGCCGGATCGCCTACACGTTCGGGTTCGAGGGCCCGGCGGTGACGGTCGACACCGCCTGCTCGTCCTCCCTGGTGGCGCTGCACCTCGCCGTGCAGGCGCTGCGCTCCGGCGAGTGCACCCTCGCGCTGGCCGGCGGCGTCACCGTCATGTCCAGCCCCGACACGTTCATCGGGTTCAGCCGCCAGCGCGGCCTGTCCCCGGACGGGCGGTGCAAGTCCTTCGCCGCCGCCGCCGACGGCACCGGCTGGAGCGAGGGCGCCGGGCTGCTGCTGCTGGAACGGCTCTCCGACGCCCACCGCAACGGGCACCCCGTGCTCGCCGTGGTGCGCGGCACCGCGGTCAACCAGGACGGCGCCTCGAACGGCCTCACCGCGCCGCACGGCCCGTCGCAGCAGCGGGTGATCCGCCAGGCGCTGGCCAACGCGCGGCTCTCCCCGGCCGACGTGGACGCGGTGGAGGCCCACGGCACCGGCACCCGCCTCGGCGACCCCATCGAGGCGCAGGCGCTGCTCGCCACGTACGGCCGGGACCGGGCCGACGACCAGCCGCTGTGGCTCGGCTCGATCAAGTCCAACCTCGGGCACACCCAGGCCGCGGCCGGCGTCGCCGGCGTGATCAAGATGGTCATGGCGATGCGGCACGGCGTCCTGCCGAGGACCCTGCACGTCGACGAGCCGTCCCCGCACGTCGACTGGTCGGCCGGCGCGGTGAGCCTGCTCCGCGAGCCGCGCCCGTGGCCACGCGGGTCCCGGCCGATGCGCGCCGGCGTCTCCTCCTTCGGCGTCAGCGGCACGAACGCCCACGTCATCGTCGAGGCCGCCCCGCCCGCGCCGCAGCCGACCGCCGGCACCGACGCCGTCGCCGGACCCGACCCGCTGCCGTGGGTCGTCTCCGCGCGCAGCGCCGCCGGGCTCACCGCCCAGGCCGACCGGCTGCGCTCCTGGCTCGCCGACCACCCCGACGCCGCGCCGGCCGCGGTGGGCCGGGCCCTGGCCGCCGGACGGTCCACCCTCGAACACCGGGCCGTGCTGCTCGGGACCGACCGGGACGAGCTGGTCGCCGGGCTCGCCGCGCTGGCCGATGGCGTCCCGGCCGCGTCCGTGCGGCGCGGGGTCGCCAGCCCCACCCGCGTCGCGGTGCTCTGCACCGGCCAGGGCGCCCAGCGGGTCGGCATGGGCCGGCAGCTGTCCGCCGCCTTCCCGGTCTTCGCCGCGGCCTTCGACGCCGCCTGCGCGGAACTGGACCGGCACCTCGACCGGCCCCTGCGCGAGGTCCTCGACGGTCCCGCCGACGTGCTCGACCGCACCGGCTACGCCCAGGCGGCGCTGTTCGCCGTCGAGGTGGCCGCCTACCGGCTCGTCGAGTCCTGGGGCGTCGTGCCCGACTTCGTGGCCGGGCACTCGGTCGGCGAGGTGGCCGCCGCGCACGTCGCCGGCGTGCTGTCGCTGCCGGACGCCGCCCGCCTGGTCGCCGCCCGGGGCAGCCTGATGCAGGCGCTGCCCACCGGCGGCGCGATGGTGGCGGTCCGCGCCACCGAGGCCGAGGTGCGCCAGCACCTGGAGGCCGCCGACGAGGCGGCCGGGGCGGGGCTGGCCGCCGTCAACGGCCCGGAGTCCGTCGTCGTCTCCGGCGACGAGGACGCCGTGCTGGCGGTCGCCGAACACTTCGCGGCCCTCGGCCGGCAGACCAGGCGACTGCGGGTCAGCCACGCGTTCCACTCCGCCCGGATGGACCCGATGCTCGACGCGTTCGCCGACGTGCTCGGGCAGTTGACCTTCGCCGCCCCCCGGATCCCCGTGGTCTCCACCGTGACCGGCGGGGTGCTCACCCCGGACGAGGTCGGCTCGCCGGCGTACTGGCTGCGCAACGTCCGGGAGACGGTCCGCTTCGACGCGGCCGTGACCGCCCTGCGCGAGCTGGGCGTGGGCGCGTACGTCGAGGTGGGCCCCGGCGGGGTGCTCTCCGCGCTGACCCAGGAGATCGTCGGGTCGGACCAGGCGGTCTGCGCCCCGGTGCTGCGCGCCGACTCCGACGAGGCGGCGACCGCGCTGGCCGCCGCCGCCACCGTCTGGGCCCGGGGCGTGCCGGTGGACTGGGCCGCCCTGTTCGACGGCCCGCCCGTGCCGGTCGACCTGCCGACGTACGCGTTCCAGCGCCAGCGCTACTGGCTGCTGCCCCTGCCGCAGGCCGCCGACGTGACCGCCGCCGGGCTGACCCCGACCGGCCACCCGCTGCTCGGCGCGGTGTTCCGGTCGGCCGACGGCGACGAGGTGACGCTCACCGGCCGGCTGTCGGTGGAGAGCCAGCCCTGGCTGGCCGAGCACGCCGTACGCGACGTGGTGCTCTTCCCCGGCACCGGTGTCGTGGAGCTGGCGTTGCGGGCCGGCGCGGAGGTCGGCGCGGACCGGCTCGCCGAGCTGACCCTGGAGGCGCCGCTGGTGCTGCCGGAGACCGGCGGCGTCGACGTGCAGGTCGCCGCCGAACGGGCCGGCACCGACGCGTGGCAGCTCACCGTCCACGCCCGCCGCTCCGGCACCGACGACCTGTGGGTCCGGCACGCCACCGGCCTGCTCACCCCGGGACCGGGGGAGGACGCGACCCCGCTGACGGCGTGGCCGCCGGCCGGCGCCGCCGCCCTCGACGTGTCCGAGCTGACCGGCCGGGCGGCGGACGCCGGATTCGCGTACGGCCCGACCTTCTCCGGGCTGCGCGCCGCGTGGCGGCTCGGCGCCGACGTCTACGCCGAGGTCGCGCTGCCCGAGCCGGCGGCCGGCGAGGCCGGCGGGTACGGGCTGCACCCGGCGCTGCTCGACGCCGCCGTGCAGGCGGTCGGGCTGGGCATCGTCGACCCCGGCCAGGCCCGGCTGCCGTTCTCCTGGTCCGCCGTCACGCTGTCCGCCCACGGCGCCGACACGCTGCGGGTACGGCTCACCCCCACCGGCCCGGACACGGTGGCCATGCTGGTCGCGGACGCCGCCGGCGAGCCCGTCGCCCGGATCGGGTCCCTGGTGCTGCGGCCCCTGCCGGCCGGAGACCTGTCCTCCGGCGGGCCCTCCTGGCGTCGCTCGCTGTTCCGCCTCGACTGGCCCCGGCACGCCGGCAGCGCCGGCGCGCCCGACGACACGACCTGGGCCGTGCTCGGCGACCGCCCCGCGCCACTGCCGTCCGGCGTGGCCGCCGCCCGGCACCCCGACCTCGACGCGCTGGTCGACGCCGGGGTGCCCGACGTCGTGCTGTTCCCGGTGGCCGGTGCCGCCGCGACCGGCCCCGACCCGGTCCACGGCCTGCTCGCCGAGGTCCTCGGCGTGCTCCAGGGCTGGCTCGCCGCCGAGCCGCACACCGGCGGATCCCGGCTGGTCGTGCTCACCCGCGGTGCCGTCGCCGTGGACGACGCCGCCGAGGTGGAGGACCTGGCCGGCGCGGCCGTCTGGGGTCTGCTCCGCTCCGCGCAGGCCGAGCACCCCGGCCGGTTCCTGCTCGTCGACGTCGACGACCCGGACCGCTCCGCCGCCGCCCTCGCCGGCCTGCTGTCCGCCGAGGAACCGCAGGCGGCCGTGCGGAACGGCGTGGTCCGGGTGCCCCGGCTCGTCGCCGCCACCGAATCCGACGCCCCGGCCTCGTCGCCGGACCCGGACGGCACGGTCCTGGTCACCGGCGGCACCGGCGCCCTGGGCGCACTGACCGCCCGCCACCTGGTCACCCGGCACGGGGTCCGCCACCTGGTGCTCACCAGCCGGCGTGGGGCCGACGCGGACGGCGTCGCCGACCTGCTCGCCGAGCTGGCCGACCTGGGCGCGACCGCGACGGTCGAGGCGTGCGACGCCGCCGACCGGGACGCCCTGGCCGCGCTGCTGGACCGGATCGACCCCGCCCACCCGCTGACCGGCGTGGTGCACACCGCCGGCGTGCTCGCCGACCGCACCCTGACCTCGCTCACCGCCGAATCCCTCGCCGAGGTGCTCCGGCCCAAGGTGGACGCCGCCGCGCACCTGCACGAGCTGACCGCCGACCTGGACCTCGGCCTCTTCGTCACGTACTCCTCGGCGGCGGGCGTGACGGGCAGCCCCGGCCAGGCCAACTACGCCGCCGCCAACGCCTACCTCGACGCGCTCGCCCACCGGCGACGGGCCGCCGGCCGCCCGGCGCTCTCCCTGGCCTGGGGGCCGTGGGCCGAGTCGGGCGGCGGCATGACCGCCGGCCTCGACCGGGCCGACGCCGACCGGCTGGCCCGCGCGGGCGTGCGCCCCCTCCCGCAGGCGGACGGCCTCGCCCTCTTCGACGCCGCCCTGCTGACCGGCCGGCCGGTGGCGGTGCCGATGACGCTGGACGGCCCGGCGCTGCGCACCCAGGCCGAGGCGGGCACCCTGCCGCCCGTTCTGCGCGGGCTGGTCCGGGCGCCCCGCCGCCGCGCCGCGCGGACCGGCCCGGCCGGGACCGCCGCCCTCACCGGACAGCTGGCCGGGCTCGACCGCGAGGAGCGCGCCGCGGCCCTGCTGCGGCTCGTCCTCGACCAGGTCGCGGCGGTGCTGGGGTACGCCGACGCGTCCGCCGTCGAGGCCGCGCGTCCGTTCACCGACCTGGGCTTCGACTCGCTGACCGCCGTCGAGCTGCGTAACCGGCTGGGTGCGGTCACCGGCCTGCGGCTGCCGGCGACCCTGGTGTTCGACCACCCGACGCCGCTCGCCCTGGCCGACCACCTGGACGCCGAGACCGGCGCGGACGCCGACCCGCTGCCGGCGGCGGTCGCCACCGTCGCGGCGCTCGACGAGCCGATCGCGATCGTCGGGATGAGCTGCCGCTACCCCGGCGGCGTACGCTCCCCGGAGCAGCTGTGGGACCTCCTCGCCGCCGGTGGGGACGGCATCACCGACTTCCCCGCCGACCGGGGATGGGACCTCGACGAGCTGTACGACCCGTCCGGCACGCGCCGGGGCAGCAGCTACGCCCGCGAGGGCGGCTTCCTGGCCGACGCCGGTGACTTCGACGCCGACCTGTTCAAGATCTCGCCGCACGAGGCCCTCGCCATGGACCCGCAGCAGCGGCTGCTGCTGGAGACCTCGTGGGAGGCGATCGAGGACGCCCGGATCGACCCGCTCGCGCTGCGGGGCCGCCCCGTCGGCGTGTTCGCCGGCATGATGTACCACAACCACGCCGCCGGGCTGGCCGACGTGCCGGAGACCCTCGACGGCTACCTCGGCGTCGGCACGGCGAGCAGCGTGCTGTCGGGCCGGGTGGCGTACTCGTTCGGTTTCGAGGGGCCGGCGGTGACGGTGGACACGGCGTGTTCGTCGTCGTTGGTGGCGCTGCACCTGGCCGTGCAGGCGCTGCGGTCGGGCGAGTGCGACCTGGCCCTCGCCGGCGGCGTCACCGTCATGGCGACGCCCGAGACGTTCATCGACTTCTCCCGCCAGCGGGGCATGTCCCCCGACGGCCGGTGCAAGTCGTTCTCGGACGACGCGGACGGCACGGGCTGGTCCGAGGGCGTGGGCGTGCTGCTGGTGCAGCGGCTGTCGGATGCGCGGCGGGACGGCCGCCGGGTCCTGGCCGTGGTGCGTGGCACGGCGGTGAACCAGGACGGTGCGTCGAACGGTTTGACGGCGCCGAACGGTCCGTCGCAGCAGCGGGTGATCCGCCAAGCCCTCGCGAACGCCCGGCTGACCGTGGCGGACGTGGACGCGGTGGAGGCGCACGGCACGGGCACGACGTTGGGTGACCCGATCGAGGCGCAGGCGTTGCTCGCCACGTACGGGCAGGACCGGGACGACCACGACGCGCTGCTGCTGGGTTCGGTGAAGTCGAACATCGGTCACACGCAGGCGGCGGCCGGTGTGGCCGGCGTCATCAAGATGATCCTGTCGATGCGGCACGGGGTGGTCCCGGCGTCGCTGCACGTCGAAGAGCCGTCGTCGCACGTGGACTGGTCGTCGGGTGCGGTCGAGCTGGTGACGCGGGCGCGTGAGTGGCCGGCGGTGGGGCGTCCGCGCCGCGCGGGCGTGTCCTCGTTCGGCATCTCCGGCACCAACGCCCACGTGATCATCGAGCAGGGCGAGCCGGAGCCCGTCCGGGCGCCTGTCGTGCCGGTGAGGGTGCCGGTGCCGTGGGTGGTGTCGGCGCGGTCGGAGCGGGGCCTGGCGGGTCAGGCGGCGCGGTTGGCGTCGTTCGTGCGGGACCGGTCCGACCTCGCGGTGTCGGATGTGTCGTGGTCGTTGGCGACGTCGCGTGCGGCGTTGGAGCACCGTGCGGTGGTGTGGGGCTCGGACGTGGACGAGTTGATGGCGGGCCTGTCGGCTGTCGCCGAGGGCCGGTCGTCGGTGGCTTCGGGTGTGGTGTCGGCGGGTCGCCGGGCGGTGCTGTTCACGGGTCAGGGTTCGCAGCGGGCCGGCATGGGCCGTGAACTGTACGAGGCGTTCCCGGTCTTCGCGGCGTCCTTCGACGCGGTGTGCGCGGAGATCGATCGGCATCTGCCGCGTCCTCTGCGGGAGGTGGTGTTCGCCGAGCTGGGCACTGCGGACGCCGCTCTGCTGGATCAAACCTTCTTCGCGCAGGCGGGGTTGTTCGCGGTTGAGGTGGCGTTGTGGGAGTTGTTGTCGTCGTGGGGTGTGCGGGCGGATTTCCTGGCGGGTCATTCGATCGGTGAGGTGACCGCCGCGTACGTGGCGGGGATGCTGTCGCTGCCGGACGCGTGTGCCCTGGTGGCGGCGCGGGGTCGGTTGATGCAGGCGTTGCCGGCCGGTGGGGTGATGGCGGCGGTCGGCGCGGCCGAGGCTGCGGTGCGCGAGGTCATCGAGGCGTCGGGTGCGGCGGTGGACGTCGCGGCGGTGAACGGTCCTGCGGCGGTGGTCGTCTCGGGCGCCGCCGATGAGGTCGCCTCGGTGGTGGCGACCTCTCGTGAGCGGGGTTGGCGGGTCAAGGAGTTGTCGGTCAGTCACGCGTTCCACTCGCGGTTGATGGATCCGATGTTGGACGAGTTCGCGTCCGTCGTGGCGGGGCTGGGCTGGCAGCCGCCCCGGATCCCGATCGTGTCGAACGTGACCGGCGCGGTCGCGGACACGGCGGAGGTCACCGACCCGGGCTACTGGGTGCGGCACGTGCGGCAGGCGGTGCGGTTCGCCGACGGGGTGGCGGCGCTGCGGGAGCAGGGCGTCGACACGTTCCTGGAGGTCGGTCCGGACGCCGTCCTCACCGCCATGGTGGCGGAGATCGTCGCCGACGTGCGGCGGATCCCGACGTCGCGGCGGGACCAGGCGGAGGTCGACGCGCTGACCTCGGCCGTCGGGCAGCTCTGGGTCGCGGGTGCCGCGGTGGACTGGGCGGCGTACCACGGCCAGGCCGGTGCCCGGCCGCGCGTGGTCGACCTGCCCACGTACGCCTTCGATCATCGACGTTACTGGATCAATGCGGCGACGCGGTCCTACCGGCCCCCGGCCGCCGGGCGTACCGCTGCCGACGAGGACTTCTGGCGGGCCATTGAGGCGGAGGACGTCGCGAGTCTCGCCGAGAGCCTGGCCGTCGACGCCGACGCCCCGCTCGCGGCCGTGCTACCGGCGCTGTCCACCTGGCGACGTCGCCGGGACGCCGCGGCCGCCCTCGACTCGTGGCGCTACCGGGTGGCGTGGCAGCCGCTCACGGACGAGCCCGCCCGTGCCGAGGCGACCGAGTTCCTGCTCGTCGTACCGGCCGACGCGGGCGCGGCCGTGACGGACTGGGTGACCGCCCTCGGCGTCGACGGCGCGCGGGTCGTCGAGGTCGACGCCGCCTGCGACCGCAAGCGCATCGCCCACGACCTCGTCGAGGCGTCGGCCGGCCGCGACGGCGACCCGCTGCCCGTGCTCTCCCTCCTCGCGATCGACGATCGGCCGTACGCCGGGGCCGCTTCCGTTCCGGCCGGGCTCGCCGGCACCGTCGCGCTCGCCCAGGCGCTCGGGGACGCCGGGGTCGCCGCCCGACTCTGGATCGCCACCCGCGGCGCGGTCTCCGTCGGGTCCCGCGACCGGCACGTCGACCCCGTGCAGGCGATGGCGTGGGGCTTCGGCAGCGTGCTGCGGGCCGAGCACCCGCACCGCTGGGGTGGGCTCGTCGACCTGCCCGAGCAGCCGGACCAGGGTGTCGTACGCAGGCTCCGTACGCTGATCGGCGGCACCGGCCGGGAGGACGAGGTCGCCCTGCGCCAGGCCGGTGCCCACGCCCGCAGGCTGGTTCGCGCGACGGACCGCGACGCCGGCCCACACCGTTTCCGGACGCCGCGCGGCACCGTGCTGATCACCGGCGGCACCGGCGCCCTCGGCGGCCACGTCGCCCGTGCGCTGGCCGGCGATGGCGCCGAACACCTCCTGCTCGTCAGCCGGCGCGGTCCCGAGGCGCCCGGCGCCGCCGCCCTCGCCGAGGAACTCACCGCGCTCGGCAGCAGGATCACCGTCGCGTCCTGCGACGTCGCCGACCGGGCCGCGCTCGCGGTCCTGCTCGACTCGATCCCCGACGAGCTTCCGCTGACCGCGGTCGTGCACACCGCCGCCGCCCTCGACGACAACGTGGTCGACGCGGTGAGCGTCGACCAGCTCGCCACCGCGCTGCGGGCGAAGGTCGACGCCGCGCGCAACCTGGACGAGTTGACCCGGGGCAGGGACCTCTCCGCGTTCGTCCTCTTCTCCTCGCTCGCCGGTCTCCTGGGTGCCGCCGGCCAGGCCACCTACGCGCCCGGCAACGCCTTCCTCGACGCCCTGGCGCAGCGGCGTCGCGCGGAGGGGCTGCCGGGGACCTCGCTCGCCTGGGGCCTGTGGGCCGACGGCGGCGTGAGCGCCGGCGAGTTCGAGCAGCGGCTGAGCCGCACCGGGTTCGGCGCGATGGCGCCGGAAACGGCCGTGCGGGCCCTCACCCGGGCGCTCGACCGCGACGAGACGTACCTCGTGGTGGCCGACATCGACTGGGCCCGGGTGGCCGCCGCCGGCGGCCGACGGCACGCCCCGCTGGTCCGGGACCTGCTGGCCGCGGCCGGTCCGGCGGCAGCCCCCGACGCCCCCGCCCCGGCGGCCGACCTGCGCCTTCGCCTGTCCGGAATGTCCGGCACGGAGCAGATGCACGCGCTCCGCGAGCTCGTCCGTGCCGAGGTCGCCGCCGTGCTGGGCCACGAGTCCGCCGAGCGGGTGGCGCCGGATCGGGCGTTCCAGGACCTGGGCTTCACCTCGCTGGCGGCGGTCGAGCTGCGCAACCGGCTCGACGCGGCCACCGGCCTCGCGCTGCCGAGCACGCTCGCGTTCGACTACCCGAACTCGACCGTCCTCGCCGGGCACATCCACGCCGAGCTGCTCGGCGGGCAGGCCCTTCCCGGCGCCACCGCGTCGACCGGCCCCGTCGTGGGCGACGACCCGATCGTCATCGTCGGCATGGGCTGCCGGTTCCCCGCCGGAGCCGAGTCCCCGGACGGGCTCTGGGAGCTGCTGACGGCCGGCGTCGACGCGATGTCCGGATTCCCGACGAACCGGCACTGGGACCTGGAGTCGCTGGCCGACCCCGGCTCCGAGGGGAACGGCCACTCCTACGTCACCCGAGGAGCCTTCCTGGCCGACGCGGGCGGCTTCGACGCGGAGTTCTTCGGGATCTCGCCCCGTGAGGCCCTCGCCATGGACCCGCAGCAGCGGCTGCTGCTGGAGGTCACCTGGGAGGCGTTCGAGGACGCCCGGATCGAACCCCTCGCGCTGCGCGGCAGCCGCGTCGGGGTGTTCGCCGGCACCAACGGACAGGACTACGAGACCGTCGTGCGTCAGGCCGGCGAGTCCCTCGCCGGGTTCGGCGCGACCGGTGCCTCGGCGAGCGTGCTGTCGGGCCGGGTGGCGTACTCGTTCGGTTTCGAGGGGCCGGCGGTGACCGTGGACACCGCGTGTTCGTCGTCGTTGGTGGCGCTGCACCTGGCCGCGCAGGCGCTGCGGTCCGGCGAGTGCGACCTGGCGCTGGCCGGCGGTGTGACGGTGATGGCGACTCCCGGCGCCTTCATCGAGTTCTCCCGCCAGGGCGGGCTGTCGGCGGACGGCCGCTGCAAGGCGTTCGCCGAGTCGGCGGACGGCACCGCGTGGGGCGAGGGCGTCGGCGTCCTGGTCGTGCAGCGGCTGTCGGACGCGCGGCGGGACGGTCGTCGGGTGCTGGCGGTGGTGCGGGGTACGGCGGTGAACCAGGACGGTGCGTCGAACGGGTTGACGGCGCCGAACGGTCCGTCGCAGCAGCGGGTGATCCGGCAGGCGCTCGCGTCGGCGGGGTTGTCGGCCGGGGACGTGGACGTCGTCGAGGCGCACGGCACCGGCACGACGCTCGGTGACCCGATCGAGGCGCAGGCGTTGTTGGCCACGTACGGGCAGGGCCGCGGCGAGGCTGCGCCGCTGCTCCTCGGCTCGGTGAAGTCGAACATCGGTCACACGCAGGCGGCGGCCGGCGTGGCCGGCGTCATCAAGATGATCCTGGCGATGCGGGCCGGGGTGGTGCCGGCGTCGTTGCACGTCGACGCGCCGTCGTCGCATGTGGACTGGTCGTCGGGTGCGGTGGAGCTGGTGACGCGGCCGCGTGAGTGGCCGGCGGTGGGGCGTGCGCGTCGCGCGGGTGTGTCGTCGTTCGGCATCTCCGGCACGAACGCGCACGTGATCCTGGAGCAGCCGGAGTCCGCGCTGGAGCTTGAGCCGGCACCTGCGGCGGTGGAGTCCCTGGCCGGGTCGGATTCCGTTTCGGCGCCTGTCGTGCCGGTGAGGGTGCCGGTGCCGTGGGTGGTGTCGGCGCGGTCGGAGCGGGGTCTGTCGGGTCAGGCGGCGCGGTTGGTGTCGTTCGTGCGGGGCCGCTCCGACCTCGCGGTGTCGGATGTGTCGTGGTCGTTGGCGACGTCGCGTGCGGCGTTGGAGCACCGTGCGGTGGTGTGGGGCTCGGACGTGGACGAGTTGATGGCGGGCCTGTCGGCTGTCGCCGAGGGCCGGTCGTCGGTGGCTTCGGGTGTGGTGGCGGCGGGTCGTCGGGCGGTGTTGTTCACGGGTCAGGGTTCGCAGCGGGCCGGCATGGGCCGTGAACTGTACGACGCGTTCCCCGTGTTCGCCTCGGCCTTCGACGAGGTGTGCGGGCATCTGGATGACCTGTCGCCGCGTCCGCTGCGGGAGGTGGTGTTTGCCGAGCCGGGCAGCTCCGAGGCCGGTTTGTTGGATCAGACGGTGTTCGCGCAGGCGGGGTTGTTCGCGGTTGAGGTGGCGTTGTGGGAGTTGCTGTCGTCGTGGGGTGTGCGGGCGGATTTCCTGGCGGGTCATTCGATCGGTGAGGTGACTGCTGCCTACGTGGCGGGGATGCTGTCGCTGCCGGATGCGTGTGCGTTGGTGGCGGCGCGGGGTCGGTTGATGCAGGCGTTGCCGGCCGGTGGGGTGATGGCCGCGATCGGCGCTGCGGAGCAATCGGTCGCCGAGTTGATCGCGGAGACCGGTGCGGCGGTGGACGTCGCGGCGGTGAACGGTCCCGCGTCGGTGGTGGTATCGGGTGCCGCCGACGAGGTCGCCTCGGTGGTGGTGGCCTCTCGCGAGCGGGGTTGGCGGGTCAAGGAGCTGTCGGTCAGTCACGCGTTCCACTCGCGGCTCATGGACCCGATGTTGGACGAGTTCGCCTCGGTGGTGGCGGGGCTGGACTGGCGGGTGCCGCGAGTGCCCGTGGTGTCGAACGTGACCGGCGCGGTGGCGGATCCGCTGGAGCTGGTGGATCCGGGTTACTGGGTGCGGCACGTGCGGCAGGCGGTGCGGTTCGCCGACGGGGTGGCCGCGCTGCGGGAGCAGGGCGTCGACACGTTCCTGGAGGTCGGCCCGGACGCGACGTTGACGGCGATGGTGGCGGAGATCGTCGGCGACGGGGTGGTGCGGCGGATTCCGACGTCGCGGCGGGACCAGGCGGAGGTCGACGCGTTGACCTCGGCCGTCGGGCAGTTGTGGGTCGCGGGCGTCGCCGTCGACTGGGCGGCGTACCACGGCCAGGCCGGTGCCCGGCCGCGCGTGGTCGACCTGCCCACGTACGCCTTCGACCACACCTGGTACTGGCCCGAGGCGGCGCCCTCGGCCCGTCGGGACGCCCACGCCGATGCCCTCGACGGGCGGTTCTGGGCGGCCGTGGAGTCCGGCGACCCCGACCGGATCGGCGGCGAGTTGGGCGTCCACGCGGACGAGCCGTTCAGCGAGGTCCTGCCGAAGCTCGCGCAGTGGCGGCGGGCCGCCCGGCAGCAGTCCGTCGTGGACTCCTGGCGGTACCGGGTCGAGTGGCGGCCGGCCGCGGTGGCCGGGCGTGCGGGCCTGACCGGCACGTGGTTGGTGCTGATCCTCCCAGGCCAGGAGGACCACCCGCTGCTGGCCGGGCTGTCGGCGCGGGGCGCCGAGGTGGTCCCGGTGGTGCTGGACGAGTGGGACCGTGACCGCATCGCGCGCCAACTGACCGAGGCGCGGGAGACCCGTGGACCGGTCGCCGGCCTGGTCTCGCTGATCTCGCTCGCCGGCGCGGGCGTGGTGGAGGCCATGACCGTGGCGCAGGCGCTGGCCGTGGCGACGGTCGACGCTCGCTTGTGGTGGCTCACCTCCGGTGCGGTTGCGGTGGACGACTCGGAGACCCTGGGCGACCTCTCCGCTGGTGCGGCGGTGTGGGGTTTGGGTCGGGTGGTGGGTTTGGAGTTGCCGTTGCGGTGGGGTGGGTTGGTGGATGTGTCGGGTGTGTGGGATG